>JBEGVR010000261.1:0-8588 GCA_041178265.1 Pseudomonadota bacterium | reverse complement strand
GGCATAAAATGACAGACTGCACAGCAAGGAAACCCCATGGCACGCACGCTTTACGACAAGATCTGGGACGAACACGTCGTCCACACCGAAGAAGACGGCACCTCCGTTTTGTACATCGACCGCCATCTGGTGCATGAAGTCACCAGCCCCCAAGCCTTTGAGGGCCTGCGCCAAGCCGGCCGCAAAGTCTGGCGCGTCAGCTCCATCGTGGCGACGGCCGACCACAACACCCCCACCACCGGCTGGGAGTTGGGCTACGACGGCATCACCGACCCGATCAGCAAAGAGCAAATCACCACGCTCGATGCCAACATGAAGGAATCCGGCTCGGCCGCCTTCTTCCCCTTCCTGTCCAAGCGCCAGGGCATCGTGCACGTGATCGGCCCCGAGCAGGGCGCCACGCTGCCGGGCATGACGGTGGTCTGCGGCGATTCGCACACCTCCACCCACGGCGCCTTCGGCGCGCTGGCCCACGGCATCGGCACCTCCGAGGTCGAACACGTGATGGCCACCCAGACCCTGCTGGCCAAGAAGGCCCGGAACCTGTTGATCAAGGTCGAGGGCCAGCTGGCCCGCGGCGTCACCGCCAAGGACGTGGTGCTGGCCATCATCGGCCGCATCGGCACCGCCGGCGGCACCGGCTACACCCTCGAGTTTGGCGGCTCGGCCATCCGCTCGCTGTCCATGGAGGGCCGCATGACCGTGTGCAACATGGCCATCGAGGCTGGCGCGCGCGCGGGGCTGGTGGCCGTGGACGACAAGACGATCGATTACATCAAGGGTCGCCCCCTGGCCCCCACGGGTGTCGAGTGGGACCAGGCGGTCGCCTACTGGCGCACCCTGCACTCCGACCCCGATGCCAGATTCGACGCGGTAGTCGAACTCGATGCGGCGCAGATCCTGCCGCAGGTCACCTGGGGCACCTCGCCCGAGATGGTGCTGGGCGTGGACGCCCGCGTGCCCGATCCCGACAAGGAAAAGGACGCCGGCAAGCGCAGCGCCATCGAGCGCGCCCTGACCTACATGGGCCTGGCGCCCGGCAAGGCAATCGCCGACATCCATGTCGACAAGGTCTTCATCGGCTCGTGCACCAATAGCCGTATCGAGGACATGCGTGAAGCCGCCACCATGGTCAAGAAACTGGGCCGCAAGGTCGCCCGCAACGTCAAGCTGGCGCTGGTCGTGCCAGGCTCGGGCCTGGTCAAGGAACAGGCCGAGCGCGAGGGCCTGCACGAGATCTTCAAGGCCGCCGGCTTCGAATGGCGCGAACCGGGCTGCTCGATGTGCCTGGCCATGAACGCCGACCGCCTCGAGCCTGGCGAGCGCTGCGCCTCCACCAGCAACCGCAACTTCGAAGGCCGCCAAGGCGCGGGCGGCCGCACCCACCTCGTGTCCCCCGCCATGGCGGCCGCCGCTGCGGTGCACGGTCATTTCGTCGACATCCGCCAATTCGTCTGAAGGAGCATCCCATGAAGCTGATCGCCACCCTGCTCGTCGCCATCTTCGCCCTGGCTGGCTGCAACACCCTCGAGGGCATCGGCAAGGACGTCCAGAAGGCCGGCGGCGCGCTCGAAGACGCCGCCAAGAAGAAGTAATCCCATGGAAAAATTCACCGTCCACAAGGGACTGGTCGGCCCGATCGACCGCGAGAACGTCGACACCGACGCCATCATCCCCAAGCAGTTCCTCAAGTCGATCCGCAAGACGGGCTTCGGCCCCAACCTGTTTGACCAATGGCGCTACCTCGACCCGGGCGAGCCCGGTCAGGATCCGGCCTCGCGCAAGCCCAATCCCGACTTCATCCTGAACCAGCCCCGCTACAGAGGCGCCTCGGTGCTGCTGGCGCGCAAGAACTTCGGCTGCGGCTCGTCGCGCGAGCATGCGCCCTGGGCCCTGCAGCAGTACGGCTTTCGGGCGCTGATCGCCCCGAGCTTCGCCGACATCTTCTTCAACAACTGCTTCAAGAACGGCGTGCTGCCCATCGTGCTGTCCGAGGCGCAGGTGGCCACGCTGTTCGACGAAGTGTCGGCCTTCCCTGGCTATGAACTCACCGTCGACCTCGAGCGCCAGGTCGTCGTCAAGCCCCAGGGCGGCCAGGAGCTGCCCTTTGAGGTGCAGGCTTTCCGCAAGTACTGCCTGACAAACGGCTTCGACGATATCGGCCTGACCCTGCGCCAGTCCGACAAGATCCGGGCTTTCGAAGCCCAGCGCCTGGCCACCAAGCCCTGGCTGGCCCACACCCTCCACGGATAAAGACCCCATGAAGATCGCAGTCCTGCCGGGTGACGGCATCGGCACCGAAATCGTCGCCGAGGCCGTCAAGGTGCTCAAGGTCCTGGACCTGAAGTTCGAGATGGAAACCGCCCTGGTCGGCGGTGTGGCCTATGACGCGCACGGCCATCCCCTGCCCGAGGCCACCCTGAAGCTGGCCAAGGAATCTGACGCGGTGCTCTTTGGCGCCGTCGGCGACTGGAAGTACGACCAGTTGGAGCGCCAGTTTCGCCCCGAACAGGCCATCCTGGGCCTGCGCAAGAACCTGGGCCTCTTTGCCAACTTCCGCCCCGCCATCTGCTATGAGCAGCTGGTGCACGCCTCCAGCCTCAAGCCCGAACTCATCGCCGGCCTGGACATCCTGATCATCCGCGAGCTCACAGGCGACATCTACTTCGGCCAGCCGCGGGGCCGGCGCGTGTCCACCGATGGCCATTTCCCTGGCGCCGAGGAAGCCTTCGACACCATGCGCTACTCGCGCCCCGAGATCGAGCGCATCGCGCACGTGGCCTTCCAGGCCGCCCGCAAGCGACACAAGCGCGTCACCAGTGTGGACAAGGCCAACGTGCTCGAGACCTTCCAGCTGTGGAAGGACGTGGTCACCGAGGTCGGCAAGCAATACCCCGACATCGCCCTGGACCACATGTACGTGGACAACGCCGCGATGCAGCTGGTGAAAGAGCCCAAGAAATTCGACGTGGTCGTCACCGGCAACATGTTCGGCGACATCCTGTCCGACGAAGCCGCCATGCTCACGGGCTCCATCGGCATGCTGCCCTCGGCCAGCCTGAACGCCGGCAACCAGGGCCTGTACGAGCCCTCGCACGGCTCCGCCCCCGACATCGCCGGCAAGGGCGTGGCCAACCCGCTGGCTACAATCCTGTCCGCTGCCATGATGCTCCGCTACTCCCTGAACCAGCCCCAGGCCGCCGACCGTATCGAGTCGGCGGTCAAGCACGTGCTCGCCCAGGGCCTGCGTACGGCGGACATCCATTCGCAAGGCACCACCCGCGTCGGCACCCGTGAGATGGGTGACGCGGTCGTGGCGGCCCTCACGAAGACCATTACCAAGACCACCACCAAGAGCTGACCCGGCTCCGGTTCGTCGCGCCCGCCCCGGCCCCGACGAGCCGGGGAGACCGGCCCCACGAACCCATTCAGAAAGGGCGATGACGATGACCCTCAAGAACCACCCCCTGGTCGGCCTGGTCGGCTGGCGCGGCATGGTCGGTTCGGTCCTCATGGACCGCATGCAGGCCGAAGGCGATTTCGGCCTGATCGAGCCGGTGTTCTTCTCCACCTCCAACGCCGGCGGTAAGGCCCCGGCCATGGCCAAAAACGAGACCACCCTCAAGGACGCCCACGACATCGAGGCCCTCAAAAAGTGCGAGGTCATCGTCACCGCCCAGGGCGGCGACTACACCACCGAGGTCTACCCCCAGCTGCGCGCTGCGGGCTGGAGGGGCCACTGGATCGACGCCGCCTCCACCCTGCGCATGAAGGACGACGCGGTCATCATCCTGGACCCGGTCAATATGCCGGTGATCCGCAACGCCCTGGCCCAGGGCGGGCGCAACTGGGTGGGTGGCAATTGCACCGTGAGCTGCATGCTCATGGGTGTGGGCGCCCTGTTCAAGGCGGGCCTGGTCGAGTGGATGTCCTCCATGACCTACCAGGCGGCGTCGGGGGGCGGTGCGCAGCACATGCGCGAACTCCTCACGCAGTTCGGCTCGATCAATGCCGACGTCAAGTCGCTGCTGGACGACCCCAAGTCGGCCATCCTCGAGATCGACCGCAAGGTCCTGGCCCGCCAGCAGTCCCTCTCAGCGGCCGAGACCGCGCACTTCGGTGTGCCCCTGGGCGGCTCGATCATTCCCTGGATCGACAAGGATCTCGGGGACGGCATGTCCCGCGAGGAATGGAAAGGCAGCGCCGAGACCAACAAGATCCTGGGCCAGGGTCCGGGCTTTGGCACCCCCGCGGTGCCGGTCGACGGCTTTTGCGTGCGCGTCGGCGCCATGCGTTGCCACAGCCAGGCCCTGACCTTCAAGCTGAAGAAGAATGTGCCCGTGGCCGATATCGAGACCCTGATCGCCGCCGACAACGCCTGGGTCAAGGTCATTCCCAACACCCGCGAATCCACGCTGGCAGGCCTGACCCCGGTGGCCGTCACAGGCACCCTGGGCATCCCGGTGGGCCGCATCCGCAAGCTGGCCATGGGCCCGGAGTACCTGGGCGCCTTCACCATTGGCAACCAGCTGCTGTGGGGCGCCGCCGAGCCCCTGCGGCGCATGCTGCGCATCCTTCTGGACGCCTGAAGGTGCCACCCGGCCGGATCGTCTTGTCACCCTCTTGCATTACTGTTATGGTCATTTCGGTTCAGCCTGTTTCCAGACGCATCCCCGCACCATGAGTTCCACGCTGCCCGCGCGCCGAGCAGTCCGTCGCCCCGCGCCAGCCGCGCCCAGCGCCTGGCGTGCCGCCGTCCTGGCCCTGGCCACCGCCCTGGCCCTGGGCCTGGCCGCGCCGCAGGCTCAGGCCGTGTCGCTGGGGCGCGTCACCGTCCAGTCGGCACTGGGCGAACCCCTGCGCGCCGAGATCGACATCCCTCAGATCACCCCAGACGAGGTCGTCAACCTGCGCACGGCGCTGGGCAGCCCCGAGGCCTTCCGCGCGGCTGGCATGGAGCGCAGCGCGGCCCTCGCGGACCTCCAGATCAGCCTCCAGCAGCGCCCCAACGGCAGCTATTTCCTGCGCCTGTCCAGCGACCGGGCGGTGAATGAACCCTTCATCGACCTGATCCTCGAAGCCAGCAGTCCGACGGGGCGCATCGTGCGCGAGTACACGCTGCTGTTCGACCCGCCCAGCCTGCGTCAGTCGGGACCGGCCGCCCCCCCGGTACCCATTGCCGCACAGGTCGCGCCAGCGGCAGCCCCGCAGGCCGCCGAGGCACCGCCTGCTGCCGCAGTGGCCCCCTTGCCCGCGGCCCCCGCGCCCGCCGCCGCGCCCCCGCCTGCAGCACCCACAGCGTCCGCCCCAGCACCGGCCCCCAGCGTCCCGGCGCCCCAGCGGCGGGTCACCGTTCAGAGCGGGCAAACCGCCTCCGCCATCGCGGCGGCCGCCAAGCCTGGCACCGTCTCCCTGGACCAGATGCTGGTGTCGCTGCTGCGCGCCAACCCCGACGCCTTCATCGGCGGCAACGTGAACCGGCTCAAGGCTGGCGCCGTGCTCGAACTGCCCAATGAAGCCGAGGCCGCTGCCGTCGGCGCGGCCCAGGCGCGTCAGACCGTGATCGCCCAGAGCAAGGACTTCAACGAATTCAAGCAGCGCCTGGCCGCCGGCGTCACTGAGCGTCCTGCAACCGGTGGCGCCGCCCCGCCCGGGCGCGCCACCACGGGCCAGGTGCAGGCAAGGGTCGAAGAGAAAAAACCCGCACCCGCCACCCCGGACCGACTGACGCTGTCCAAGGGCGCCATCGAAGAACGCGCTCGCGACGGCAAGGCCAGCGAGGACCGCATTGCGCGCGAACGCGCCGAACGCGAGGCCGCCACCCGGGCCGCCGAGCTCGATCGCAACATCGCCGAACTCAAGCGCCTGGGCAGCGAATCCGCCACCCTGGCCACCCCCGCTTCGGCTGCGGCGGCGTCGGCGGCGTCATCCGCCTCGGCCAACCCGGCCGGCATCCCGGTGCCCGCTACCCTCCCGGCCCCGGGGGCCGCGGCAGGCACAGCATCGGCGGCCGCTGCGCCTGCCACCGACGACAACCGGCTCATGGACCTGCTGGCCAACCCGATGCTTCCGGCAGCGGTCGGCGTGTTGCTGGCCCTGCTGCTCGGGGTGGCGCTGTACCGCCAGCAGCAGGTCCGTCGCGCGCCGGCCGGCTTTGAGACCGACGCGGCCGGGGACAAGCTCGCGCCCGATTCATTCTTCGGCGGCAGCGGCGGCCAGCGCATCGACACCTCCGAAGCCGGCAATTCGATGCTGTACTCACCCAGCCAGATCGATGCGGCCGGCGACGTCGACCCGGTGGCCGAAGCCGATGTCTACCTGGCCTATGGACGTGACCTGCAAGCCGAAGAAATCCTGCGCGAGGCCCTGCAGGCCACGCCCCAGCGCTTGGCGATCCACGCCAAGCTGCTCGAAATCCTGGCCCGCCGCCACGATGTGGACGCATTCGAGGCGATCGCCCGCGACGCCCATGCGCTGACCGGGGGAAGCGGGCCGCATTGGACCCAGATCGCCAGCCAGGGCCTGGAACTCGATCCGGGCAACCCGCTGTATTCGGGCGCGGGGGTGCCGGCCCCTGCGGACATGAGCCGGGCCTCCACATCGCCTGCGATGGCGCAGTCGCCGCAGCCGGCCCCTGTCCCCGCGCCTGCCCTGCCTGAGGGGCTGGACCTGGACGTCGCCTCGTTCCGGCCCCGTCCCACTCCGCCACCGGCGGCCGAGGCCGCAGGCAGCCCCTTCGATTTCTCCGACCTCGAGCCCGGTCCGGCGCCTGCCGCAAAGGCCGATTCGAACGCGCTCGACTTCGACCTCGCGGGCCTGTCACTGGACCTGCAGGATCCCGCCTCCAGCGAGCCGGGGTCCGCCGGCGCCGACGCCCTGGCGACCAAGCTGTCCCTGGCCGAGGAGTTCCACGCCATCGGCGACGTGGACGGCGCGCGCAGCCTGGTGCAGGAAGTCCTGGCCGAGGCCGATGGCGACCTGCGGGGGCGGGCCCAACGCCTGCTCGCCGAGCTCGGTTGAGCCCGCAGCCTTCCACAGGCGCGGCCGAGGCAGTCCATCCGGGCCTGCAACGCTGGGCCCTGGGCATCAGCTACAACGGGCAGGGCTACGAGGGCTGGCAGAGCCAGCCTTCGGGCGATACCGTCCAGGACCAGCTCGAGGCAGCCCTCTCGCAGTTTGCGACCGAGCCCATCGCCACGGTCTGCGCCGGCCGCACGGACGCCGGTGTGCACGGCCTGATGCAGGTGGTGCACTTCGACACACGCCTGCAGCGCGAGGCCTTTTCCTGGGTGCGTGGCACCAACACCTTCCTGCCGCCGGACATCGCGGTGCAATGGGCCCAGCCCGTGCCCGCGCAGTTCCACTCCCGGGCCAGTGCCGTGGCGCGCCGCTACGCCTACGTGCTGCTGGAATCCGCCGTGCGTCCCAGCGTGGAAGCCGGTCGGGTCGGCTGGGTGTTCCGGCCCCTGGACGCCGGGGCGATGCAAGCCGCGGCGGGGGCACTGCGTGGCGAGCATGACTTCACGTCGTTCCGCGCCTCGGGCTGCCAGGCCCGGTCGCCGGTCAAGACGATGCAGCGCATCGACATCATGCGGCGTGGCCCCTACTGGCGCTTCGAGTTCGAGGCCAATGCCTTCCTGCACCACATGATCCGCAACATCATGGGCTGCCTGGTGGTGGTGGGCCAGGGCCTGCAGCCGCCGCAGTGGATGTCCGAGGTCCTGGCCGCCCGCAGCCGCGACGCCGCCGCCCCGACGTTCTCGCCCGACGGCCTGTACTTTCTGGGGCCGGTCTACGACCCCGTCTGGAACCTGCCCAGCCAGACGCCCCCCTATGATTGGTTGCCCTAGCCAATCCAGGAATACTCACCATGGCCAGCGCGCAAAACACGCAAGACCAAGGCCCGCGCGGAGCCGGCTCCGCCGGTCCGCTGGGGGCGCCCCCCTGGGGGGGAGGCGCCGAAGGCGCTTCGGGGGGGAGACAAACCCGCATCAAGATTTGCGGCCTCACGCGTGAGCAGGACGTGGACGCGGCCGTGCAGGCGGGCGCCGACGCGGTCGGCTTTGTCCTGTACGACAAGAGCCCGCGCCACGTGAGCCCCGCGCGGGCCGCCGAACTCGCGCGCCGGTTGCCGCCCTTCGTGGCGCCGGTGCTGCTGTTCGTCAATGCGCCCGCCGCCGAGGTCGCTGCCGCCTGCGACCAGGTGCCCGGCGCCTGGGCCCAGTTCCATGGCGACGAGACGCCCGCGGACTGCCTGGCCGCCACCGCGGGCGGTGCCCGTCCCTACCTCAGGTCCGCCCGTATCCCCCTGCAAGCGGCGGCCACCTTCGATTTGCTAGCATTCGCCTCTGATTTCTCCCACGCCCGGGCCCTGCTCCTTGACGCCCATGTCGAGGGCTACGGCGGCGGCGGCAAGGCATTCAATTGGTCACTTCTTCCACCAAGCGTCAACGCTCACCTCGTCTTGTCTGGTGGGTTGACACCTGCAAATGTGGGCGACGGCATCGCGCAGGTGCGGCCGCGTTGCAGGACGCTGGCCGTTGACGTGAGTTCCGGCGTCGAGATCTCCAAGGGGATCAAGGACGCCG
>JBEGVR010000260.1:0-5324 GCA_041178265.1 Pseudomonadota bacterium | reverse complement strand
CCTCAAGGGGGACACCTTCCTGCTGCGAGGCAACCTGTCGGCCACCTGGTCGATGGAGTTGGGCCGCACCCACGACAACTACAACAACGGCCGCACGTTTGCGCGCCTGACCTGGACGCCGGGCGCCAACCCGGGCAACGGCATCTCCACCAACCTCATGGCTGCCGGCCGATCGGGCACGGCGCTGCAAGCGCGTGACCTGACCCTGCACACCCTGGACAAGGTACGCCGGCAGAACGACATGGTGGTCGAGCGCAAATCGGGCGGCATCGTGATCGCCAGGAAGGATTGAGGCCATGATCAAGCCATTGCTTTTCGTCGGGTCCCTCCTGTGCGCCGGGACGGCAAGCGCGGCCTGCCTGGCGACTGCGTTGGGCGGCACTTGCGGTACCGCAACCAAGTATGAAGTCAACGTGCAGTCGGTTGCCCTGTGCCAGGACTCGAGCTGCTCCAGTCCGGTCACGGTGGGGTCGTCCGCGCAGTCCTTCGATATCGCCTCGGCCGCCGTGGGCAGCGCGATCGGCTCCTATGCCAACTTCGACAGCGTCACCGCCGGCAACTACACCCACATCCAGGTCATCGCAAGCCGCAGTTTCACGATTTCCGGCACGGCCACAGGGTGCAGCGCCGTGACCTCGCAGACGCTCTCCGTCCCCAACACCAACCCGGGTGGTACGTTGGACGCCGCGATGGCGGCGCTCGGCATCACCTGGTACGACTCGCCCACCAAATCCCAGTTGAAGATCATCACTGCGCTGTCCTCACCCCTGACCATTTCCAGGACGGCGTCCATGCCGAATGTCTCTGTCCGCTTTGGGACATCGCAGGGGCTGATGTGCATTGCGACGGTCCCCTACCCCTCCCCGCCCGATATCAGCATCGTGGTGCAGTGAGCATCCCTGCGACGGCGGGTCTCGATCCTGAGCGAAGATCGGGGCATGGCCGCTTTACCTGACCGCCTCGATCCCGCCCTGCTCGCCCACCTGCAGTCCTGGGTCGGCAAGACCGAGACCCTGGACGACCTGGTCACGCCCGCGCCGCTGCGCGCCCTCTCGGCCACGCTCGATCGCGACGACAGCCCACCCCATGCCGGCACGCCACTGCCGCCGCTGTGGCACTGGCTGTTCTTCCTGCCAATGCACAAGGCGCGCGAGATCGGCCCCGATGGCCACGCGCGCCGCGGCGGCTTCCTGCCACCCGCGCCCCTGCCGCGGCGCATGTGGGCGGGCGGGCGCCTGGCCTGGGACGTCGACAACCCCTTGCGCGTGGGCGACCCGGTGCACCGCATCTCGCGCATCCAGTCGGTCACCCACAAGTCGGGGCGCAGCGGCGACCTGCTGTTCGTCGGGGTCCGCCACGAGATCAGCAACCGGCATGGCCTGGCCCTCACCGAGGAACACGACATCGTCTACCGCGCCGCGCCCCAGCCCGGTGAGCCTGCACCCGCGCCGGTCGCGGCGCCGGCCGAGGCGGCGTGGCAGCGCGAATCGACCCCCGACGACACGCTGCTGTTTCGCTACTCGGCGCTCACCTTCAACGGCCACCGCATCCACTACGACCGCCGCTACGTCACCGAGGTCGAGGGCTACCCCGGCCTCGTGGTGCACGGCCCGCTGATCGCGACGCTGCTGGCAGACCTGGTCGCGCGCGCCCGTCCGCAGGCGCGCATGCGCCGCTTCGAATTCAAGGCCCTGCGTCCCACCTTCGACGGCCACCCCATGCAGGTCCGTGGCGCACCATCGGCGGACGGGCGCACGGTCTCACTCTGGTCGCAGGACCACGAGGGCTGGATGACGATGCAAGCCAGCGCCCAGCTCGAGGACTGAGCGGGGGACGGGTCAGCGCCCGCGCTGGTGGTTCCAGACCAGCAGGGTACCGCTGGCCATGGCGATCACCATCAGCGTCAGGTAACCCGCGCGGTAGGCGCCAAAGAGCGAGGACAAGCCGCCGAACACCGAAGGTCCCACCAGTCCGCCCATGAAGGTGAAGGCCAGCGTCCCGCCGGTGGCCAGGCTGGCCTGCCCGGGCGGGGCGCGCCGAGCCACCTCGGCCAGGTACACGCCGTTCCAGCCGATGGCCGAGGCACCGAACACCACCAGGACCACGATCACCACGGCGCGCGGCACCTGGGGCGTGAACAGCGCGGTGGCCAGGGCGCAAGCCGCCATCAGGCCGGCCAGCATCACCAGCGTGCGCAACGCCCCGAGCCCGCGGTCCGCCACGTAACCCCAGACGATGCGGCCGCCGACCCCGCCCATTTGCGAGAACGACAGCACCAGGCCCGCAGCCACCAGCCCGTAGGCCAGTTCGGTATGCAGGAAAGTCACCAGGTAGGTGGTCAGCGACATCTGCACGATGCAAAACAGGAACGAACAGGCTGCCAAGGTGGCCAGCGTCGGATGCCCCAGCACCAGCCGGATCGGTTCGACCAGGCTGGCCAGGCGCATGACCTGCATCGGGTTGCGATCGCCGTCGAAGCCGGCACGCAGGGGTTGACTGACGACGGCACACACCCCACAGGCAATGGCCACGATCAGGAGGCTCGCCTGCCAGTGCGTCATCAGCATCAGCGAGGGCATGATCGCGCCGCCCATCATGAAGCCCACCGGCACACCGGTCTGCTTGATGGAAAACACGAGCGACAGGCGCTGCGGCGCGGTGGTGCGCGCCAGGATGTGCGAGCTGGCTGGCGTGATGGGCCCGTAGCCCAGGCCGATGATGAATGCGCCCAGTGCCATGGCCGGCAGCCAACCGAGGCTGCACAGGACCAGGCCCGCGGCACAGGTCACCAGCCCCCACTGGCTCACGCGCATCGCGCCCCAGCGGGTGACGGCCATGCCGCCGGTGAGGCTGGCCAGCATGGCCCCCACATAGGAAATGGACACGAACACGCCCACCAGCGCGGCCGAGATGCCCAGGCTCGCGGCCACCTGCGGCGCCATCACCGGCACGGTGATCTGCGCCATGGCCACCATCGCCTGGATCGCCAACGTGACCGCCAAGGGCAGCCAGCTGCCGACCTCGGGGGAGTCGTGCGCCGACGTCACTCGGGTTTGATGCCCGCCTTCACCAGCAGACCTCCCAGGAGGTCGATCTCGTTTTTCAGGTGGGCGCGCAGCGCCTCGGGCCGCGCCCGCTCGGGCGGCACGGCAGCCACGCCCATGCCCTCCAGGCGCTGGCGCACTTCAGGATCGACCACCGCCTTCTGCAACGCTGCGGTCAGCTGGTCCAGCACCGGTCGCGGCGTGCCCTTGGGGGCATACAGGCCGAACGAGATATTGATGTCAAAGCCCTGCACACCGGCCTCGGAGATCGCAGGCAGGTCAGGCAGCTGCGGCAGGCGTGCCTTTCCCGCCGCGGCATAGGCCTTGATGCGGCCTGACTTGATCGAGGGCACCGTGCCCGAGGTCTGGTCGCACAGCACGTCGACCTGGCCACCCAGGAGGTCGTTGAGTGCCGGTCCGGTCCCCTTGTAGGGAATCTCGTTGAGTTTGACGTTGAGCGTGTTCATCATCATGAGCCCGCACAAATGCGAGGCCGAGCCCACGCCCGCATGGGCCAGGCTCACCTTGCCCTGGTTGGCGCGCAGGTAGGCGATGAATTCGCCCAGGTCCTTGGCTGGAAAATTCGCGCGGGTCGCGATCAGCATCGGGCCGCTGGTGGCCGAGCCGATCGGCTCGAAGTCGTCGACCGAGCTGTACGGAAGGTTCCTGAACATCACCGTATTGGTGGCGTGGCTCACATGGATCATCAGCAGCGTGTAGCCGTCGGGTCGGGCCCGCGCCACGCGCGCGGTGCCGATGCTGCCGGAGGCGCCGGCCGGGTTCTCCACCTGCACCTGCTGTCCCAGGATCTTCTGCATCGCGCCCGCGAACACGCGGGTGATGGCGTCACCCGGGCCACCCGCGGCGTAGGGCATCACCATCGTGAGGGGACGATTGGGAAAATCCTGGGCTGCTGCATTCAGTCCGGCAGCGGCAATGCATACGGCGAGCAGGGCGCGCCGAACTGGCGACGCAACAACGGTACGTGTAGTCATGGATGTCTCCTGGGTCTGTTTCTGGAAAGCCGGCCCGGTGCTGGCTCAGGCAAGAAGCAGTCTACGGATCTCCAGCGGATCCCGTTCATGCAGAGGGGGATGTCCCCCGTTGGGGATACCCACCTGGGTCGCATTGAGCAGCATGGACACCATCGTGTAGGTTCCCGACAGCACCGTCAGGTCGACCACCGCCTGTTCACCCATGCGGGTCATCGCCTCCTGCCAGAGGGCATCAGGCACGCGGTGATTGAGCGACAGCTGCACGCAAAAGTCGTACACCAGTCGCTCGTCCTCCTGCATGGTGGCGGGCCGGCGGCACGCACGCAGGTCGTCCATCACAGGGTCGGGCAGGCCAGCGCGGCGCGCGATCGGCTCGTGGGCCCACCACTCGTACTGCGCATTGGCGATGCGGGCCTGGATCAGGATTGCGAACTCGTTCAAGCGCTTGTCCACCGAGGTGCGAAAGCGCAGGTAATCGAGCAGGTCGAAGCAGCGCCGCGCCATGTCGGGGCTGCGAAGCAGGGCGTTGTAGGGGCCACCCAGCGCCGCGCTGGACACCTTGAGGATGTCGTCCGCCAAGGGGCGTACCGACGCGGGCAGTTCCTCGTAGGCGAGTTGGGCAAGTCGTTCGGTCATTACGGGCTCCGGGTCACGCAGGGTCCTGCATTGTGCGGCGGACCGCAATCCGCAGTCTCCGGGTGGGCGATTCGGCCCTTGCTGATTCAGCGCCGCGATGCCTGCGCGCATCGCGCCCCAGCAGGCGCACCGGACCTCGTGAATGGGGGCCAGTCGCGAAAATGACTTTCGCCGCGCACCGCGCACCTTATGCTTCGTGAGCGCCGTCACCACGACGCCCCTGCCCCCCACTGCCTTGCCCCCCATTCACGGAGCCCCTTTCCATGCTGCAGTTCTTCTACAACACCGCACCCAACCCGATGAAGGTCGCCTTGCTACTCGAGGAACTCGGGCTGCCCTATGAGGCCATTGCGGTGGACACGCGCAAGGGCGAGCAGTTCTCCGCCACTTACCAGGCCGTCAACCCCAACGCCAAGGTGCCCGCCCTCGTGGACGGCGGCACGCCCATTTTCGACAGCAACGCCATCCTGTTGTACCTGGCCGACCGCGAAGGCCGGTTCGTGCCCACCGACCTGCGCAGCCCAGAGCGGGGCCAGATGCTGTCCTGGCTGCTGTTCATCGCCAGCGGAATCGGGCCGTTTTCGGGGCAGTCGGTGCACTTTCGCCATGTCGCGCCCGAGCCCAAGGAATACGCCCTGAACCGATACGA
>JBEGVR010000259.1:0-21542 GCA_041178265.1 Pseudomonadota bacterium | reverse complement strand
TGGCTCACCGAGAGCGCCCAGGGCGTGGTGCGCTTCCAGGGCGGCCACAACGCCGGCCACACGCTGGTGATCAACGGCGTCAAGACCGCTCTGCACCTGATCCCCTCGGGCATCATGCGCCCCGGCGTCAAGTGCTACATCGGCAACGGCGTGGTGCTGTCCGTGTCCAAGCTGTTCGAGGAAATCGCCGGCCTGGAGAAGGCGGGTGTCGAGGTGCGCTCGCGCCTGCGCATCTCCGAGGCCTGTCCGCTGATCCTGCCGTTCCACGCGGCCCTGGACATCGCCCGCGAGGCGCTGCGCGAAAAGGGTGGCGCCGAGAAGATCGGCACCACCGGCCGCGGCATCGGTCCGGCCTACGAAGACAAGATCGCGCGCCGAGCGCTGCGCGTGCAGGACCTCAAGCACCCCGAGCGCTTCGCCCAGAAACTCAAGGTGGTGCTGGAGTTGCACAACCACGTGCTTACCACCTTTCTGCACGCCCCCGCCGTCGACTACCAGGCCACGCTGGAAGAGGCGCTGCGTCTGGGCGAGCAGCTCAAACCCATGATGGCCGACGTCTCGCGCGAACTGAACGAGGCGCATCGCAATGGCGCCAATCTGCTGTTTGAGGGCGCGCAGGGGACCCTGCTCGATGTCGACCATGGCACCTACCCCTACGTCACCTCCAGCAATTGCGTGGCTGGCAACGCCGCCGCCGGCTCGGGCGTGGGCCCGGGCATGCTGCACTACATCCTGGGCATCACCAAGGCCTATTGCACCCGGGTGGGTGGTGGCCCGTTCCCCACCGAGCTCGATTGGGAGAAGCCCGGCACCGTGGGCTACCACCTGTCCACCGTCGGTGCCGAGAAAGGCGTGACCACCGGCCGCTCGCGTCGTTGCGGCTGGTTCGACGCCGCGCTGCTCAAACGCAGTGCCCAGGTCAACGGCCTGTCGGGTTTGTGCATCACCAAGCTGGACGTGCTGGACGGCATTGAACACCTGCAGCTGTGCATCGGCTACGAGCTCGATGGCGAGACCACCGACATCCTGCCGCTGGGCGCCGACGAAATTGCCCGCTGCAAGCCGATCTACGAAACGATGGAAGGCTGGTCCGACAGCACCGTGGGTGTGACCGACTACGACCGCTTGCCGGTGAATGCGCGCCTGTACCTGCAGCGCATCGAGCAGGTCACCGGTGTGCCCATCGCCATGATCTCGACCAGCCCCGACCGCGACCATACGATCATGATGCGACACCCCTACCTGGCGGAGTAGGGCTCACCCCCGAAGCGCCTTTGGCGCTTCCCCCTCAAGGGGGCGCCTCCGGCGGACCGGCGGAGCCGGATCCGCGGTGGCCCTGGAAGGGGAGAGGGGAGACCTCGGGCGCATGTCCAGCACCGCACCAGACGAACAGAACGAAGGAGACCCGAGCGATGTTGACTGAAGACGGCAAGCACCTGTATGTGAGCTACGACGAGTACCACAACCTGATCGAGAAGCTCGCGATCCGCGTGCACCAGTCGGGGTGGGAATTCGACACCATCCTGTGCCTGGCGCGCGGGGGCATGCGGCCTGGCGACATCCTCAGCCGCATCTTCGACAAGCCGCTGGCCATCATGTCCACCAGCTCCTACCGCGCCGAGGCCGGCACGGTGCAGGGCAACCTGGACATCGCCCGCTACATCACCACACCCAAGGGCGAGATCGCCGGCAAGGTGCTGCTGGTGGACGACCTGGCCGACTCCGGTCATACCCTGCTCAAGGTGGTGGACCTCCTGAAAAACAACTACAGACCCATCACCGAGCTGCGCAGTGCGGTGATCTGGACCAAGGGCCTGTCAACCTTCACACCCGACTACTCGGTCGAGTTCCTGCCCACCAACCCCTGGATCCACCAGCCCTTCGAGAGCTACGACGCGCTGGGTCCGCAGCGCCTGCTCGAGAAGTGGAAGATCTGAGCGTGGTGTTGCCAACAAGGTCGGACGCGCGCCTTGCCGGGGACATGTGGCCCGCAGTAGAGTCGCACGATGCCTGAACGCATCACCGGCCTCATCCACCACCCCTACGCCCCGCCTGCGGGCTTTGCCGCGCCGCAGCCCGGCATCTTCAAGGCCTCGACGGTCATCTTCCCCAACGTCGCCGCCATGCGCGCGCGCGACTGGCGCGACAAGTCCGGCTACACCTACGGCCTGCACGGCACACCGACCACCTTCCTGCTCGAGGAACGCATCGCCGCCCTCGAAGGAGGCGCGCAATGCGTGCTGGTGCCCAGCGGGCTGGCGGCGATCGCCAACGTCAACCTCGCGCTGCTCAAGACGGGCGGCGAGGTGCTGCTGCCCGACAACGCCTACGGCCCCTCGCTGGCCCTGGCCCAGGGGGAGCTGGCGCAGTGGGGCATCGGCCACCAGCGCTACGACCCCATGAACCCGCAGGACCTGCGCGCGCGTGTGTCTGAACGCACGCAGCTGGTCTGGCTGGAGGCGCCGGGGTCGGTCACCCTGGAGTTTCCCCCGCTGACCGAACTGGCTGCCGTCTGCCGTGAGCGCGGCGTGCCCACTGCCCTGGACAACACCTGGGGCGCGGGCCTGGCATTCAACGGCTTCGACCTCGCGGGTGAGGCCGGAACCGGGCAGGGCGCCGACATCGTGGTCCAGGCCCTCACCAAGTACCCCAGCGGCGGCGGCGATGTCCTCATGGGCAGTGTCGTCACGCGCGACCAGGCGCTGCACCTGCGGATCAAGCAGGCGCATATGCGCCTGGGCCTGGGCGTGGCGGCCAATGACGCCGAGGCCGTGTTGCGTTCCCTGCCCAGCGTCGAACTGCGTTACCGCGCGCACGACCGGGCGGCGCGTGAGGTCGCGCGCTGGCTGCAGGCGCGCCCCGAGATCGCCGAGGTGCTGCACCCGGCCTGGCCGCAGTCACCGGGTCACGCGCACTGGCAGGCGCTGTGCGCACGCACGGGGTTGGCGGCCGGATTGTTTTCGGTGGTGTTCCAGCCGCGGTACACCCCAGCGCAGGTGGATGCCTTCTGTGATGGTCTGCGCCTTTTCAAGCTGGGTTATTCATGGGGTGGACCGATCAGCCTGGTCGTGCCCTACGACGTGCCGTCGATGCGTAGCGCCGATCTAGGCACCTGGGCCCGGGCCGGCACGCTGGTGCGCTTTTCGATCGGGCTGGAGGCGGTGGCCGACCTGCAGGCCGACCTGGCCCAGGCGATGGCCCTGCTGAATTGACGGTCGGGAGCGCCGCCGCGTTGTCGGCGCCCCTCTGAATCGCTTACATTGACCCCATTACATTGACGAAACGGAACTCCAGTGGCCACACCCAACTACGGATACGAAAAGCGGCAACGCGAACTGGCCAAGAAGAAAAAGAAAGAGGAAAAGCTGCGCGCCAAGGCCGAACGCAAGGTCGGCGACGGCGGCGACGCCCCGGATGAACCGATGCAGGGCGAGACCCCCGCCGGGGAGTCACCGCCCCCCTCGACGTCGTCGCAGTCCGCGGCCTGACCGCTCACAGCGGCAAGCCGACGTAGTTCTCCGCCAGGGAGGTCGACAGCGCCTGGGAATGGACCAGGTAATCCAGTTCCGCCTCCTGCACTTTCTGCCCGAAGCCTTCGGTGTCCGGAAAGCGGTGCATCAGCGACGTCAGCCACCACGAGAAGCGCTCGGCCTTCCAGATGCGGCGCAGGCACCGCTGCGAATACGTGTCGATGCCCGCGGCGCTGCGTTCGCGGAAATACTCAATGAAGGCGCCCGAGAGGTACTTCACGTCGGTGGCGGCCAGGTTCAGGCCCTTGGCTCCGGTGGGTGGCACGATGTGGGCGGCGTCACCTGCCAGGAACAGGCGGCCGAATCGCATGGGCTCAGCCACGAAGCTGCGCAGCGGGGCGATGCTTTTTTCGATGCTGGGGCCGGTAACGATCCGTTCGGCCAGCTCGGGGTCCAGGCGGCTGCGCAACTCGTCCCAGAACCGCGGGTCGCTCCAGTCCTCCACCTTGTCGGTCAGCGGGCACTGCACATAGTAGCGGCTGCGCGTCATGCTGCGCATGGAGCACAGCGAGAAGCCGCGCTCGCTGTTGCCGTACACGATGGCGTGGGGCGACACCGGTGGCACGTCGGCCAGCACCCCGAGCCAGCCGAAGGGATAGACCTTCTCGTATTCAGTCACGCGGTCCTTGACGCTGGCCCGGCTCACGCCGTGAAAGCCGTCGCAGCCGGCGATGAAGTCGCAGTCCAGCGTATGGGTCTGGCCGTCCCTGCAGTAGGTCACGCGCGGCGTGGCGCCATCGACGTCGTGCAACGTCACCTCGTCGGCTTCATAGACCGTGGTCAGCCCGGCGGCGGCGCGTGCGTCCATGAGGTCGCGGGTGAGCTCGGTCTGGCCATAGGCGGTCACCACCTTGCCCCCGGTCAGGCCATGCACGTCGATGGGGTGGCGCCGGCCCGCGAAGACCAGCTCGATGCTGTGGTGCACGACGCCCTCGCGATCCAGGCGCTGCGCGACGCCAGCCTCGCGCATCAGGTCCACCGTGACCTGCTCCAGGATGCCCGCGCGGATGCGGCTGAGGACGTAGTCGCCGCTCTGGCGCTCGAGGATGATGTTGTCGATGCCGGCCTTGTGCAGCAGTTGGCCGAGCAGCAGGCCGGACGGGCCGGCGCCGATGATGGCAACCTGGGTTCTCATGGCTTTGTCTCCTGAACCGTGGAGCTTATGTCCTCATCAGTTGCTCGCGGCGCCAATAGTGCCCTGAGCTGCTCGTTGTGCGTGCAAGTTGTGCGATGATCGTGCAGCATGACGATTGCCAAGGCCGATTACATCGAGGGCATGGCCCGCGGGATGGCGGTGCTGGAGAGCTTTGACACCGAGCGCCAGCGCCTGAACGCCACCCTGGCCGCCGCGCGTGCGGGCATCCCGCGCGCGGCGGCGCGGCGGCACCTGCTCACCCTGGCCCACCTGGGCTACCTGGAGACCGACGGCAGCCATTTCTGGCTGTCGCCCAAGGTGCTGCGCTTTTCAGGCAGTTACCTGGCCTCCGCGCGGCTGCCGCGTGCGTTGCAGCCCACCCTGAACCGGCTGGCGGCGCAGACCGGTGACTCGTACTCCGCGGCCCTCCTGGACGAGGGCCAGGTGGTGATCGTGGCTCGCAGCGGCCCGACCCGGGTGCTGGCCTATGGGGTGCACCTGGGCGCGCGCCTACCCGCCCACGCGACGTCCACCGGGCAGGTACTGCTGGCGTCTTTGCCCAAGGGGCAGTTCGGCGCCTGGCTGCGGGGTCGGACGCTGGCGCGCTTCACCGCCCACACGACGGTGGAGCCGCGGGCGTTTCGCAGCTTGATGGATCAGGTCCGTGCGCAGGACTACTGCGAAGCGGCGCAGGTCCATGAACTCGGGGTGCATGCCCTCGCCGTGCCGCTGCGGGACCCCCAGGGGCGCACGGTGGCGGCACTGAACGTGGTGGTGGGATCCGCCCGCGCTCAGGGTGACACCCTGTCGCGGGAGTTGCTGCCCGTGCTGCAGGATGCCGCGCGGGAGTTGCGCCCGCTGCTCTGACCTGACCTGGCCGGGCCGGGCCGGCTCAAGTTGCGCCATCCGCTGCCGGGGGCTGATGCGCTGGCTTATGCGCCTCCGGAGATATGCAAAGAACAAGATGTTCCTTGTCCTTTTATAACCAGGAATCGAAAATTCAGGCCATCGTTATATGGGAGATCAACCATGGCCACGCTTCGACTGGGCGACACCGCCCCCGATTTCGAGCAGGACTCCACCGAGGGCCCGATTTCGTTCCACCAATGGGCCGGGTCGCACTGGGTGGTGCTGTTCTCGCACCCTGCGGACTTCACGCCGGTGTGCACCACCGAACTGGGCACGACCGCAGCCCTGGCCGATGAATTCGCCCGGCGCAACGTCAAGCCCCTTGCCCTGAGCGTCGACCCGATCGAGTCTCATCGGGCCTGGGTGGGCGACATCCAGGAAACCCAGGGCACCGCGGTCAACTTCCCGATCCTGGCCGACGCCGACCGCAAGGTCGCCACCCTGTACGACATGATCCACCCGAACTCGCTGGCCAATGCCACGGTGCGCAGCGTGTTCATCATCGACCCGGACAAGGTGATCCGCGCCACGCTGACCTATCCGGCCAGCACCGGCCGCAATTTCGACGAGATCCTGCGCGTCATCGACTCGCTGCAACTGACCGACGCCCACAAGGTCGCCACGCCCGCCAACTGGCAACAGGGCCAGGACGTGGTCATCGTCCCCAGCCTGCAGGACCCCGCCGAACTCGCCCGGCGCTTTCCGCAGGGGTACCGGGTGGTCAAGCCCTACCTGCGCATGACGGCGCAGCCGGGACGCTGAACGCCGGCGCCACTGGCTGCCCCTTCAAGAACAACCCTGAAGCTTCCTTCCTCATGAAATTCGCATTCAAGACCCTCATCGCCTCCGTCGTCCTGGCCGCCAGCGGCCTGGCCGGCGCCCAGCAAACCCTGCTCAATGTCTCCTATGACGTGTCGCGCGAGTTCTACAAGGACATCAACGCCGCCTTCGTGCCCGCCTACAAGAAGGCCACCGGCAAGGACGTGAAGATCGACCAGGCCCATGGCGGCTCCTCGGCCCAGGCGCGCGCCGTGGCCGACGGCCTGGACGCCGACGTGGTCACCTTCAACACCACCACCGACATCGAGTTCCTGGCCGAAAAAGGCGTAGTCGCCAAGGACTGGGCGCGGCGCTTCCCGAACAATGCGGCGCCCACCACGTCGACCATGCTGTTCCTGACCCGCAACGGCAACCCCAAGAACATCAAGGACTGGGACGATCTCATTCGCCCCGACGTGAAGGTCGTGGTGGTCAACCCCAAGACCGGCGGCAATGGCCGCTACGCCTACCTGGCCGCCTGGGGCTACATCAAGAAAAAAGGTGGTACCGACGCCCAGGCCGCCGACTTCGTGGCCAAACTGTTCAAGAACGTGCCGGTGCTGGCGCGCGGCGGGCGTGATGCCACCACCGCCTTCCTGCAACGCAATATCGGCGACGCGCTGATTACCTTCGAGTCGGAGGTGGTGTCGGTGGACAAGGAATTCGGCGCGAACAAGGTGGATATCGTGTATCCGTCTATCAGCATCGTGGCCGAGAACCCGGTGGCGGTGGTCGAGCGCACCATCGCCAAGAAAGGCACGGCCGATCTGGCCAAGGCCTACCTGGATTTCCTGTATTCCCCAGAAGGCCAGGAGATCGCGGCCAGGCACAACATCCGTCCGCGCAACGCGGCGGTCCTCAAGAAATACGCCAGCGCCTTCAAGCCGATCCCACTGTTCACGGTGCAGGAGCTGTTTGGCTCGCTGTCCGAGGCGCAGAAGGGCCACTTCAATGACGGTGGGCAGTTTGACAAGATCTACGTCTTGAAGTGACCCCCCCGACGCGCCTTCGGCGCCTCCCCCCCAAGGGGGGGCGCCAGCAGCGGACCGGCAAAGCCGGATCCGCGCTGGCCCTGGAATTTTCGACCTGCGTTCCTTTGGTTTCGGCTCGCGTGCCCTTTTTGGAGTGCTGCACACGTACCGACGTTGCCGAATCCGCGGTCGTTCTGGAATTGACGTTATGAGTGCCGGCGTTTTGCCTGCCCCCGCTGCGGTGGGGGCCAAGTCTGCCTCGGGCGCCCGCAAGGTACTGCCCGGGTTCAACCTCACGCTGGGGTACACGCTGGTGTACCTCAGTCTGATCGTGCTCATTCCCCTGTCGGCGCTGGTTCTCAAGAGCCTCACGCTGACCTGGGACCAGTTCTACGCCGCGATCAGTTCGCCGCGCGTGCTGGCCTCCTACCGTCTCACCTTTGGCGCGTCGCTCATGGCCGCACTCGTGAACGTGGTGGCGGGCCTGCTGGTGGCCTGGGTGCTGGTGCGTTATCGCTTTCCGGGCAAGCGCATCGTCGACGCGCTGGTCGACTTGCCGTTCGCCTTGCCCACCGCGGTCGCGGGCATTTCGCTGACCGCGCTGCTGGCGGGCAACGGCTGGATCGGGCAGTACCTGGAGCCCTTGGGGATCCAGTTGGCCTTCAACCGAAACGGCATCGTGATCGCCCTGATCTTCATCGGCCTGCCCTTCGTGGTGCGCACCGTGCAGCCCGTGCTGGAAGACACCGAGCGCGAACTGGAAGAAGCGGCCATGAGCCTGGGGGCCACCCGCTGGCAGACCTTTGCTCACGTGATCTTCCCGGCCATCGCGCCGGCGCTGCTCACGGGCTTCGCCATGGCCTTTGCGCGCGCGATCGGTGAATACGGCTCGGTGATCTTCATCGCGGGCAACATGCCCATGGTGTCCGAGATCACGCCGCTGATCATCATCGGCAAGCTGGAACAGTACGACGTGGCCGGGGCCACGGCCGTGGCCGTGGTGATGCTGGTGGCCTCCTTCTTCATGCTGCTGGTGATCAACTCGCTGCAGTCCTGGCAACGCAAACGATCGGGGGCAGGATGAGCGCTGGCGGCAAGACTGGCGGCACATCCGATGGCACAGTTGGGGGCATATCCAGCGCGCGCCGACTCTCGACCACCGAGGTCCCCTGGGTCCGCCGGACCCTGATCGGCCTGGCCCTGGTGTTTCTGCTCCTGTTCCTGGTGCTGCCGCTGGCGGCGGTGTTCGCCGAGGCCCTGCGCAAGGGCGTGGGCGCCTACCTGGAGGGTCTGCGCGAGCCAGACGCCTGGGCCGCGATCCGGCTCACGCTGCTCACGGCGGCCATTGCGGTGCCCCTGAACCTGGTGTTCGGCGTGGCAGCGGCCTGGTGCATCGCCAAGTACGAATTCCGCGGCAAGGCCTTCCTCACCACGCTGGCGGACCTGCCGTTCTCGATCTCGCCGGTGGTGGCGGGCCTGATGTACGTGCTGGTGTTCGGCGCACAGGGGTGGCTGGGGCCCTGGCTCGAAACCCACGGCATCAAGATCGTGTTTGCGGTGCCGGGCATCGTGCTGGCCACGGTGTTCGTGACCTTTCCCTTCATCGCGCGCGAGCTGATTCCGCTGATGCAGGCCCAGGGCAACGAAGAGGAGCAGGCCGCCATCGTGCTGGGTGCCAGCGGGTGGCAGACCTTCTGGCATGTAACCCTGCCCAATATCAAGTGGGGCCTGATCTACGGCGTGATCCTGTGCAACGCGCGGGCCATGGGCGAGTTCGGTGCGGTGTCGGTGGTCTCGGGCCACATCCGCGGCCAGACCAACACCATGCCGCTGCACGTCGAGATTCTTTACAACGAGTACCAGTCGGTGGCGGCCTTCGCGGTGGCCTCACTGCTGGCGCTGCTGGCGCTGGTGACCCTGGTGATCAAGTCGGTGGCCGAGTGGAAGCATGAACGAGAAATGAAGGCCGCATCGGCCTTGCCGCCCGAGCAGCCGGCGTCGTGGGTGCCCGCGGGCGGCACCCTAAAGGAAGCATCATGAGCATCGAGATCCGCAACATCAGCAAGCAGTTCGGCAGTTTCCAGGCCCTGCGCGATGTGTCCATGCACATCGACTCGGGCGAGCTGATCGCGCTGCTGGGGCCTTCGGGCTGCGGCAAGACCACGCTGCTTCGGATCATCGCAGGCCTGGAAGGCGCCGACGCGGGCAGCATCCACTTCAGCGGCGAAGACACCACCGAGGTCCACGTGCGAGAGCGCGGCGTGGGCTTCGTGTTCCAGCACTACGCCCTGTTTCGGCACATGACGGTGTTCGACAACGTGGCGTTCGGCCTGCGCATGAAACCGCGCAGGGGGCGTCCCTCCGAGGCGCAGATCTCGGCCAAGGTGCATGAACTCCTGGGCCTGGTGCAGCTCGATTGGCTGGCCGACCGCTTTCCGTCGCAGCTCTCGGGCGGGCAGCGCCAGCGCATCGCCCTGGCCCGTGCGCTGGCGGTCGAGCCCAAGGTGCTGCTGCTGGACGAACCCTTTGGCGCGCTGGACGCCAAGGTGCGCAAGGAGCTGCGCCGCTGGCTGCGCCGCCTGCACGACGAACTGCATGTCACCAGCATCTTCGTGACGCACGACCAGGAGGAGGCCCTGGAAGTGGCCGACAGGGTCGTCCTGCTGAACGCCGGGGTGGTGGAGCAGGTCGGCTCGCCCCAGGAGGTGTGGGACCATCCGGCCAGCCCCTTTGTCTATGGCTTTCTGGGCGACGTGAACCTGTTTCACGGGCGTGCCCACGAGGGTGAGGTGCACCTGGAGGGCCTGCGGCTGCAGGCGCCCGAGCACGCCGACGCCCAGGATGCCAAGGCCTACGCCTACGTGCGCCCACACGACCTGGCGGTGGCGCGCCACCAGCCGGGGCAGGGCGGTGCGGCTAGCGGGATCGTGGCCCGCCTGGCGCGGGCCATCGTGGTCGGGCCCATTGCACGCCTGGAGCTGGTGCCCCAGAGCGATACCCCGGGCCGGCACAAGGCCGGATCCGAGCCGGTGATCGAAGCTCAGATTCCCGCGCAACAATACAGGGATGCCGGGTTCCAGGAGGGCGACACACTGGTCGTGACGCCCCGCAAGGCCCGGGTCTTCGTGGAGGAATGACGTGATCGCATGGCTGGAGGCGGCGCCGCGCCGCGTGCTGGCGGGGGTGGCGGCCGCGGGCGTGGCGATGCTGGCCTTTGGCCTGTACCTGCAGCATGTCGTGGGCCTGAACCCCTGTCCCATGTGCATCGTGCAACGCTACGCCCTGGTCGGGGTGGTGGCCGTGACCGCCCTGTCGGCGCTTGCCTCGCGCCGTGGTGCCTGGCTGGCGGGCAGTCTCCTGGGGGTGGCGCTGGCCGGCTTCGGCGCCTTCGTGGCCGCGCGTCAGAGCTGGCTGCAGTGGTACCCGCCCGAGACCGTCTCCTGCGGGCGTGATTTCTACGGAATGATCGCCACCTTCCCGCTGGAGCGCGCCATTCCCATGATCTTTCGGGGCGGTGGCGATTGCGCCGCGGTCGACTGGACCCTTCTGGGTGGCTCCATCGCCAACTGGTCTTTCCTGTCCTTTGTCCTGATCGCGGCGGTCCTGGCCAGTCTGGGGTGGCGACAAGTGCGGCGTTCGTCACAGCCCTGAGGGAAAGGTCTCGGGCGGTTCCTCGGCCTGCAGCCAACCCGGGTCCGGCTCCAGCGGTTCCAGGGCCTGCGTCGTGTCGATGTGGATCACCGCGTCGAACTGCGCAGGCAGGTCGGCCCGCAGGTAGTGGCTGGCCCGCTCGGTGTCGGGCAGGTAGATCACCCCGATCGCCCGCTGCAGGCGTGGCGGCGCCAGCAGGCCGGCCAGTGCCGTATCGCCCCGCAGGCGCAACCAGAACCGGGACGGGCCCGCGTGGTGGAACAGGGCCTCGTAGCTGCCTGGCAGTCCGTCACGGACGCGGCGCTGCTGCGACCCGGCGTCCCAGGACGGCGCCGCGGTGACCGTGCCCCGGTCGGTGGAAAAACCCACCAGGCGGACTGCATCGCCGCAGCGTTCGCGCACCAGCTGGCCCAGGTTCCATTCGCCCTGTTCATGCATGGCGGTGGCGCGGGCGTCGCCCAGGTGCGAGTTGTGCGCCCAGACCACCATCCGCGGCAGCTCGCCGCTCTCGGTGGCGAGGTGGCGTTCCAGTGCCTCCAGGGTCTGCGCCATGTGCTGGTCCCGCAGGTTCCAGGACGACACACGCCGGTGGAACATGGTGCGGTAGTACTCCTCGGCGTTGCGCACGAGGCGCGCATTTTGCAAGGCGTTGAAGGCCTCGTCGCGCGCCGCGCCAGCGGCCCGGGGCAGGTTGGCCGAACGCTGTTGCATCTCCCGCCACTGCGCCAGCACCTCGTCCTCGCAGTGCGGTTGCATGCCGAAGCTGGAGGCATAACCGTAGGCGTGGCTGTCTTCGCCGAACTGCCTGAAGCAGGCATAGCGGGCGCGGGCACGTCGCGCCGCCTGTGGGTCGATGCGCTCGAGGTGATCGATCACGGCCTGCACCGAGCCAAAGAGGCTGTACAGGTCCATGCCGTAGAACCCGGCGCACCGCCGCTGGGGCTGCGAGGCGTTGTGCCGGTGCAGCCAGTCCACGAACTGGCATACCACCGTGTTGCGCCACATCCAGGTCGGAAAGCGCCGAAAACCCGCCAGCGCCTGGCTGGCGTCGGCGTCGTCACCGCCACCGCGCACGTAGCGGTTCACGCGCCAGGCATCGGGCCAGTCGGCCTCGGCCACGACGGCGCCAAAGCCATGCTCGGTGATCAGCCGGCGCGTGAGGACGGCCCGCAGGGCATAGAACTCGTGGGTGCCGTGCGTGGATTCCCCCAGCAGCACCAGCCGGCCCTGGCCCAGGAAGTCCACCAGGTCGTCCTCGTCGGCGGGCGTGGCCAGGGGGCGCAGGTGCGGCGCCAGCGCACGGGCGGTGACACCGTCGTCCTGGGCTCGGCGGGCCAGGGAGTGCGACATGGCGGCTCGCGCGTGGCGCGCCTCAGGCGGGGGTTCCCTCGCGGGCGGCCGCAAGGAGCTCGCAGACCTCGTCGTCGGTGCATTGGGGGAAATGCCGGTACCAGGGGCTGACCGCATGAAAGGGCTCAGGCTGGGCCCCCAGCACCAGGCGGTCCACCCAGGGCGCCAGCCGCCGCGCCGCCGACGCGGAAGCGATCGGGGCTGCCGCCACCAGCATCCGCGGCTGCTGCCGGCGGATCGCGCGGGCGGCGGCTTCGAGCGTGGCGCCGGTGGCCACGCCGTCGTCGACCAGGACCACGATACGATCGCGCAGAAGGGGCAGGGGCCGCTTGCCCCGGTAGGCCAGTTCGCGCCGCGCCAGTTCGCAGGTCTCCTGGCGGATCACCTCGTCCAGGCGCTGGCGTTCCTGCGCGTTGCCGGGCGTGATGTCCATGACCTGCACGTCGCCCGTGGCGATCGCGCCGGCAGCGAACTCCGGGTGGCCCGGCATGCCGATCTTGCGCACGACAAACACATCCAGCGGCGCGTGCAGGGCCCGAGCCACCTCGAAGGCCACGGGCACGCCGCCACGGGGCAGGCCCAGCACCAGCACGTCGCGCTGTCCGCGCAGGAAGGCCAGGTCGGCGGCCAGCAGGCGGCCAGCCTCGCGGCGGTCTGGCAGGGGCAGGCGGTGTTCGAAGGGCATGTGGCAAACCCGTAAGGAGACTGGGAGCAGCCCGGGAGGAGCCATTGGGCGCCTGAGGGGGCCCCCGCGTCTGTCGGTCGGCATGTCGCGCCGCAGCGCGCGATATCTGACGCCAGCGACGTCAGCGACGTCAGCCCAGTTTCTTCACGAGGACCAGGCTGCGACGGTCCCAACTGTATTTGCGCTTGCGCGCCTCAGGGAGCCAGTCGGGGTCGACCTGCACGAAGCCGCGCTTGAGGAACCAGTGCATGGTGCGGGTGGTGAGCACGAAGATGCTGTCCAGGCCCATGGCGCGGGCGCGCTGCTCGATGCGTTTGAGGATCTTCTCGCCATCGCCCTGTCCCTGGCTTTGGGGCGACACGGTGAGGGCCGCCATTTCGGCGGTGCGGGCCTCGGGGTAGGGGTAGAGGGCGGCGCAGGCGAAGATCACGCCGTCGTGCTCGATGAGGCTGTAGTTGGCGATGTCGCGCTCGATCTCGTTGCGATCGCGCTTGACCAGGGTGCCATCGCGCTCGAAGGGCTCGATCAGCTGCAGGACCCCACCGAGGTCGTCGGGGGTGGCTTCGCGCAGTTCCTCGAGCTTTTCGTCGATGACCATGGTGCCGATGCCATCGTGCACGTAGATCTCGAGAAGCAGGGCGCCGTCCACCGCAAAGGGAATGATGTGGCTGCGTTCGACGCCGGCCTTGCAGGCCTTCACGCAGTGCTGCAGATAGAAGGCGATGTCGGTGGGCTGTTGCGGGTCGGGCGCCTGGTCCAGGATCTGCTGCGCGGTGGCCAGGGGCAGCTCGGTGTCGATGGGGTTGTCCTCGGACTCCGGATCGCCAGGACGGATGCGGATGCCGGGCATCTCGGACAGGAAGATCAGCTTGTCGGCCTGCAGCGCGATGGCCACGCTGGTGGCGACTTCTTCCATGGTGAGGTTGAAGGCCTCGCCGGTGGGCGAGAAGCCGAAGGGGGACAGCAGCACCATCGAACCCATGTCCAGGGTGCGGGCGATGCCGCTGACGTCGACCTTGCGCACCAGGCCCGAGTGCTGGAAGTCGATGCCGTCGACGATACCCACCGGGCGGGCGGTGATGAAGTTGCCGGAGATCACCCGCACGGTGGATCCGGCCATGGGGGTATTGGGCAGGCCCTGGCTGAAGGCGGCCTCGATCTCATAGCGAAGCTGGCCGGCGGCCTCCTGGGCGCAGTCGAGGGCGACTTCGTCTGTGATACGCATGCCGTGCGAATAGCGGGCCTCATGGCCCTTGAGCCGCAGTTGCTCGTTGACCTGGGGCCGAAAGCCGTGCACCAGCACGATCTTCACGCCCATGCTCTGGATCAGGGCCAGGTCTTGCGCGATGTGGTGCAGCTTGCCCGCAGCGATGGCCTCGCCCGCCAGGCCGACCACGAAGGTCTTGCCCCGGTGCATGTGGATGTAGGGCGCCACCGACCGGAACCAGGGCACGAAGGTGAAGTTGAAGACGGTGGACATGGGGGGCGTGCGTGTCCGGGAAAGTGTACGGGAAGCCCCGGCCCCGTCTGCCGTCGGACCATAATCCGGGGCTTTTGCCCGGCCCGCCTTGTCACTTCCACGCATCACTTTCCCCGAATCCTTGCCGGTGTCCGCCCGGCGCGAGGAGATCATGGCGGCGATGTCGGCCCACCAGGTGGTCATCGTCTGCGGGGAAACCGGCTCGGGCAAGACCACCCAGCTGCCCAAGATCGCCCTGGCCCTGGGGCGCGGACGCCTGAACGCGGCGCCGGGTGAGCGTGGCCGGTGGATCGGTCACACCCAGCCCCGGCGCATCGCCGCCTCCAGTGTGGCCAAGCGCATCGCCGAGGAATTGCAGACCCCCCTGGGCGAGGTCGTGGGCTACAAGGTGCGCTTCCAGGACCGGCTCTCGCGCGAGGCCTCGGTCAAGCTCATGACCGACGGCATCCTGCTGGCGGAGACGCAGACCGACCCGCTGCTTTCGGCCTACGACACCCTGATCATCGACGAGGCGCACGAACGCAGCCTCAACATCGACTTTCTCCTGGGGTACCTGCGCCAGATCCTGCCCCGGCGCCCCGACCTCAAGGTGGTAGTGACCTCGGCCACCATCGACGCCGAGCGCTTTGCCCGCCACTTCGCGGCGGCGCCCGCGGGGCCGGGGCAGGAGCCGGTACCGGCCCCCGTCATCTACGTCTCGGGGCGCACCTTTCCGGTCGAACAGCGCTGGCGACCCTTCGAGGAACGCCGCGACTACGGCCTGAACGAAGCCATCGCCGACGCGGTGGACGAGCTGTGGGCGCATCGGCCGGCGCCGGGCCGCCCCAAGCCGGACGCGGCCCCCTCGGGGGGCAGTGACGACGCGCAGCGCGGAGCGTGGGGGCCAGGTTCTGGCGGCGACATCCTGGTGTTCCTGCCCGGCGAGCGCGAGATCCGCGAGGCGGCCGACCACCTGCGCGGGCACCTGGCGCACAACCCGGTGCTGCGCGGGACCGAGGTTCTGCCCCTGTTCGCGCGCCTGTCGCAGGCCGAACAGGAGCGGGTCTTCGACACCCATGGCGGGCGGCGCATCGTGCTGGCCACCAATGTGGCCGAGACGTCGCTCACGGTGCCCGGCATCCGCTACGTGGTCGACAGCGGCTCGGCGCGGGTGAAGCGATACAGCTTCCGCAGCAAGGTCGAACAGCTGCTGGTCGAGCCGGTCAGCCAGGCTGCGGCCAACCAGCGGGCCGGCCGCTGCGGGCGCGTGGCCGACGGCATCTGCATACGCCTGTACGACGAAAAGGACTTCGCGGGGCGCCCACGCTTCACCGACCCGGAGATCCTGCGCTCCTCGCTGGCTGGCGTGATCCTGCGCATGAAGGCGCTGCGCCTGGGGGCGGTGGAGGACTTTCCTTTCCTGGAGGCGCCGCAGCGGCGCGCCATCACCGACGGCTACCAGCTCCTGGGCGAGCTGGGCGCGGTGGACGAGGCCAATGAACTGACCGACACCGGCCGCGAGCTGGCGCGCCTGCCGCTGGACCCACGGGTGGGGCGCATGATCCTGGAGGCGCGCCAGCGCGGCGCGCTGCAGGAGGTGCTGGTCGTGGCCTCGGCGATGTCCGTGCAGGACGTGCGGGACCGGCCGATGGAGTCCCAGGCCCAGGCTGACCAGCAGCATGCGAAGTTCGACGACGAGAAAAGCGAGTTCTCCGGCTACCTCACCCTGTGGACCTGGCTGCATGACGCGCGAGGCGGAAAGCCCTCGGGTAGGCCGGGGACGACCGGTGCGGGCGACACCCACAAGCTGTCCAACCGCCAGTACGAGCAGCTGCTGCGGCAGAACTTCATCAACATCCGCCGGGTGCGCGAATGGCGCGATATCCACAGCCAGTTGCTCACAGTGGTGACCGAGCACCAGTGGCGCCTGAATACGCAGCCCGCGAGTTACGAGGCCCTGCACAAGTCGATGCTGGCGGGGCTCCTGGGCAACATCGGCTGGAAGCTCGAAGAGTCGCCCGCCAACAACGCCGCCACCGGCGCACGTGCCGGCGGCGGCGGGGCGTCCACCGAGTACCTGGGCGCGCGCGGCATCAAGTTCCACCGCCACCCGGGCGCGCACCTGAAGAAGCGGCCCGGCCGCTGGATCGTCTGCGCCGAGCTGGTCGAGACCACACGCCTGTTCGGGCGCGGCATCGCCAATATCGAACCGCAGTGGGTGGAGGAGGTCGCCGGGCACCTGCTGAAAAAGCAGCTGCTGGATCCGCACTGGGAGAAAAAGCAGGCCGAGGTGGTGGCCCTGGAGCGCGCCACGCTCTATGGCCTGGTGATCTACAGCGGGCGGCGCGTCGGCTTCGCGCGTGCGGACCAGAGCGGCGCGCGCGAGATCTTCATCCGCGACGGGCTGGTCGACGGCCAGTGGGAGACGAACCTGCCGTTCCTGGCCGCCAACCGCAAGCTGGTGCGGCAGGTGCAGGACATGGAGCACAAGTCGCGCCGGCAGGACGTGCTGGTGGACGACGAACTGATCTTCGCCTTCTACGACCAGCAGTTGCCGGCGGACGTGTACAGCGGTGCGACCTTCGAAGGCTGGTACCGCGCCGAGAGCCGCCGCAATCCCGACCTCCTGAGGCTCACGCGCGAGGAGCTGATGCGGCATGAGGCCGCCGGCATCACCACAGAGGCCTTCCCGCGCACCGTGCGCCTGGGCGGGGTGGACTGCGCCACCAGCTTCCTGCATGACCCGGGCGATGCCCGCGATGGCCTGACCGTCACCGTGCCCCTGTTCGTCCTGAACCAGGTGTCCGAGGAACGGTGCGAGTGGCTGGTGCCCGGCATGCTCAAGGACAAGATCCAGGCCCTGCTCAAAAGCCTGCCGCAGAAACCCCGTTCGCGCTTCGTGCCGCTGCCCGAGTCGGCGATATCGCTGGCGCACGCGCTGAGCGCGCCCGAGGCCTGGGCCCAGGGATCGCTGACCGACGCGCTCTTGAAGCGTGTGCGAGAGGCCACCAGCCTGGATGTCAAGCGCACCGACTTCAAGCTGGACATGGTGCCTGCGCACCTGTTCATGAACCTGCGCGTGGTCGACGAACATGGGCGCCAATTGGGGATGGGGCGCAACCTGGGCGCGCTGCGGGCCGAACTGGGTGCGCAGGCGCGTGGGGCCTTCCAGGCGCTGGCTTCGCTCAAGGGCGCGGTGGATTCATCGCCCGAGGGGGTGTCTGCACCGGCGCCTGGGCCGCAGGATGGGGCCCGCCCCGCAGGCCGGGGCGCGGTGGCGGTGGTCAAGGCCAAGGCCGCCCCGCCCCCGGCCCTGGAGGCCGCGCAGCGCCACATGGCCTGGACCTTCGGCGAGTTGCCCGAATTGATGGAGATCCGCAAGGGCGGCACCAGCCTGGTGGGATTTCCGGCGCTGGTGGACCTGGGGGATGCGGTGTCGATCGAGGTGTTCGACGAGCCCGAAGTGGCCGCAGGCAAGCACCGCGCCGGGCTGCGCCGCCTGTGCGCCCTCCAGATCCGCGATGCCCTGAAGTACCTGGAAAAGAACATTCCTGACCTGCAGAAGATGGCGGTGGCCTTCATGCCCCTGGGCACGCTGGAGGAACTGCGCACCCAGGTGATCGACGTCGCATTGGACCGCGCTTTCCTGATCGATCCGCTGCCTACCGACGAGGCGGCATTCAGGCGCAGGCTGGAGGAGGGCCGTGGGCGGCTGACGCTGATCGCCCAGGAAGTGGCCCGCCTGGCCGGCACGATCCTGGGTGAGTACGCCACGGCCGCCCGCAAGGTCAAGGACACCCGCAACGCGCCCGAGGCCACCCAGGACGCGACGCAGCAACTGCAGCGGCTGGTGGGCAAGCGCTTCTTGCTGGAGACGCCGTGGGCGTCGCTGCAGCAGGTCCCGCGCTACCTCAAGGCCGTGACGCTGCGACTGGACAAGCTGCGCGCCGACCCCGTCCGCGATGCCAGCCGCCTGGCCGAACTCAAGCCGCTTGAGCAGCGTTACTGGCGACTGGTGGCCGAGCGCAAGGGGGTGGCTGATGCGCGCATGCTGGAATTTCGCTGGTTGCTGGAGGAACTGCGCGTGAGCTTTTTCGCGCAGGAACTTCGCACCCCGCAGCCTGTGAGCGTCAAGCGCCTGGACAAGGCCTGGGCCCAGTTGACGCACTGAGCCCCTCGCGGTGCGGGTCGTGCCGGCGCTGTCAGTCTTCCCGGGGCTGGCGGGCGCGCACGAGTGCAGGGGGCCCCTGGAGCCCGGAAAACGTCTCCAGCTGGCCATCGAGCCCGAGCATCACGCAGGAATGAGGCAGGTGGACCGCGGGCAGGCCCAGCCTTCTCACCTGGTCGAGGATCTCGCAGGCATGCTGATGAACCACCTGCGACACGACGGTATTCACATGCGCATCGAGGAACGCATCGGGGCCAAGCCTGGCCAGTTCATCCTGGATCCTTTTGGCCAGGGGGTTGCCGGCCAGGAGGTACCCGGCGATGAAACCGTGCGGATCCCGGTAGGACTGGTCCAGCAAGTCCCGCCGGTAGGCGTCCGTGCCGAAGGCCACAACCAGTCGCGGGTTGGCATGGCCGGTACGCGCCTCGAAGGCGGCAACGAGATCGCGGGTGCTGTCCGCCAATGCGAGTGAGTCCGACCGGTGCGCCATGCCGATACAGCCACTTTCGGGGTGATGCAGGCACAGTGCGACGCAGCTGGCGACGTCACGGGTGTACAGCCCCTGGACCCCGCTTTGAGCGTCGATCAGCAGCATGTCGGGCGCCGGCGTTTCGGGCGGTAGCGCGGGCAGGCTCTGCACGTCTGGCTCGTCGGGGTCCCAGGCTCCCAGCAGGGCGTCCCGCATGTCGACGAAGGCGGCGCGCAGGGTTTCTCCGTCCTGGCTGGCCTTGAACAGAACGATGTTGCCGTGGACGGCATGGTTGGACTCGTCGGGCGCCTCAGCGGCTTGTGGTGGTTCAGTGGCTTGCGGCGCATCGGTGGCCTGGACGCCTTCGAGCTGGGCCACGCTCTCGGGGAGTCGGAAGCCGTCATCGAGGTCGAAGGAGGAACTGCTCAGGCTGAGCGTCGGCCTGCTGGCGGTCAGGGGTGGACGTACGGGCGTAGGGGCCTGCAAACCCTCCGATTTGACGTCCTTGGTGAAGCGAACTTTTCGTGTGTGCAGCGCGGTGGTGGCAGGCGGTGCCGTTGTGCCTTGCAGGTCGGGTTCCGGACTTGCGTCGCGAGGGCGCTTGGCCGCGCGTGAGGAGGGCTGGATGTTCATGGTTGCGACTCGCAGTCAGAGTTGAGGCCACCTGAAAGCGTACCCAAGCAACACTGTCAGGGGCTTGGCATGGGCTTGGCATTTGCGCGCCCTGCCTGGATGCCCCTGACCTCAACCGGCCAGCACCTGCAGCAGCTCGGTCTCGATCTCGATCTGGCGTCTGTTCTGCTGCAGCTGCGGGCCGTCGATCAGGAAGGTGTCTTCCACCCGTTCGCCCAGGGTGGAGACCTTGGCCAGTTGAAGGTTGATGTGATGGCGGGCCAGGACGCGGGCGACCGAATAGAGCAGGCCGGTGCGGTCGCTGGCCGAGAGCGACAGCAGCCAGCGCTGTGCTTTTTCGTCGGGGGTAAGGTGCACGCGGGGTGTCACCGGAAAGCTCTTGACGCGCCGTGACACCCGGCCGCGACTGGGCTCGGGCAGCGGTCCGGCGGCGGCCAGGGTGTGCTGCAGCTCGGACTCGACCATGGCAAGCAACTCGCGATGGTGTTCTGGCAGCATGGAACTCACCACCTGGAAGGTGTCCAGCGCGTGCCGGTCGCGGGTGGTGTGGATGCGGGCATCCAGGATGCTGAAGCCCGCCTGGTCGAAGTAGCCGCAGATGCGGGCGAAGAGGTCGGACTGGTCAGGCGTGTAGACCATGACCTGCAGGCCTTCACCCACCGGCGAGAGGCGCGCGCGCACCAGGGGCGCACTGGCCGCCCCCTGCAGGCCGGCCCGGTGGCGGGTGATGTGCCGGGTGTGCCAGGCCACCTCGCCGGCGTCGTGGCGCATGAAGTAGCCCACGTCCAGCGTGTACCAAAGCGAGGCATGGGCGTCGTGGGGCAGGGCGTGCAGGCCCAGTTGCACCAGGGCCTCGCGCTTGCAGGCCTCCACCTGGGCGTCGCGGTCGGGGGCGCGTCCGCCCAAGGCCCGAACGGTGGCCCGGTACAGGTCTTCGAGCAGCTTGCCTTTCCAGGCGTTCCAGACCTTGGGGCTGGTGCCGCGGATGTCGGCCACGGTGAGCAGGTACAGGGCTGTGAGGTGGCGTTCGGTCCCGACGCGGCTGGCAAAGGCGGCGATGACTTCGGGGTCGCCGAGGTCCTGCTTTTGCGCGATGCGGCTCATGGTCAGGTGCTCGCGCACGAGGAATTCCACGAGCTGCGTGTCCTGCGCCGAGATCTCGTGCTGCCGGCAAAAGCGGCGCACTTCCTGGGCGCCCAGATCGGAGTGATCGCCCCCGCGGCCCTTGGCGATGTCGTGGAACAGGGCCGCGATATACAGGATCCAGGGCTTGTCCCAGCCACCAGCCAGCTGGGAGCAGAAGGGGTATTCGTGGGCGTGCTCGGCGATGAAGAAGCGCCGTACGTTGCGCAGCACCATCAGGATATGCTGGTCCACGGTGTAGACATGGAACAGGTCGTGCTGCATCTGGCCCACGATGCGGCGGAACACCCACAGGTAGCGACCGAGCACCGAGGTCTGGTTCATCAGCCGCATGGCGTGCGTGATGCCCGAGGGCTGCATCAGGATGGCGCGGAAGGTCGCGCGGTTGGCCGGATTGACGCGGAACCTGCCGTCCATGAGGCGGCGCGCGTTGTACAGGGCGCGCAGCGTGCGGGCCGAGAGGTCCTGGGCGCCCACCGTCTGCTGGTACACCAGGAAGGTCTCGAGGATGGCCTCGGGATGCCGCTCGTACAGGTCGTCGCTGGCGACCTCGATGCGTCCGTTCTTGATGAAGAAGTGGTCGTTGATCCGGTGCGGCGGCGCGTCGGCCGGCATCAGCC
>JBEGVR010000258.1:0-10288 GCA_041178265.1 Pseudomonadota bacterium | reverse complement strand
CGGGCGTGCGCCCTTTTTCGACCATGTTGGCGACCAAGGGCACGTCAAAGCTTTGGCCAATGCGGCGCATCTCCTCTTCGGACTCGGGCGACTCGACAAACAAAATGTCGGCCCCTGCCTTGGCATAAGCCTCGGCCCGGCGCAGCGCTTCGTCGAGACCCAGCGTGGTACGGGCGTCGGTACGGGCGATGATCAAAAAATCTTTGGACTCACGCGAATCCACCGCTACCTGGACCTTGCGCACCATGTCGGCCATGGGGATGACGCGGCGGCCCGGGGTATGCCCGCATTTTTTGGGGAACTCCTGGTCTTCGAGTTGGATGGCGCAAGCACCTGCCGCCTCGTAACCCCGGATGGTGTGTCGCATGTTGAGCAAGCCGCCGTAGCCCGTGTCGGCATCGGCAATAAGGGGCGTGCGGGCCATGCCCGCCATGGCGGTGACGCGGCCCACCATGTCGCTGTAGGTGGCCAGGCCTGCATCAGGCAAGCCCATGTGCGAGGCCACGGTGCCATAGCCGGTCATGTACAGCGCGTCAAAACCAAAACTGTCGGCCAGGCGCAGCGACACCATGTCGAACACGCCGGGGGCGACCACCAGGCCAGGTTGGTTCAAACGCGCACGCAGCGCAGAAGTTTTGGAAGTCATGACACAAAGTTCTTACAAGAGTGATTGAATCGACAACATCAGAATCTCGCATTTCAGCAGAAGAGCAAGCCATGGACCTTCACCTGCGAGACAAGCACATTCTCATCACCGGCGGCGTCGGCGGGTCTTCAACGCACGGGCGCAAGTTGGTTGGCGAGTAAATTGGTGGGTAGAAAGAAAAAAGCGCCCGAAAGGCGCTTAGAGACTGGCTGTCTGGCGGAGGGGGCGGGATTCGAACCCGCGGAGGGCTATTAACCCTCACACGCTTTCCAGGCGTGCGACTTAAACCGCTCATCCACCCCTCCGCAGCCCACGATTCTAGCAGTCGGCCTCAGGCGGGCAGCGTGCGCCGCGCCGCCTGCGGGTCGGCCAGCAGGGCCAGCAGGCGCTCCACATCGGCCGGCTTGACCATGTGGACGTCAAAGCCCGCCTGGGCCGAGCGGGCCCGGCTTTCGGGTTCGCCGTAGCCGGTGAGCGCCACCAGCAGCGCCTCGCGGCAGGCCGGGTCTTCGCGCAGGCACGACGCCACCTCGAAGCCGCTCATGCCAGGCAGGCCGATGTCCAGCAGCACCGCGTCGGGCTGGAAGGCCTGGGCGGCCGCCAGGGCCTCGCGACCCTCGTGCGCGACACGGACCTCAAACCCTTCCATCTCCAGCAGCAGCGTGAGGGTCTCGGCGGAAGCCTCCTGGTCGTCCACGACCAGGACCTTGCGAGCACCGGCCGCCACCGGCTCTACGCCGGTTTCTGCCAGCGGTCGGTGAACCTGCACCGGCCTGGGCACGCAATCGTGCGCGCCCAGGGCCGAGGCTGGCGCTGCGCACTCCGGCGCCGCTTCCTGCGCCAGGGGCAGCCGCACCACGACCTGCGTGCCCTGACCCCTGCCCGCGCTGAAGGCCTGCACCCGCCCGCCATGCAGTTCCACCAGGTGCCGCACCAGCGTCAGTCCGATGCCCAGGCCGCCCTCGGAGCGGTCCAGGGCCTGATCTCCCTGCACGAACAGGTCGAAGACACGCGGCAGCAGCGACGGGTCGAGCCCGCAGCCCTGGTCCATCACCGACACGACCACCTCACCGTCCCCGGTACGGGCCTGCAAATCGATCGCCGTCCCCGGGGGCGAGAACTTGGAGGCGTTGTGCACCAGGTTGCTCAGGACCTGGGTGAGGCGCACCAGGTCGGCGTCCAGCGCGATCGCGTCCTGCGGAAGGTCCAGCCGCAGCACCTGCTGGCGCTGCGCCAGCCGAGGCGCCATGGATTCGGCGCAGCGCTCGATCACGCTGGCCAGCGTGATCCGCTGCGGTTGGACGGCCACCTTGCCCTGCACGATGCGCGAGACATCCAGCAGGTCGTCGATCAGCCGCGTCATGTGCGCCGCCTGCCGGCTGATCACATCGCGCGCCCAGCCCAGGGGGGGTGGAGTGTCCGGAATGCCCTGCATGATGTGCACCGCGTTGCGGATCGGGGCCAGGGGATTGCGCAACTCATGGGCCAGCATGGCCAGGAACTCGTTCTTGCGCCGGTCGGCCTCGCGCACGGCGGCATACAGGCGCGCGTTGTCCATGGCCATGGCGGCCCGGCTCACCACCTCGCGGGCCAGCGCCAGCCGGGCGCCCTGCAGGACGCCGTCGGCCGCGCGCAAAACCAGTGCGCCACCCTCGGGACGGCCCGGGCACAGGGGCAGGATGACGCAGCAGCCACCCGGCAGCAGGTGTTCGCGGACCTGCGCACGCGGCCCGTGCGCCAGCAGGCGCACCACCGCTTCACGCAGGGGCGCAGGCAACGGCCCGGGTTGCGCCACGCCCTGCGCATCGGCCAGCCAGGCTTTGTCACCGAGGCGGGGCACCGCCAGTGCCAGCAGGGCCTGCCGCGTGTCGTCCAGGTCCAGCGAGCGCCCCAGCTCCTGGCTGGCATGGGCCAGGAAATCAGCGCGCGCACCGGCCTGTTCGGCCGCCGCCCGGGCCGCCTGCTCACGGGCCAGGGCTTCGCGCTGCGCAGCATGCGCCTGCAGCTGGCGGTTCATCCGGTACAACTCCACGAACACCCGGACCTTGGAGCGCAACACCTGCGGCACCACCGGCGACGGGATGTAGTCCACCGCCCCCAGGGCGTAACCGCGCCGGGCCTGGGCTTCGTCCACGTGCGCCGTGATGAACAGGATGGGGGTGCGGGCCGAGCGGTGGTACCCCCGGATCAGGCTGGCGGTTTCCAGCCCGTCGATGTCCGGCATGTTGACGTCCAGCAGGATCACCGCGAATTCGCGGGCGAGCAGCTGCGCCAGCGCGTCGCGGCCCGAATGCACGCTGACCAGGTCCTCGCCCAAATCGTCCAGGATGGTGCGCAGCACCAGGTGCTTCTCAGGCAGGTCGTCGACGATCAGGATGCCGACGCGGTCGATGTCGGTCATGGCTGCAGCCAGGCACGCAGCGCCGTCAGGAGTTCTTGCGGGTTGACCGGCTTGGACAGGTAGTCCCAGGCGCCGGCCTCGATGCATTTCTCACGGTCGCCCTTCATGGCCTGGGCGGTGACGGCGATCAGCGGCAGTTCGCGCCCGCGCGGCTGGCGGCGGATCTCGCGCAGGGTCGCCAGGCCGTCGAGCTCCGGCATCATGATGTCCATCAGGACCACGCCGATCTGCGGGTCGCTGCCCGCCCGGTGGATGGCCTCGGACCCGTTGTCGGCCCATACGATGTCCATGCCATGGGCCTCCAGCACCGTAGCCAGCGCAAAGATGTTGCGCATGTCGTCGTCCACGATCAGCACCCGCTGGCCCGACAGGGGACGGGACGCGTCCAAGGACCGCTGCAACAATGCCCGACGCTCCTCCGGCAGTCGCTGCACCGGGTGGTGGAGATGGCGCAAGGTAGCCTCGAACAGGGCGACGGCGCCCAGCGCCTCGCGCACGCAGAACCTGGGGCCGAGCGCGTGAACATGCGTGGCTGCGCCCGTACCAGACGTCGGCGCGTGCAGCACCAAGGGCAGCGGGCCGGGCAGTCCCAGCGACGGCGGCGTGGGCAGGGCCAGCAGCGCGGTGCGCAGCGGGCTGTCGGGCGACGCCAGAAACGCCCCCTCCAGCACCAGCGCGTCGAAGGCATCACGCCGCAGCATGAAGGCCGCGCGCTCGGCGCTGCGCACCACGGTGGGCTGGATCAGGTCGTCTTCGAGCAAGGCCAGGAATTCGCGCTGCAGCCCCAAGTCCTTCAAGGCGACCAGGATGCGGCGCTGGCGCCGAACGCCGTAGGCGCGTAAACGGCCCAGCGTCACCAGGATGGCGTCGCGGTCCTGCGGACAGGCCAGGGTGGCCATGACATCGCAGGCCTGGGCCTGCGCGAGGACAGCATCGGGCCAGTCCCCGATCCGGCAGACGGGGATGTGGCGTAGCACGAGGTCGTGCTTGAACCGCGCCAGCAGGCGGGCGGCGGGCATGTCGGCCAGTTGCGGCCCCAGGGCCAGGGCTACGGGCTGCCGCGCGCTGGCCAGGGTCAGGGCGCCCGCACCGCTGGGGCTCACCAGGCCCTTGAAGCCGCTGGCCCGCGCCGCGTCCAGGAGCAGGCGCGCGCTGTCCAGGTCGTCCTGGGCGATCAGCAGCACCGCGTCGCACGGACGAAGGTGGTCGCGGTCATCGCGTACCGCGGGTTGCAGGGCCGCAAGGGCGCCTTCCTCCTCATCGCCGCCCTCCCCGGCCCCGGCCCCGGCCCGGCGCGTGCGGGCCGGGGCGCGCCGGGCAGGACGGGCCACCCCACCGAACGCCGATGCCGATGCCGATGCCGATGCGGGCGCAGGCACGCTCAAGGCCAGGGCCGCACCTTCCTGTGAACAGGACCCCGCAGGCGGCACTTCACGAGCCAGTGTGTAGCGCAGGGGCATGTAGAGGGTGAAGGTGCTGCCCTGCCCCTGCGTGCTGGCCAGCCGGATTTCTCCGCCCAGCAGACGGGACAGCTCCCGGCTGATCGCCAGGCCCAGCCCGGTGCCACCGTACTTGCGACTGGTGGAGCCGTCGGCCTGCTGGAAGGCGTCGAAGATGATCTGCTGCTTGTCGCCCGGGATGCCGATGCCGGTGTCCGTCACCGCGAAGGCCAGCACTCGCCGCGCCTGCGACAGCTCGGGATACTGCGGGCTCCAGCCCTCACGGACCTCGCGGATGTCCAGCGTGACCGTGCCCTGCAGCGTGAACTTGAATGCGTTGGACAGCAGGTTCTTCAGGATCTGCTGCAGGCGCTTGACATCGGTGCGGATCGCCACCGAGGGCCGCAGCCCGCAATCCACCTGGAACGCCACGCCCCGGGCCTCGGCCACATGGCGGAAGTTGCGCTCGACGTACCGCTGCAGGTCCGACAGCCGCAACTCGCTGAGGTCGACCACCACGGTGCCCGACTCGATCTTGGACAGGTCCAGGATGTCGTTGATCAGCATCAGCAGGTCGTTGCCCGAGGAATGGATGGTCTTGGCGAATTCCACCTGCCGCGCGGTGAGGTTGCCCTCGGCGTTGCGTGAGAGCTGCTCGGACAGGATCAGAAGGGAATTGAGCGGCGTGCGCAGCTCGTGCGACATGTTGGCCAGGAACTCCGACTTGTACCTGGAGCTCTGGGCCACCTGCCGGGCCTTTTCCTGAAGCGCCTCGTTGGTGTGCTGCAGCTCGAGCTGGCGGCTTTGCAGCTCCTGGGCCAGCGACTGCGATTGCGCCAGCAGGTCCTCGGTACGGGTCTTGGCCTGCAGCGTGTTGATCACGATGCCGATGGACTCGGCCAGCTGGTCGAGGAACACCTGGTGGGTGGAGCTGAAGGGGTCGAGCGAGGACAGCTCCAGCACGCCGCGCACCTGGCCCTCGAAGACGATGGGCAGCACCAGCACGCTGCGCGGCGCCAGTTCCGTGAGGCCGGTGCGGATCGACGCCGCCGCCGGTGGATGGCCGGACAGCAGCACCTTGCGGCGGTCCAGCGCACATTGGCCCACCACGCCCTCACCCAGGGCGATGCACGGGCCGGGAGCGGCGGGTACGTCGGCGGCGTGGCTGGCCATGAGCCGCAGGCGAGGCGCGCCCTCGCCCGACTCCAGCAGGTAAAAGCCGCTGCGCTGCGCACCCACCACCTGCGCGAGTTCGCACAGAACCATCTGCCCCACGGCCTGCAGGTCCTTCTGCCCCTGCAGCAGGCGCGAGAACTTGGCCAGGTTGGTCTTGAGCCAGTCCTGCTCGGTATTGAGCCGGGTGGTGTCACGCAGGTTGCGGATCATCTCGTTGATGGTGTCCTTCAGGGCGGCCACCTCACCGCGCGCCTGCACCGTGACGCTGCGCGTGAGATCGCCCTGGGTGACGGCTGTGGCCACTTCGGCGATGGCGCGCACCTGCGTGGTGAGGTTGGCCGCGAGCTGGTTGACGTTCTCGGTCAGGGCCTTCCAGGTGCCGGCGGCGCCCGGCACGTCGGCCTGCCCACCGAGCTTGCCTTCGGCTCCGACCTCGCGCGCCACCCGCGTCACCTCCGAGGCGAAGGCACGCAGCTGGTCCACCATCGTGTTGATCGTGTTCTTCAGGCCCAGGATCTCGCCCTGCACGTCGACGGTGATCTTGCGCGAGAGGTCGCCCGCAGCCACCGCCTTGGTCACGTCGGCGATGTTGCGCACCTGCGAGGTGAGGTTGGACGCCATGGAGTTGACGTTGTCGGTCAGGTCCTTCCAGGTGCCGGCCACGCCCTGCACGTCGGCCTGCCCGCCCAGCTTGCCCTCCGTGCCCACCTCGCGCGCCACCCGCGTGACCTCGGCCGCGAAGGTACCCAATTGCTGCACCATGCGGTTGATGATGGTGGCAGTGCGCAGGAATTCGCCCTGCAGCGCGCGCCCGTCGATGTCCTGCGCCATGGACTTGGACAGGTCGCCCTGGGCCACCGCGCCGATCACCCGCGCCACCTCCGCGGTGGGGTGGACCAGCGCGGTGATCAGCCCGTTGACCGCTTCGGCCGATTCAGCCCAAAAGCCGCCAGCGTCCGGCAGGCGCACACGCTCCTTGAGACGCCCCTCCTTGCCGACGACGCGTGCAAGGCGTGCCAGCTCGAGCGACTGCCGCAGGTTCTGTTCGACCACCGTGTTGAAGGTGTCGGCAACGCGACCCCACAGGCCGTCCCAATCGGACGGCAGGCGCGCATCGGATTCGCCCTGGCGCAGTCGCACCAGGGCCTGCAGCAGCAAGACCGGTGCGGCATCCACCGCGGGCAGGGAGCGATCGGTGAGCAAGGCGTGCATGGCCCGGCGCAGCGTAGTGGCTGATCGATGGCCGGACAAGCGAGGCCCTGGGCGGATGGGCCGGCAGCCCGCGCGCAGCGTGGCGCGTAGGCATCAGCCTACTGAAAATGACCGCACGCTCTGACGCACCCGGGAGGGACGAGACGGCGACCGCCCAAGAAAAAGCCGCCCGTGTCAGGGCGGCTTGGTGGGAGCGGAGCCCGTCACCGGGCCCGGGGGGGGCGTCGGGCCCCTGTGGAGCCGGCGCTCAGCGCACCACGGCGATGGCGTCGCGCTTGCCGCCCTTGTAGGTGTAGAGAGTCAGCGCGCCGTTCTTGATGTCGCCCTTCTGGTCAAAGGCGATGGTGCCGGTCACGCCCTTGTGGCCGGTGGTCTTGGCCAGCACGGGCAGGTAGACCTTGGGGTCGGCCGAGTTGGCCTTGACCATGGCAGCCGCCATCACGTTGACGGCGTCGTACACGTAGGGCGCGTACACCTGCACGTCGGCGTTGTACTTGGCCTTGAACTTGGCGTTGAAGGCGTCCAGGTCCTTCTTCTGGGCGCCCTCGACGCCACCGGCCTCGGCGCACACCACCTGGCCGTCGGCCATCGCGTCACCAGCCAGCTTGGCCAGCTCGGAGGTGCAGATGCCGTCGCCGCCCATGAACTTGGCGCTGATGCCGAGCGACTTCATCTGCTTGAGCATCGGGCCGGCCACGGCGTCCATGCCGCCGAAGAACACCACGTCGGGCTTCTTGCCCTTGATCGTGGTGAGGATGGCCATGAAGTCGGTGGACTTGTCGGTGGTGAACTCGCGGCCGGCGATCTTGCCGCCAGCGGCCTTGACGGCTTTCTCGAATTCGTCGGCCACGCCCTGGCCGTAGGCAGTGCGGTCGTCGATGATGGCGACAGTCTTGGCCTTGACGTCCTTGACAGCGTACTTGCCCAGCGTGCCGCCCAGATGCACGTCATCGGCGACCACGCGGAAGGTCGTCTTCAGGCCCTGGCGGGTGAACTTGGGGTTGGTGGCCGAGGGGGAGATCTGGGGAATGCCGGCGTTGCTGTAGATGGTGGAGGCCGGGATGGAGGTGCCGGAATTGAGGTGGCCGATCACGCCATTGACCTTCTGGTCGACCAGCTTCTGGGCGGCTGCGGTGCCCTGCTTCGGGTCGGCCGCGTCGTCCTCGGCCACCAGTTCGAACCGGGCCTTCTTGCCGCCGATGGTCACGCCCTTGGCGTTGAGTTCTTCGATGGCCATGCGCGCGCCGTTTTCATTGTCCTTGCCCAGGTGCGCGATCGCGCCCGAGGTGGGGGCCACGTGGCCGATCTTGACGACGAGCTCCTGGGCGAAGCTGGTGCCGGTCATGAGGATGGCACCGGCAATTACGGTCAATTTGATTTGGGTCTTCATGCGAGCAATCTCCGGGTGGTAATGAATCCAGGGGTGGTACGAAACCGCGCCATTGGAGGCGACAGGTGACGCAAGCTTAATGCACGAAATAAGCCTGTCCAGCGTGCAGGGCTAAGGGAAACCCCCGGCCTCCCGCACCAGCCGCTCCACCCGGGCCGCAAGCTCGGCGCGCACCCGCGCTTCGAGGGCGACCGACTGCTGTGCCTGGACCATGCGCAAGGCCTCCAGCACCAGGGGCTCGAGCTCGGCGAGCACGCGGGCGCGCACCCGGGCCACCACCTGCGCCTCCGGTGAATCCTCGGCGGCCGCGGCCGGGCCGTCGGCGACGGGCGTGTCGTCCGGGGGCTGCACCACTTCGGTGAGGATGGGAACGAAACGGGGCGGCCCAGCGTCCTTCATGCCACGACCTCTTTCTGGTCGACCTTGGTCGGGGAATAACCGCGGTCGGCATAGTGCTTCCAGCGTACCCGGGCCTGCCGCAGCGCGGCCTCGTCGCCGGAGACCAGCTCGATCAGGCGATCGAACCCCTCGAAGCCCTCGGGCACCGACTCGTCCAGGTTCACCAGCACCTGCCGGTGGGGAGCGCCGTTGGCCGACGTGGCCAGGACGATGGGGGTGCGCGCCAGCACGGCGGGGGAAAGCGCACCCGACAGGCCATGCGGCACGAAGTCCTGCGACGAAAAGGTCCACAGCGCCGCGTCCAGGGCGCGCAGCTCGGGCAGCGGTCCGGTCACCACGACGCGGGAGCCGCCTGCCGCCGCCTTGCGCAACAGGCGGCAGGCGTAGGCCAGCCGATCAGACAGGTTGACGTGGAAGGCGATGCCGGTCACGGGTTCAGGTCCCGGAGGTCAGCGCGTGCGGGCCAGGCGGGCTGCAGCCAACTGCTTGCGGGCCGGCGCGGTGGGCGTGCGGCGCGCGGGCGCGCTCGCTTTGCGGCGCGCGGCGGCTGCCGCGGGCGGTTGCCGGGACAGGAGGTATTGAACCAGCAGCCCCACAGGCCGGCCGGTGGCGCCCTTGGCGGCGCCGCCCTTCCAGGCCGTGCCCGCGATATCAAGGTGGGCCCACGGGTAGCTGCGGGCAAAACGCTGCAGGAACTTGGCCGCGGTGATCGCGCCACCCTGGCGGCCCGCGACGTTGGCGACATCGGCGAAGTGGGTTTTCAGGCCTTCGGCGTACTCGTCGTCCAGCGGCAGCCGCCAGCACGGATCCAGTACGGCCTCGCCGGCGTCGTGCAGGGCCTGCGCCAGATCGTCGTCCGCCGTGAAGAGGCCGCTGCGCACGGCACCCAGGGCCACCACGCAGGCGCCCGTGAGCGTGGCGATGTCGATCACGGTGCGGGGCTTGAAGCGCTCGGCGTAGGTCAGGGCATCGCAAAGGATCAGGCGGCCCTCGGCGTCGGTATTGAGCACCTCGATGGTCTGCCCGCTCATGCTGGTGACCACATCACCCGGCTTGAAGGCGCCGCCGCCCGGCATGTTCTCGCAACTGGGAATCAGGCCCACGACGTTGATCTTGGGCTTGAGCTCGACCAGGGCGCGGAAGGTGCCCAGCACGCTGGCAGCGCCTCCCATGTCGAACTTCATTTCGTCCATCTCGGGGGCAGGCTTGATGGAGATGCCCCCGCTGTCGAAGGTGATGCCCTTGCCCACCAGCACCACGGGCGCGACGGAAGCGGCCGCACCCTGATAGTTCAGGACGATGAAGCGCAGCGGCTGGCGGGAGCCCTGGGCCACTGCCATGAACGAGCCCATGCCCAGGCGCGCGACTTCCCGCGGGCCCAGCACCTGGCACCGGAAGCCTCCGGCACGGGCCAGTTTGCGGGCCTCTACGCCCAGGCGGGTCGGGGTCGCGATGTTGGGCGGCAGGTTGGCCAGCTCACGGGCGAACTCGATGCCCCGTGCCGCGCCGCGGGCCGCCTCGAAGGGCTTGCGCAGGGCTGCTGCGTCGGGTACGCCCACCACCACCTTGACCAGCTCGCGCGGCTTGGCGTCGGACTTGGTGGCGCTGTAGACGTAGCTGGCCTC
>JBEGVR010000257.1:0-5127 GCA_041178265.1 Pseudomonadota bacterium | reverse complement strand
TGATGCCTGGACCACCCTGCCGGGCCTGATGCCAACCCGCACCGTGGCGCCGGCCCTGAACTGACCGCTACGCCGCCTCACCGGGACACCGCCATGAAGACACCTTTTTTTGCCGTTGCCTTGCTCGGCCCCTTCCTGGCTGGCTGCATGACCCTGGGCCTGCCGCCCGCGGCCGAGGCCACTGCACCCGGCCCCGCGGCCGCAGCGCCCGCGCCAGCCCCTGCGGCTGCCACCCTGATCGCCCCGATGGTCGAAAAGCGCGAAACGCTGGTCGCCACGGGCTATGCCGTCATCAGCGTGCAAAACCACAAGCTGGCCGCGCAGCAGCGCCTGATGGCGATCCGCGCCTCCAAGCTCGATGCCTACCGCGCCCTGACCGAGCAGGTCTATGGCCAGCACCTGGACGCCGCCACCACCGTGGCCGACATGGTGGTGATGAACGACACCTTCCGCACCCGCGTCGAGGGCGTGGTGTACGGCGCGGTGCTCGTGAGCATCACGCCCGTGGGCGATGACACCTACGAGACCACGCTGTCCCTGGACCGCCAGGTGGTCAACGACCTGCGCGCCCTCTACCTGGGCCAGCTGGCGGCGAGGCGCAAATGACGGGCCGCGGCTGGCTGCTGGCCGGCTGCCTGGCTGCCGCCGCCGGGGCCCCGGCCCAGCCCGCACCCGAAGGGGCCACGCCGGCCGATCCCGAGCGCCAGTTGCAGGCGATCCGCGACGCCCTGGTCGAAAAGACCCTGGCGGCGCCCGTGCGCGTGCAGTCCTTCGGCTGGATCGACACCGAGGGCCGCCTCCACGAGAGCACCCAGTTCACCTCCGACACCCGGGTGCGCGGCGTGCGCGTACAGGCGTATGTGGAGGACCCGGCTGCGCCCGTGCGCGTGCAGGTGGACACCAGCGTGCTGCCCGCCGGCCTCGGGCAGGCGGGCCAGGCCGATCCCGAGCGCTGCCTGGCCTCGGGGCGCCGCTGGCGCCAGGCCTTGCATGTCGAGGCGGTGGGCCACGTCGCACCTCCCCTCCTCAAGCAGTTGCAGCAGGCCTTTGTGGACGCTGCGCGCGACTCGCGCCGCTGGGTGGCGCAGCCGCGCCCGTTCCAGCCCGAGACCCCTTACGAGCAGGCGGTGCATGGGCGCGACACCGACCGCACCGAGTGGCTGGCCCGCATCGAGGTGGCGGCAACCTCGGGCGCGCTGCAAGCGCGCATCGCCGTCGCCCCGTTGCTGCGGCCCGAGCAGGCGCTGCGTGTGCGCGTGCCCTTGTCCAACGTTGAAGTGGTCTCGGGCGCGGGGTCGTCCTTTGCCGTGTCGCCCCGCGACGTGGAAACTGCCATGTCGGGTGCGCTGGCTGCCCTGGAGCGTCAGGGCGCCTGCGAGCCCCTGTGGTATTCCGTCGCCGGCAGCGGCGAGCGGCTGCACCTGCGTGAGGGCGTTGCCCACGGCCTGCAGCCGGGGGACCGGCTGCTGCTGGTCGAACGCCAGCACCTGCCCGCACGCCTGCTGGATCCGGGCGCAGCCCGCGCCCTGGCCCTGGTCCAGGTGGGCCAGCCCTCGGCCCACGGCACCCCGCTGCGCTGGCTCGCCGGACCCCGGCCCGCCCAAGCCGGCGACTGGGTGGCGTTACCCCTGTAGCGCGCCGCCCGCGCCATGAGGAGACTGAAGTCATGAACCGTCCGCCAAAACCCCTGTCACACGCCCTGGCCGCTGCTGCCTTGGCCGGCATGGCCTACACCGCTGCCGCCGCCGATGCGCCGGCCGCCGCCGCATCCCAGGGCGCAGCCAGCGCCTCGCCCGTCCCGGCCCCGAGGGCCGCCAGGACCGAGGCGGCGACGACCCGGCAGGCCCTGGAAACCCTGCTCGGGTCGCTGCCCCCGCGCACCCAGGCCGAAGGCCCGCCCCGCCAGCGCACCACCGCCCAGCGCGGCGAGACGCTGGACGCGGCGATCCGCCGCACCATGGGCGACATGCCCTTCAAGGAAAACTTTTTGCGCGGCGTGTTTCTGGAGCTCAACGCCGGCGCCGTCCAACCCGGCACCACCCGCCTGATCGCAGGCGCGCAGCTGCAGGTGCCCCACCTGGAAGACCTGCGCAGCCACCTGCAGCGCGTGCTCGGGCCGCAGCAGGCGATGGCGGCCCAGGCCGCGGCCCCGGCTGCCGCCGACAAGCGGCACTGGGTCCGCTTCCCCTGAGGCCCCGCGGGCCGGTTCGCCACCGCACGCGCCACGCAGGGGTGGGTGCACACCATGATCAACAGCACGGACATCTCCCCGCTGCATGGCCGCTTGCCGGCCATCTTCCTGGAGGGCCGCCTGCCGATCTTCGAGGCGCCTGCCGTCGCGGCGCTGGGCTTGCGCGATGGCCAGGTGGTGCGTCCCTTGATCGAGGTGCGTGACGGCCGGCTGCAGATGCTGCTGCAGGGCCAGTGGATGCCCGTGCCCCCGCACCTGCGCCTGGCCGCGGGCGAACGTCCGGGCTGGCTGGTGCGGCTGGATGCCCAGGGACGCGCGACCCTGATACCCCAGGGCCATACCGGGGCGGCGCCAGGTGCGGCTCCCGCCGTGCCGCAGACCGCGGGCCGTGTGGAACAACTGGCCCTGCGCCCGCCGGCGCTGAGCGGGCTGGCCGCCCTGATGCAGCCCGGTGCGCTGGCGGCCCTGTTCCAGGCCGCGGCCCAGCCCGAGGTGGGTGCGCAGATCGCGCAGCTGTTGCGGCAATGGCCCCACACCAGCCAGATCACCCCCGAGGGCCTGCGCCGGGCGCTGCGCCAGGGCGGGTGGACCCTGGAGGCCGCGCTCGCACGTGGCGAGCGGATGACCGCTGCCACGGGGCCCGATGCCAAGTCCCTGCTGCGCAAGTTGCTGGCCGACTGGACCCAGGCCCCCGCATCCACCCGCGCGCTGCTGCAGGACGCGCTGGACGACATCGAGGCGCGCCAGTTGCAATCCGTGGTGGACCCGTCGTCCGGGCGCGAACTCGTCCTGGCCATGGTCCTGCCCTTCGCCGATGCCGAGCCGGTCCATGTGCGCTGGGCGCGGGCACGCGAGGGCCGTGCGGGAGGTCAAGGCGGGGAGGGCGGGTCCTCAGCCTGGGTGGTGGACCTGCACACGCGCAGCAGCCAGATCGGGGAGGTCTGGCTGCGCACCCGCATCAGCGCGGGCACGCAGGTCGAGCTCGTGATGTGGGCCGAGCGGGCCGAGCTGGCGGCGCAGGCCCGGGCCGCCAGCCCCAGCCTGGTGGCGTGGCTGAACGAGGCCGGCCTGAGCATGGCCAGCCTGCAGGTCATTCACGGGTCGCCGCCGCCGGGGATCGAACCCGCGGCGCCCGCCACCGGGGACCCGGGGCGTCTGGTGGATGTCAGCGCATGAAACCATCGCACGCCGCCCGGGGAATGCGCGAGGCCGTGGCCCTGGCCTACGGCGAGCGTCCCGCGCCGGTGGTTACCGCGCGCGGGCACGGCGAGGTGGCCGACCGCATCATCGAAGAGGCGCAGCGCCAGGGCGTGCACGTGGCGCAGGACCCGGCGCTGCTGTCCCTGCTCTCGAAGGTGGACATCGACCAGGAAATCCCGACCGAGGTCTATACCGCAGTGGCGGTGGTGCTGTCGTGGGTGTATTGGCTGCGGGGCATGCAGCCAGGGGATGAAAAGAAGCCTCAGGCTTCGGAGAAAAAGCCTCAGGCTTCGCTGTAGGCGCGGCGTCCGCCGCGGCGCGCGACGTGGCCCATGCGGTCGTACAGGTCCACGGAATCAGCGGGTTCGGTCAGTTGCAGCGAACGCAGGGTGGCACCCACCACCTCGATCTGGCGGGTGATCAGCAGCTCGTTGCGGCGGTGGCTGGTGCGGCAGCGGGCCAGGATATCGATCACCTCGTGCCAGGCGGCAGGCGGCTCGGGCAGGGCGTCGACCTGCCGCGCGGTGGCCTGCAGGGATTCGAGCAGGGCGACCTTGTCGGCCTGCAGGGATTCGGTGCGGTCGAAGGACTGGGTGCGCAGCGCCTCGAATTCTTCCTGCAGCAGCGCGTCCAGCCGCTGGACGCGGATCTGGGCGGCCTGCAGGTCAGGTGTCGCGGAAGGTGCGGCGGTGTCGGCGGTCTGCACGGGGGAGGGAGGGCGTCAGGCCGCGATCACTCGCGGATCATCTGCTCCAGGGCCATGAAGTTCTCGGCCATGCGGCGGGCGTCCAGCGGGTACTGGCCCTGTTCGACCTGCTGCTTGATCGCGTCAACCTTGGCGCGGTCGAACGGGGGCTCGGAGGCGGCCACGCGGGCCGCCGGGCTCAGTTCGAGCTTGTCGTCCGCCACGGGGGCCGCAGGACGGGCAGCGGCAGCGGCCGAGGCGTCTTCAGCCTTGTCGGCTTTTTCGGCGCGGTCGGCGGCCTGGCGTTCCACCGAGTTGGCGGCCGCCATGCGGTTCCATTGCGTGATCGGGTTGGTCATACGGGCTCTTTCTGCAGCCCGGAACACAGGTTCGGGCTTGACGTGTCTGAGGAATCGGTCCCCCGTCGGAAAACTTGAGGGCGTTTCATCGATTATCCGTTCCAGACCCCGGGCTCAGTACAAAAGAGTTATTTGGTATTACTGGAGCAGCTTCAAAACGGTCTGCTGGTCCATGTTCGCCTGCGCCAGGACCGCGGTGGCGGCCTGCTGCATGATCTGCGTGCGGGCCAGGTCGGTACTGGCCTTGGCGTAGTCGGCGTCCTCGATCTGGCTGCGCGAGGCAGACAGGTTCATGGACACATTGGTCAAGTTGTTGATCACGTGGTCCAGCCGGTTCATCACCGCACCCATGGTGGCGCGGGTCTGGTTGACCTTGTCCATCGCCACATCCAGCTTTTTGAGCACATCTTGCGCGCCTTGCAGCGAGCTGATGAAGGTGCGGGTGAGTGGTTTGCCCATCAAATTGGGGCCGCCCGGCAGCGCCTCGGGAATGGTGGAACCAGGCACCAAGGGGTCCAGGTCCGCGTCCCAGGTGATTTCACCGGTGATGGGGCCACCCTTGCCGAAGTCGGCCAGGTCGATGGTGATGCGCTGGCCTTCGTTGGCGCCAATCTGGAACGCCAAGCGACCGGTGCGCGGGGGTGACATTTTGCTCACCGCGGCGTCCACTTCGCCACCAAAGGTGCCCTGAG
>JBEGVR010000256.1:0-11668 GCA_041178265.1 Pseudomonadota bacterium | reverse complement strand
GCATCCGGGTCACCGGCGCAACCCCTGCGGGCAAGGCCCGCGTGGCCCCTAGCCGCAAGGCCCAGAACACCACGCAGCCGGCTGCCACCGCCCACAGGAGCCCAGTGAAAAGCCGCACCGGCCAGCCTGGGCGTGGACTTTGTGACAGTGGACTTTGCAAATTGCCTGACAGGGAGCCCGACATCCCTGGATTATCATGTAAATCCATTGTTTTAACTACAGTTGAGCTCTGATGACGCATGAATGCGTGCTTTTAATGAATGGGACCGCCAGACGGCTTGCCCGGCGGCGGCGCCAGGGTTTCACGCTGATCGAATTGATGGTGGTCCTCGTGATCATCGGCGTGCTGGCGGCCCTGATCGTGCCCAATGTGCTGGATCGGGCTGACGACGCGCGGGTCACCGCGGCGCGCACCGACGTCAACAACCTGATGCAGGCGCTCAAGCTCTATCGCCTGGACAACCAGCGCTACCCCACCACCGAACAGGGCCTGCAGGCCCTGGTGACCCGGCCCACCACGGCGCCCCCGCCGCCCAACTGGCGGCCTTACCTGGAAAAACTCCCCCAGGACCCCTGGGGCCGGCCTTACCAATACCTCAACCCGGGCACGAACGCCGAGATCGACGTGCTGTCCCTGGGCGCCGACGCCCAGCCTGGCGGGGAGGGCAAGAATGCCGATATCGGCAGCTGGCAGTGAGGCCCCGCGGCCTCCCGCGCCGTCGGATGTACGGCTTCACGCTCCTGGAGCTGCTGGTGGTCGTGGCCATCATCGCGATCGGCAGCACCGGTGTGGTGTTGTCCCTGCGCGATCCGGCCGCCACGCAGCTCGAGCGCGAGGCCCTGCGCCTGGCCTCGCTGCTGGAGGCGGGCCGGGCGCAGTCGCGCGCCAGCGGACAAGCCCTGCGCTGGCGCGCGGTGGAGGGGGGCTTTCGCTTCGAGGGCGGCCTGGACACGGGCCTGCCCACTCGCTGGCTGTCCGACGGCGTGCAGGTGCGGGGCCAGCCGGTGCTGGTGTTGGGCCCCGAACCGCTGATCGGCCCGCAGTCGGTGGAAATCGTCGCCACCGCCACGCCGGCCCGCGGGTATCGCGTGGCCACCGACGGCTTGCGGCCTTTCACCGTCCAGCCCCTGGAGGCGGCGCCATGACAGCCACCTGCGCGCGCGCCCGCACACCCCGGGGTTTCACCCTGATCGAGGTGATGGTGGCCTTGGGCATCGTGACGATCGCCCTGGTGGCGGGGCTCAAGGCCACCGCCGCCCTGGGCACCAATGCGCAGCGCCAGTCCGACATGCTGTTGGCGCAACTGTGCACCGACAACACCCTGGCCGGCGTGCGGCTGGCGCGCGAGATGCCGGCGCTGGGCGAGACCCGCGCTGCCTGCGTACAGGCCGGGCAAGCCTTCGAGGTGACGCTGTCCGTCGCGGCCACGCCCAACCCGAACTTCCGGCGGGTCGACGCCATGGCGCTCCAGGGCGGCAACCCCATGCTGCGCGTTTCCACGGTCGTGGGCCGCTACTGAATGCACCCGAAGAGGGACATGGCCGCGCACCCCCCGTCCACCGCACCGGCGGCCGCGCCGTCGGACCACCTCTTGAGGGCTCGCGGCTTCACGCTCGTCGAGTTGCTGGTGGCGCTGTTCGCGCTGTCCATCCTGGCCGTCCTGAGCTGGCGCGGACTCGACGGCATGATGCGCGCGCAGTCGCAGCTGCAGGCCCGCGCCGACCAGGTGCTCGCGTTGCAGGTGGGCCTGGCCCAATGGAACGCCGACCTGCAGGCCCTCGAGCCCCTGCCCCGGGTGACCGCCCTGGACTGGAACGGCCAGACCCTGCGGCTCGTGCGCCGCAGCGCCTCGGGCAGGCCCGAGGGTGCCGACGGCATGGTGGTCACTGCCTGGACGCGGCGCGACGCGCCGGGACAAGCCGGGACCTGGCTGCGGTGGCAGTCGCCGCCCCTGACCCGGCGTGCCGACCTCGAGCAGGCGTGGCTGCAAGCCGAGGCCTGGGCCCGCGACCCGGCCGAATCCGCGCGCGCAGGCGAGGTGCCGGTGATGCCCCTGGACGCCTGGCGGCTGCTGTACTTCCGTGACGGCGCCTGGCGCGAGGCCACGCCCGGCGACCCGCAGGACACCGAGACGAACCGCCCGCCCACGCCCTTGCCCGATGGCGTGCGACTGGTCCTGGCCCTGCCCGCCGGCGGGCCGCTGGGCGGCGCACTCACCCTGGACTGGATCAACCCGCTCGTGAGTCCACGCCGCTCATGAACGGCGCCCGACACCGACGCGGCGCCGCGCTGCTGGCCGCCCTGATCACCGTCGCCCTGGTGGCCACGCTGGCCATGGCGGGCCTGTGGCAGCAGTGGCGTGCCATCGAGGTGGAAACCGCCGAGCGGCAACGTGCGCAGGCGGCCTGGGTACTCACGGGCGCGCTGGACTGGGCGCGCCTGATCCTGCGCGAGGATGCACGCACCGGGACGGTCGACCACCTGGCCGAACCCTGGGCGATTCCGCTGCAGGAGGCGCGCCTGTCGACCTTCCTGGCCGCGGACCGCAATGCGCCCGCCGGTGACGCCGCGGGCGAGTCGGCGTTTCTCTCGGGCGACATCGTCGACCTGCAGTCGCGCCTGAACCTGAACAACCTGCTTGACGCGGGCCGCATCTCGCCGGCCGGCCTGCGCGCCTTCCAGCGCCTGTTCGACCTGCTGGGCCTGCCGCCGGCACAACTGGAAACGCTGGTGGCCCAGCTGCGCCTGGCCAGTGGCCCTGCAGGCGTCGGGGGTGGGGGTGGGGGTGGGGGCGGGGGCGGGCGCAACGCGCCGGGCCCGCAGACCGACACCGACACGCAGCGGGTGCCGCTCATGCCCGTGCGCGCCGAGCAACTGGGCTGGCTCGGCTTGCCTGCATCGACCGTGGCGGCCCTGCAGCCCCATGTGACGGTGCTGCCACGACGCACGTCCGTGAACCTGAACACCGCGAACGCACAGGTGATCTACGCGGCGATCAACGGCATCGGGCTGGCCGACGCGCGCCGCCTGGTTGCAGCCCGCACCGCGCGCGCCCTGGCCGCACCGGCCGATGCGGCACGCCTGCTGGGCCAGGCCCTGCCGGACGATGCGCTGGTCGGCGTCAGCAGCCGCTACTTCGAGGTGCGCGGACGCCTGCGGCTGGACCGCCTGGTGATGCAGGTACGCACCCGGGTGGAGCGCGACGCGCTGGACATCAAGCCGCTGCAGCAACAACGCGGCGTGATGGACGCGCCTCCCCTGCTGGCCGCCACGGCGGCGGCGCGCTGACATGAGCTCGCTCTTCATCCACCTGCCCCCGGGGCCCGTGACGGCAGCCAGCGAATTCGCCTACGTGCTGTCAGTCGATGGCCGCAGCCCCGGCCGGACCTCCAGCGCGCCGGCCACGCTGCTGCCCGCCACGCACGGCGCGGGCTCCGAGACCGTGGCGGTGGTGCCAGCGGGGGCGCTGTCCTGGCATCGCCTGGAGTGGCCGCGCGGCTTGCAGCCAGCCTCGGCGCGCCTGCGCGCCGCGCTGGAGGGCCTGCTGGAAGACCACCTCCTGGACGAACCTGAGGCCCTGCACTTCGCGGTGGAGCCGCAGGCCCACGCGGGCGAGCCGGCCTGGGTGGCGGTGTGCGACCGCGCCTGGCTGCGCGCGTGCCTGCAGGCACTGGACGCGGCGGGCCACGGCGTCACGCGCATCGTCCCCGAGGTCGCGCCCGAGGCGCCCGCGGCGCTGTATGTGCTGGGCGAACCCGACCACGCGCTGGTCGTGGCGCGCAGCCCTCGCGGCGTGGTGACCCTGCCGCTGGCCGCCGCGTCGCTGCCGCTGCTGCCGGCCTTGCCGGACGGCGCCCTGTGCTTTGCCGAACCCGCCATCGCCGAACACGCCGAAGCCTTGCTGCAGCGGCCCCTGGTGCTGCAACCGGCAGCAGAGCGCTGGCTGCAGGCCGCGCAGTCGGACTGGAACCTCGCGCAGTTCGACCTCGCGCGCACCGGGCGCGGCCGGGCGGTGCGGCGCCTGGCCACCTGGGGCGCGGAGTGGCTGCGCGCGCCCCAGTGGCGACCCGCGCGCTGGGGGCTGGCACTGCTGCTGGCCGCCAACCTCGTCGGGCTGAACGCCTGGGCCTGGAAGGAGCGCGCCGCGCTGGACAGCCGCCGCGAGGCTGTGCGCGCCGTGCTCGTGCGCGCGTTTGCGCAGGCGTGGCCCGGCGCGGACCCCCTCGCGCAGATGGAGCGCGAGGTCGCGGCCCTGCGCCAGGCCACCGCCACGCCCGCCAGCGGTGACCTGGAAACGCTGCTGGGGGCGCTGGCCACCCTGACGCCGGCCCGCGCCGCCACCGGACTGGACTACGCACGCAGCACCTTGCGCGTGCGCGGCCTGGGCTGGACCGCGACCGACCTGCGCGCGGCCGGGCCCCGCCTGCAGGCGCAAGGCCTGTCGGCCACGCTGCAGGGCGACGAGCTGGTGCTGCGTGCACAGGAGCACCCATGAACCCGGCTGCATGGCGTCCACCTGCCAGCGCCGGCAGGGCCTGGCTGAAGACCTGGTGGCAGGCCTTGCCGCCGCGCCAGCGCCTGCTGGCCGCCGCGGCGCTCGGGGTCCTGGGCATGGCGCTGGTGTGGTGGATCGCGCTGCGGCCCGCGCTGGTCACGCTGCGCAGCGCACCCGCGCAGCGCCAGACGCTGGACCTGCAGCTGCAACGCATGCGCCAGCTGGAGGCCCAGGTGGCGGCCATGCGCGGGGCAACGCAGCCGCTGCCGCCCCTGGCCCCCAACGAGGCGCAGCGCGCGCTCGAAGCGGCGGCACGCCAGCATTTCGGTGATTCGGCGCGCCTGGTCTTCGGCCCGCAAGGCACGACGCTCACCCTCAACGGCGTAACGGGCCTGGCGCTGGCCCAGTGGCTGGCGCAGGCGCGCATCGAGGCGCGGACCCTGCCGGCCGAGGCGCGCCTGGACCGCCAGGCCAGTGGAACCTGGAAGGGGCAGATGACGCTGTCCCTGCCCGCCGCGCCCGGCGCGCGCTGAACCCGCCATGGCACGCTCCGCCCCGGCCCTGACACGCCCGGCCACACCCTGGTCCTGGGCCCTGGCGGGCGCCGCCTGCGGCATGGGCCTGGCCCTGGTGCTGTTCGCGCCCGCACGCTGGCTGGCAGCCTTTGTCGATCAGGCCAGCCAGGGCCATGTGGTCCTCGAGGACCCGCGCGGCACGGTGTGGACCGGGTCCACACAGTGGGCGCTGGCGGGCGGCCGGGGCAGCCGCGATGCCGTGGCCCTGCCCTCGCGGCTGGCGTGGACCCTGCGGCCCGGGCTGCGCGGGCTGGTGCTGTCGCTGCACACGGCCTGCTGCACGCCCGAGCCCGTCACCCTGGACCTGCAGCCGACCTGGCAGGGGCTGGCGGTGAGGGTGGCCGATGTCGCGGCCACGCACTGGCCCGCGCAATTGCTGGCCGGCCTGGGCACCCCCTGGAACACGCTGCAGCTCGAAGGCCGGCTGCAGCTGTCCACGCGCGGCCTGCAGCTGCAATGGACCCCGGGGCAGATGAAGTTGCAAGGCCACGCCGAATTGCTGGCCCTGGACATGGCTTCGCAGCTGTCGACGCTGCGCCCCCTGGGCAGCTACCGGCTCACGCTCGAGGGCGGCGCAGCGGTGGCGCTGCGCCTGGACACGCTGCAAGGTGGCTTGCGTCTGGCGGGCACCGGCCAGTGGGATGCGCCGCATCTGCGTTTCTCGGGTATCGCCACCGCCGAACCGGACCACGCGGCGGTGCTGGCCAACCTCCTCAACCTGCTGGGTCGCCGCGATGGTGCCCGCTCGATCATCAGCCTCGGATGACCTCATGCCCCTGCGCCCTCGCCACTCTTTTCCTGCCCGCCGCCTGATCGCCGCCTGGCTGCTTGCCGGCATGGCCTGCGCCCAGGCGCAGGCACCGACGGGCGCGCCGTCGGGTGCCCGCGAACCGGTGACGCTCAATTTCACGGACGCCGAGATCGAGGCGGTGGCGCGCACCATGGCCAGCCTGCTCGGTCGCGACATCGTGGTCGATCCGCGGGTCAAGGGCACGATCAGCCTGTCCACCGAGCGGCCGGTGACGCCGCAGGCGGCGTACCAGCATTTCCTCGCGCTGCTGCGGCTGTCGGGGTTCACCGTAGTAGACGCCAACGGCCTGCTCAAGGTGGTGCCCGAAGCCGACGCCAAGTTGCAGGGCGGCCCGGTGAGCGTGGGCGCAGCGCCAGCCGGCAACCAGCTGGCGACGCAGATCTTCCGGCTGCAGTTTGAAAGCGCCAACAACCTGGTGCCGGTGCTGCGCCCCCTGATCAGCCCGAACAACACCGTCAACGTAAGCCCGGGCACCAACGCGCTGGTGATCACCGACTACGCCGACAACCTGCAGCGGATCGGACGCATCATCGCCGCGCTGGATATGTCCAATATGGCCGACGTAGAGGTCTTGCCGCTGCAGCACACGCTGGCGGCCGACCTGGCGCCGGTGGTGCAGCGGCTGGCCGATGCCAGCGGCGGGCCGGTCGGTGCCCCGCCCGGCGCGCTGGGCGGGACCGATGCGGCCACGCGCACGACGGTGATTCCCGAGGTCCGCAGCAACACGCTGCTGGTGCGTGCACCCAACCCGGCCCGCCTGAACCTGGTGCGCTCGCTGGTGCAGCGCCTGGACCAGCCGGCGGCCACGAGCCCCCAGGGCAATATCCACGTGGTCTACCTGAAGAACGCCGACGCCACGCGCCTGGCCGTCACGCTGCGCGCGGCGCTGGCGGGCCTGGGTGGTACGGGGGGTGGCGCCGGGCCGACGGCGGCGGCGCCGGGCGGCCTGGGGGGTAGCGCGGGGGCCAGTCCCGCCACCGGCGCCATCCAGTCCGCCGCTGCGCCCTCGACCGGTGGTCAGATCCAGGCCGACCCGGCCACCAACGCGCTGGTGATCACCGCCCCCGAGCCCCAATACCGCCAGCTGCGCGCGGTGATCGACCGCCTGGACACACGGCGCGCGCAGGTGTTTGTGGAGAGCCTGATCGCCGAGGTCAACGCGGACAAGGCCGCCGAGTTCGGCATCCAGTGGCAGAACGTCATCGGCAACACCAACAACAGCCACTTCGGCATCGCCGGCACCAACTTCACCATCGGCGGGGCCAACATCATCGGCTTGAACCGGGGCGCGTCCGCCGGCACCACCCTGCCTTCGCCGGGCGTGAACATCGGGGTGATACGCCAGGTCAATGGCGCCTACCTGCTGTCCGCGCTGGCGCGCTTCCTGGAGACCAATGCCGACGGCAACGTGCTGTCCACGCCCAACCTGCTGACGCTGGACAACGAGGAGGCTCGCATCGTGATCGGCCAGAACGTGCCCTTCGTCACCGGCCAGTACACCAACGCCAATGCGGGCGGCACCGGCAGCGTCAATCCCTTCCAGACCATCGAGCGGCGCGACGTGGGCCTCACGCTGCGCGTGCGCCCCCAGATCAGCGAAAACGGCACGGTGAAGATGCAGATCTTCCAGGAGGTCTCCAGCGTGCAGGCGGGGTCCGTGAATTCGCCCTCGGGCCTGATCACCAACAAGCGATCGATCGAATCGACCGTGCTGGTGGACGACGGCGCGATCGTGGTCCTGGGCGGACTGCTGCAGGACGAATACGCCGGCAACGAGCAGAAGGTGCCGGGCCTGGGCGACGTGCCGCTGCTGGGGCGCCTGTTCAAGAGCGAAACCCGCAGCCGCAAGAAGACCAACCTCATGGTGTTCCTGCGGCCCGTGGTGGTGCGCGATGCCGCGCGCGGCGACGAGCTCACCCTGGACCGCTATGAGCTGATGCGCCTGAAGCAGCAGGCCGCGCAGCCCGTGCCGAGTGCCGTCGTGCCCGTCAACGGCGCGCCCGTGCTGCCGCCCTATCCAGTTCCCCCCGCCGCATCGGCCCCGCCTGGTGCGCCGGCGCAGCCTGCGGCCCCAACCACCGCGCAACCCCGGGCGGTGCCGGCCCCACCGCTCCTGCAGCCGCGCCCGCTGCCGCCCGCGAATGACCGGGAATGAACGCGAATGAACATCTGGCGAGACGGCACCTCCAAGCGTGTCCACCCGCCCTACAACTTCAGCAAAGACCGACCCCATGCCCCGACATCCCCTGCCCTATGCCTACTCGCGCGGCAGCCAGCTGCTGCTCGAGGAAGACGGCGACACCCTGACCCTGTGGCATGCCGGCACCGCCCCCGGCAGCGCCTGGGGCGAGGTGATGCGCAAGTTCCATGTGCGGTCGGTGCAGCAGCTGGACGCGCCGGCCCTGGCCCAACGTATCAGCGCCGCCTACGCGCAGGGCGAGTCCAGCGCCGCGACGGTGGTGAGCGAGGTGCAGAACGATGCCGACCTCTCGCGCATCATGCAGGAGCTGCCGGCGGTGGAAGATCTGCTGGAAACCAGCGACGACGCGCCCATCATCCGCATGCTCAACGCCCTGCTCACGCAGGCCGCGCGCGACGGCGCCAGCGACATCCACATCGAGCCCTACGAGCGGCATTCGTCGGTACGGTTCCGGGTGGACGGCACGCTGCGCGAAGTGGTGCAGCCCAATCGGGCGCTGCATGCGGCGCTGATCTCCCGGCTGAAGATCATGGCCGAACTCGACATCGCCGAGAAGCGGTTGCCCCAGGACGGCCGCATCAGCCTGCGTATCGGCACGCGTGCGGTCGATGTGCGCGTGTCCACGCTGCCCAGTGCGCATGGCGAGCGCGCGGTGCTGCGCCTCCTGGACAAGAGCGGCAGCAAGCTGAGCCTGCAGGCGGTGGGCATGACCGGCGAGACGCTGCGCCGCTTCGAGCTTCTGATCACGCAGCCCCACGGGATCATCCTGGTGACGGGGCCGACGGGTTCGGGCAAGACCACCACGCTGTACGCGGCGCTCTCGCGGCTGGACGCCGACGCCAGCAACATCATGACGGTGGAAGACCCCATCGAGTACGACCTGCCCGGTATAGGCCAGACCCAGGTGAATGCCCGCATCGACATGGACTTCGCCAAGGCCTTGCGCGCCATCCTGCGCCAGGACCCCGACGTGATCATGATCGGCGAGATCCGGGACCACGAGACCGCGCAGATCGCGATCCAGGCCTCGCTCACCGGCCACCTGGTGCTGGCCACGCTGCATACCAACGACGCGGTGAGCGCGGTGACGCGCCTGACCGACATGGGCGTGGAGCCTTTCCTTCTGAGTTCATCGCTGCTGGGGGTGCTGGCCCAGCGCCTGGTGCGCAAGCTGTGCACCGCCTGCGGTGGCGCGGGCTGCGAAGACTGCGGGCGTACCGGCTATCACGGACGTACCGGCGTGTTCGAGTTGATGACGGCCGACGGTGTCGTGCGGGACCTGATTCACAACCGGGCGTCCGAAGCGCAGATCCGCGAGTCCGCGATCAGCACCGGCATGACGCTGATGCAGTCCGACGGCGAGCGCCTGGTGCGCGAAGGCATCACCTCGCGCGAGGAGTTGCTGCGCGTGACGCGCGACTAGGGTCCAGCCCCCCCGCTCGGAAACGCCAGGTCGTCCAAAACGGGATGGGGTGCATCAGGAACCAGCGGCTGTCAGTGGCTGCCGACAGCGTCCGGTACCGGCCCGGCCAGGGGCAGGACGATCTCGAAGCATGCACCGCGCCCTGGCCCTTCGCTGTGCACGGTGATCTCGCCGCCTTGCATCTGCACGAGCCGGCGCGTGAGCGCCAGGCCGATGCCCAGGCCAGTGTTGCCGCCCATGCCGCTGCGGCGTTCCTGCGCGAACAGCTCGAAGATCTTTCCCAGCATGTCCGGGGCGATGCCCTGGCCGGTGTCGGTGATGCGTACGCCCACGCGGTCATCACCCAAGGGCCGCACGTCCAGCGTGACACGGCCCCCGTGCGGCGTGAACTTGCAGGCGTTGTTCAAGAGGTTGGAGATGCATTGCGCAAGCCGGGCCTCGTCCACCTCCACCATCAGGGGCGCATCCGGCAGGTGCAGCTGCAGGTCGTGGCCTGCGACGTCGATCTGCGGGCGGCTGGTTTCCACCGCGGCCTCGACCACGCGGCGAACATCGACCCGTGCAGTCTGGAGCACGAGGCTGCCGAACTTCAGGCGCGAGACATCGAGCAGGTCGTCCACCAGGCGCGTGAGCAGCGCACTCTGGCGCTCGATCACCGCCGCCGCCCGTCGCATGCGCTCGTCGGCCAGCGGACTCAGGGCAATGATATGGGCGCCCGCGCGGATCGGGGCCAGGGGGTTGCGCAGTTCGTGAGAGAGCGTCGCCAGGAAGGTGTCCTTCTGGCGGTCGGCCTCGCGCAGGGCCCGCTCCGCCTCGATGCGGGCAGTGATGTCGACCTGCACCACCACCCCGCCGACCACCTGGCCCTGGGGGTCGAGCACCGGAGCCGAGGACAGCTGGGTGACCAGGCGTTTATGGGGGCGGCCGAAGGGCTCGACCTCGACCACGTCGGTGCAATGCTCACCGCGCAGGGAGCGCGCCAGGCCCCATTCGTGCGGCGCGATGCGCTGGCCGGCGTGGGGCGAGTCGCCCGCCCACCAGCCTTTCCATTCACCGTAGCCAGCCACGTCGACCGAATAGGGTGCGATGCCCCAGATGCGCTCGGTCGCCTGGTTCATGCGTACCAGCCGGCCGGTGGCGTCGGCCACGATGATGCCGGCGGGCACGGCGTTGAACGTGGCGTCCAGCACCCGCCGCTCGCGCTCGGCGGCGCTGGCCGCCTCCAGCGCCTGTGCGCGGCTGCGCTCGAGATCGGCCAGCGCCTGCATCCGCGAGGTGACGTCCACGCCGCAGGCCACGAGGGCGACGATGCGACCCTCGGGGTCGTGCAGTGGCGCCACCTGGAAGTCCACCGTGCAGTGCGCCGGCGCTTCGCCATCGAGCTCGACGTCCAAGCGCACCGTCTCACCCTGCGCAGCCCGAGTGATGGCAGCCTGCACGCGCGACTGGCGCGCCGCGTCGCCCTGCCACCAGGGCAGGTCCCAGAACTTACGACCCACCGCGGCCTGGCGATCCACCACCCCCCATTGCGCCGAGGCTTCGTTCAGCTCACGCAGCGTGCCGTCCAGGTCCAGCACCCCGGCGGCGACGAACAGCTTGTCCAGGACGTTGCGCACGCGATGCTCGCTGGCGCGCAGCAGGCGCTGGGTGCGGTGCACGCTGTCCAGCGCACGGTTCATCAGGTCGATGACGATGCACTCGACCAGCAGGACGGCGGAGAAAAAGACCAGGGCCACCCCGTCGGGTGCGGACAAGTGTCCGAACCTGCCGCTGGGCGGGATGAAGAAGTACCAGGCGGCCACCATGCTCAGGGCTGCCGTGAGGAGGCCGGGCCCGAAGCCCGCCAGGAAGACCGACAGGAGGACCGCAGGGAAGAAGGTCAGGAAGGGAAAGCCCTGGTCTGGCAGAACCCCCACCAGCGAAAAGCGCGCCGCCAGGGCCGCCCCGAACAGCGCCACGCCCAGGGCATGACGTACCGCGACAGGCGCTGAGCGGATGCCCAGTCGCCAGGAAGAAGGGCGGCCGAGTGGAGGCGCTGGCGCCTGGCGTCCGGGAAACGAGGGCATAGGCACACCGTGCGCCCTGACGATAGCGGTCCGGGGCTCCCGAGCGACCGCTGCGCCGGGGCACGAGCGGCTGATCGGCCCGGACTGCGCACTATTT
>JBEGVR010000255.1:0-5239 GCA_041178265.1 Pseudomonadota bacterium | reverse complement strand
CCGCCCAACGCAGTCGCCAGGCAGGCCGCGCTTGCCGTCCCGGCGCACAGGAGGGACCCGACGAAAAGCAAGGACCTGATCATGGTCTCAATCCTTTCGGGCAATCACGATGCCGCCCGATTTCCGCTCGACCACCATGTCGTTCTGACGGCGCACCTTGTCCAGGGTATGCAGGGTCAGATCACGCGCCTGCAGCGCCGCGCCCGAGCGGCCGGCCGCCATCAGGTTCGTGGAGATGCCGTTGCCCGGGGCGGCGCCCGGGGTCCAGGTCAGGCGTGCAAACGTGCGGCCGTTGTTGTAGTTGTCGTTGGTGCGGCCCAACTCCATCGACCAGGTGGCCGACAGGTTGCCTCGCAACAGGAAGGTGTCGCCCTTGAGGTCCGGGTAGCCCGCAGTGGCTGCATTCCAGCGAAAACCCGCGGCCGAGAACCGCAGCCAGGGCGCGTAGGGTACCGGCGTCTCGATCTCATAGTCCACGCCGTCCAGCGCCTTTTCCGTCGTCGAGGACCCGCCAGAGGTTGAGACGGTGCGCACGCCGCTGCGCCCGTCGTAAAAGTTGCTGCGCAGGGTGATGTACTGGCCGATGGCCTCCAGGCCCAGGCCCACGCGGCGGTGGCTGTCCTGGCGCGTCATGTCGTAGAAGGTGTTGATCCCCAGCAGCCATGACTTGTCGTCCAGCAGCCGGCGGTAGCCGAGCCCCAGGTTCAGCGTGTCGTCGCCATCGCGCCGGCCCCAGCGGCCCTGGAAGAAGACGGTGTCGGTGAGCGACTGCGGCGTCTGGTGCAGGGGCTGGAGGGTTTCGATCGACCAGGTCGGCTTGCCGGAGGTGATGCCCTCCACGCTGATGTCGGTGCGTTTGAACCAGTCGGGCGCATCGCGCATCTTCAGGCCGGATCCGACCGCATTGTCAACGGCGCTCCTGATCGCCAGGCCCGCGCCGCTGGAACCGGCTTGTGCGAGGACCGGCACGCCGGCGCAGGCCATGGAAGCTGCCAGGATGGAAAGAAGCAGGCGTTGAAGTTTCACGCGCGCCCCGAAGTGATTGACCACCGCGTCATTGGAGACATCCGGCAGGGCGCTGTCAATTCAGTCCAGGGTTAAAACAGGCCCCGACCTATAAGAAAAAGGAATTCAAGTGGACTTCACGCGAACCGCACATGCATCCGCCCCAGCCACCCGAAGTCCGCCTGCACCGACTGCCCGGGCTCGACGGGGATGGGGGTGACGCAGGCGCCCGTGGTGAGGAAGTGGTCGGCTTCGATGCGTTGCCCCATGGCGCTCATTTCGTTGACGAACCAGTTGAGGGCCTGCACCGGGTCGCCCAGCGCGTTGCTGCCGACGCCTTGCATCGTACGGCCGTCGCTCACGCGGGCCTGCACCTGAAGGTCGATGAGGGACGCCAGCCGCCCGCCGGGATCGACGGGCGCGCCCAGGACCATGTCGTTGCAGCAGGCGCAGTCGGCGATCAGCTGCGCCTCGCCGGCGCGCTCGAAGTGCAGGAAGCGTGAGTCGGGCACCTCGATGCCGGGCACGACCTGGGCCACCTCGGCGAGGACCTCTTCCCGGGTCCAGGCCTGCGGGCGCGGGTCCAGGGCGCGCCTGAAGGTGAACACGACCTCGCACTCGGCCACGCGCATGCGGTTGGTGGCCAGGGAGACGGTGGCGCCGTCCTGCACCACCCGGTGGGCGAAGACCGGCCCGGCCAGCGGGCCGCTGACGGCGATATGTTTCTGGCCGGCCAGGCTGGTGGCGGCGATCTTCCAGCCGCCGATGCGGCCGGCGAGGGCGGGCCATTGCGCCTGCACGGCATAGCCCTGCGCGCGGGTGGCGGGGCGGCAGTCGGCGGGGAGTTCCTGCAGGTGCTGGCCGGCGAGCCAGGTGCGGGCGATGAGGGCGGCGGCTTGGGCGGTGGTATCAGGCATGAAAAAGGGGGTGTTGCGCCCGACGGGCGATGTCCTATTGTCACCCGGGGATTCAGCGGCCGCCGGCGACATCCAGCACGGCGCCATGCACATACGAGGAGGCGTCACCCGCCAGCCACAGCACGGCCTCAGCCACCTCGGCGGCGCTGCCCGAACGGCCCAGGGGCACGGCGGTACGCGCCAGGTTCTCCATCTGCTCCAGGCCGCCGTGCACGTTGTGGATCTCGGTGGCGATCAGGCCGGGGCGCAGCGCATTGACGCGGATGCCCTCGGGGCCGACCTCCTTGGCCAGGGCCAGGTTGAAAGCGTCGAGCGCGCCCTTGGAGCCGGCATAGGCGCTGCCGCCTGCCAGGCCGCCCAGGCGCGCGGCCACCGAAGACATGTTGACGATCACGCCGCCGCGTCCGCCGCGCGAACGGGCCATGCGGCGTACCGCCTCGCGGGCGCAGTAGTAGGCGCTGAACACGTTGGCGCCATAGAGGTTGGCCACATTGGTTTCGTCCACCTCGGTGATGCGAAAGCTGGCCAGCACGCCGGCGTTGTTCACCAGGGCGTCAATGCGTCCCAGCGAGGTGTCGAGGCCCTCGAAGAGGCGTTCGACCTCGGGCAGCTGGCTGACGTCGGCCCGCAGGGCCACCGCCTCACCGCCGGCGTCACGGATGCGGCGCACCACCTCCTGCGCGGCGTCCGCGCTGCGGTGGTAGTTGACGGCCACGCGCCAGCCCTGGCGGGCGGCTCCCACGGCGATCTCGGCGCCGATGCCCCGGCTGGCGCCGGTGACGAGCATGACTTTGCGGTCCATGGTCATTCCGGCTGGATGTTGGCTTCCTTGACCAGGCGTATCCACTTGCTCACTTCAGCGGCCATGAAGGCCTTGAGCTGGTCGGGATTCTGGGGCATGGGCTGGATACCGATGCCGGCGAGTTTGTCCTTCACCTCGGCGCTGGCCAGGCCCTGGGTGACGGCGGCATGGAGGCGGTCCACCACGTCCTTGGGCAGGCCCGCCGGGCCGGCGATGCCGAACCACGCGGTGATGTCAAAACCGGGCAGGCCTTCGGCCAGCGCCGGCCATTCGGGCACCAGCGACGAGCGCTTGGAGGCGGTGATGCCCAGCGCGCGCATCCTGCCCCCTTTGGCCTGCGCCATCGCGTTGCCCAGGTCCACGAAGGTGAAATCCAGCGTGCCCCCGAGCACGTCGTTGACCGCCAGCGGAATGCCCTTGTATGGCACCGCCACCGCATCGACCTTGCCCAGTTTGTTCAGGACGGCGATGCTGACCTGCGAGCTGGATGACCCGTAGCCCGCATTCACCTTGCCGGGGCGCTGCTTGACGTAGTTCACCAGGTCGGCCGCGGTCTTGGCGGGGTGGTCGGCGCGCACCATCAGCACCAGCATGTTCTCGCCGATGCCCGCCACGGGCGAGAAGTCCTTGGTCGGGTCGTAGGGGATGGACTTGAGCAGGGCCACGTTGGAGGCCAGCGCGGAGTTGGAGGAGAACAGCAGCGTGTTTCCATCGGGGGCCGAGCGGATCACCTCCATCGCGGCGATCGAACCGCCGGCACCCGGCTTGTTCTCCACGACGAAGGTCTGGCCCAGCGCCCCTTGCAGGTGGTTGGCCATGACGCGCGCGGCCAGGTCGGTGGCGGTGCCAGCCGGAAAGGGCACCACCAGGCGCACCGAGCGCGTGGTGCTGGTGCCCTGGGCCCAGGCGCCGGCCATGCTGCCGGCAAGCAGGGTGCAGGCGGCCAGGGTCTTGAGGAAGTGACGGGTTTTCATGATGTCTCCTGGGTGGTGTGGGGTGTGCCTTGCGCCTCGATGCGCATCTCGAGCAGGTGGAAGGACAGCGACTTGCCGTGCATGTCCAGGTTCAGGGAATCGTTGACGCCGCCATCGAGCACGTCGTCCAGCACGAAGTTGATCGCGCCGAGCAAGGGCAGCAGGTAGCGCCGCACCTGTGTCGGCCGGCGCGCGCCGAAGTGCTGCGCCACGCGCTCGCACGTCACCTGCTGCACCAGCAGCGGGTAATCCTGCTCGCGGTAGGCGATCAGCGCGATGTTGGCGTGGTTGCCCTTGTCGCCGGTGCGGGCGTGGGCGAGGTCGTAAAGACGGATCTGCGTCATGGGGTGTGCGCCTCAGGCCATGAAGTACCGGGCGGGCACCTGCTCGCGCGGGATGAAGCAGGCGCGGTTGGACAGGCGCTGGCGCTTGGCGGTGCGCACGCCGCCGCCGCCGCCGGGGCCGCCGGTCCACAGGGCGGTGACTTCCCGCAACAGCAGGTCGATCTGGCGCACGTCTTCATGACGGCCCGCCACGCGCAGCCGCACGTCGTGCGAGGTGCCAGCCGGCAGGGCCTGCAGCAGGCGGTTGCCGTCGTCGCCCAGGATGCTCAGGATGCCGATCAGGTCGAACCGCAGCGGCATGCGGCCGCCCAGGCGGCGCTGCATCACGTCCATCGCCAGGCGCGCGCGCGCCTCGGCGTTGGGGCCGGCGTAGGAAATCTCCGCCTCGCCCAGCCAGCCGCCGTCGAAATAGGCCAGCGCCTTGAGTGTGGCCGGCCGTGGATGCCCACGCACACCGGCCAGGCGCACCCGGTCGGGCCCGAGTTGCGTGACGGTGGCCGCCGTGATGTCGGCCACCACGTCGGGTGTGAGGTAGGCCGCCGGGTCGTGCACCTCGTAGAGCAGTTGTTCCTTGACGGTGCGGCAGTCCACCAGGCCGCCGGTGTTCGCAGCCTTGGTGACGACGCAACTGCCGTCGGCCGCGATCTCGGCGATGGGAAACCCCACGTCCTCCAGGCCCGGCACGTCCTTGCGGCCGGGGTCGGCGAAGTAGCCGCCACTGACCTGTGCGCCGCATTCGAGCAGGTGGCCAGCCATCGTGGCGCCAGCCAGCGCGTCCCAGTCGGCGGCGGTCCAGCCGTGGTGCGCGATGGCCGGGCCCAGGACCAGGGACGGATCGGCCACGCGTCCAGTGACCACCACCTGTGCGCCGGCGCGCAGGGCCTGCGCGATCTCGAAGGCGCCCTGGTAGGCGTTGGCGCAGACGAAGCGCGACTCGTCGAAATCGGCGCCCAGCTGCGCGCGCACCAAGGCGCGCCCGCGCGGGTCCGACAGGTCGTCACCTTCGACGATGCCGATGCGGGGCGCGGGCAGGCCCAGTTCGGTGGCCAGGCCCTGGATGGCGCGGGCCGCCCCCTGCGGGTTGGCCGCGCCGAAGTTGCCGACGATGGCGATGCCATGGCGCAGGCAGTCGGCCAGCACCGGGCGCAGGTACTCGAGCAGCAGCGGCTCGTAGCCGCGCGAGGCGTCGGCGCGGCG
>JBEGVR010000254.1:0-12130 GCA_041178265.1 Pseudomonadota bacterium | reverse complement strand
CGCGCAGCACCGCCCACACGCGCTCGATGGGCGCGTCGATGATGGTGGAGCGGACGACCTTCTGCAGCACGGCGATCGGGTGGGGGTCGGGTGCGGGTCTAGCGCGGGTCGGGTGCGGGTCAGCGGCCCGAGAAATGGCGCTTGAGGGCATCGAAGCCGCCCTGGAAGACCCCGCCCCCGATCAGGTCGGTCAGCTCCCGCTCGCGGCCCTCGGCGCACTCGAACTCGGCGCTCCATTCGGCAAAGCAGCGGCCGCCGTCGGTCACCGGGGTGAGCTTGAGGGTGGCCACGTAGTGATCCACGCCCATGGGGCTTTCCAGGATCTCGTAGGTGCAGCTGAAGTCGAAATCGGACAGCGCCAGCAGCCGCTCGCGGATCATGCCGCCATCGCGCGTGTGGAAGTGCCGCACGCAGCCCACGCGGTCGGAGGGCTGCTGGTTCTCGATGCGGCTGTCGGCGATGGCGGGGTGCCAGGCGGGCAGGCCGTTGAAGTCGCGGATGCGGGCCCACACCGTGTCGGCGCTGGCCTCGATGACGCTGGAGACGTAGATGCGGATCACCTCAGAGGTTCCTCTCTACGCTCACGCGCGCCCGGGGTCGCTGGCCGGCGGCAGGGCCGCCGGGTCCATGCCGACGGCTCCGGCCGCCAGGCGGCCGATGTCGCCGCCCTGCAGGCCGATCTCGCGCAGGAGCTGGTCCACGATCGGCGCCTGCGCCCGAAAGCGCAGCGCGGAATTGACCACGCTGTCGGCAAAGCCGGCGTTGCCGCCGTCGACCCCACCACCGCCCCCGCCGCCGCCGGTCAGGCCGTCCACGTGCAGGATCTTGATGCCCTCGATGCGCTCCATGGGCTTGACCGACTCTCGGATGATGGCCTCGGCCTTCTCCACCAGCCGCATGCGCAGCGCCGAGGCGCGCGCCTCCGGCGAGAGCACGTTGTGCGCCTCGTTCATCATGCGCAGCGCCTCGGCCTCGATCTCGGCGCGCACGCGGGTCGCCATCGCGCGGATCTGGTCGGCCTCGGCTTCGGCCTGGGCCTGGGCCCGGATCGCCACGCCGCGGTCGCTGCTGGCCTCTTTCTCGGCCGACGCGGCGGAGGTGATCTCCAGGGCCGAGCGCTCAGCGGCCTGCTGCGCGCCGATCAGGTCGATGGCCTTCTTGCGCTGGGCCATCTCCACCTCGCGGGCGCTGAACACCCGTTCCTCGGCCGTCACCGCCTTGGCGCGGGCCTCCTCGGCCTCGGCCTGGGCCTCGCTCTGGACCTTGCTCTCGCGCGCGACCGCGATCGCCCGCTGCTGCTCGGCCAGCTCCAGCGCCTTGCGCCGCTCGATCTCGGCGGACTGGATCTCGCGCTCCTTGTGGATGCGCTCCTGCTCGATGCTCTGTTCGCTGCGGATGCGCGCCGCCTCCACCGCCTGGCGGGCGGCGATCTGTGCGCCCTCGGCGTCCTGTTCGCGCTGGGCGCGCTCGGTACTCACCTCGGCGCGCTGGCGGGCCCGGGCCATCTCGACCTCGCGCTGCTGCGACAGCCGGGCGCTCTCGGACTCCAGGTCGATGGTCAGCGACAGCTTCTCGGCCTCCAGGTTCTTGTTGCGGATCGCGATCAGGGTGTCCTGCTCCACGTCGTTGCGCTGCTTCTTGCGCCGCTCGATCTGCTCGGTGAGGCGGGTCAGGCCCTCGGCGTCGAAGGCGTTGCTGGGGTTGAAGAACTCCATCGAAGTCTGGTCCAGCTGGGTCAACGACGCCGCCTCCAGCTCCAGGCCGTTCTTGGTCAGGTCCTCGGCCACCGCCTCGCGCACCCGCCGCACGTAGGCGCCCCGCTTCTCGTGCAGTTCCTCCATGGTCATCTCGGCCGCGGCCGTGCGCAGGGCGTCGATGAACTTGCCCTCCACCAGCTCCTTGAGCTGCTCGGGTTCCATGGTGCGCAGGCCCAGGGTCTGGGCGGCGGCGGCCACGCTGTCGGGGCTGGCCGCCACGCGCACATAGAACTCGGCGATCACGTCCACCCGCATGCGGTCCTTGGTGATCAGCGCCTTGTCGCGGCCGCGGCTCACCTCCAGGCGCAGGGTGTTCATGTTCACCGGGATCACGTCGTGCACGATGGGCAGCACGAAGGCGCCGCCATCGAGCACCACCTTCTGCCCGCCCAGGCCGGTGCGCACGAAGGCGCGCTCCTTGGAGCTGCGCAGGTACAGCCAGTGCAGCAGCCACACCGCAATGGCCACCACGATGGCCACGACGATCAGGCCGAGGATGAAGCTTCCGAAATCAGCACCGGTCATGGTGGGTCTCCTCGTTGTCTCTTCAAAATTTCAATCCAGTGTCCAGGGCATCCGGGCCACTCAGGGGGTGCGGCGCAGGCGGGTGAAGGCCTGCGTGGTGGTCGTCAGCGCCTGCTCGGTCGGCAGCCGCTCCATCGAGCTGGCGCCGTAGAAGCCGTCGCAGCCCCGGCACTGGTCCAGGATGTAGCGGGCGTCGTCGGGCGTGGCGATCGGTCCGCCGTGGCACAGCACCAGCACCTCGGGGTTGACCGCACGCGCCGCCGCCGTCCAGGCCTTGATCGGTTCCACGCAGTCGGCCAGGGTCAGGGCGGTGTGGGCGCCAATCGCGCCGCCCGTGGTCAGGCCCATGTGACACACGACGATGTCGGCACCGGCCTTTGCCATGGCCTTGGCCTCGTCCTCGTTGAAAACATAGGGCGTGGTCAGCAGGTCCATCGCCCGCGCGCGCGCGATGAGGTCCACCTCCAGGCCGTAGCCCATGCCGGTCTCTTCGAGGTTGGCCCGGAAGGTGCCGTCGATCAGGCCCACGGTCGGAAAATTCTGCACACCCGAAAACCCCAGGTCGATCAGCCGGCGCAGGAACTGGTCCGGGATCATGAAGGGGTCGGTGCCGTTCACCCCGGCCAGCACCGGGGTGTGGCGCACCACGGGCAGCACCTCGCGGGCCATGTCGCACACGATCTCGTTGGCATTGCCGTAGGCCAGCAGGCCCGCCAGCGACCCGCGACCCGCCATGCGGTAGCGGCCGGAGTTGTAGATCACGATCAGGTCGATGCCGCCGGCCTCTTCACACTTGGCCGACAGGCCCGTGCCGGCACCGCCGCCGATGATGGGCTCGCCGCGCGCCACCTTGGCGCGCAGGCGCTTGAGAATTTCAGTCCGTGCGATCCTGGGCATCGTGCTTTGACTCCGTCGGGGGCCCCGCTCAGGCGCGCCGCGCGAGGCGGCTGGCCGACACCTCGTGCCAGGCCGCCACCAGCGCCTGGGCGAAGGCTTCGTCATTGATGTGATGGGGCAGGCGCACCAGCTTGCGATCGACCCCGCCGCGAAAACCCTTTTCGATCGTGTCGAACAGCACCTGGTCGGCCTGCGGGTCGTGAAAGGGCTGCCCCGGCCGGTCGATGGCCGAGACCCCGCCCTCGGGAATCAGGAAACGCACCGGCCCGCGCATGGCGTTGAGCTTGGTCACCAGGAACTCGCCGATCGCGCGGCATTCGTCGGCGGTGGTGCGCATCAGCGTGACGGTGGGGTTGTGCTTGTACAGGCGCCGCTCGCGGAAACGCTCGGGCACGGACTCCCAGGCGCCGAAGTTGGCCATGTCCAGCGCGCCGCACGACCCGACCCAGGGCAGCGCATGCCGCGCGAACACGTCCAGGCGGTTGGGGCCCGCGGACAGCGTGCCCCCCGCGATCTCGTCGGCGATCTCGGTGGTGGACACGTCGATCACGCCCTCCAGCATCCCGGAGTCGGCCAGCTTCTCCATGGACTGCCCGCCCACCCCGGTGGCGTGAAAGACCAGGCAGTCGAAATCCGCGTCCAGCAACTTGGTGACCGCCTGCACGCAGGGCGTGGTCACGCCGAACATGGTCAGCCCGATCGCCGGCTTGGTGGCCTGCAGCGCCGTCGCGGGGTGGGTGATCATGCCGGCCAGGGCGTGCGCCGCGTTGGCCAGCACGTGCACGCTGATGCGGTTGAGGCCCTGCACGTCGGTGACCGAATACATCATGCAGATGTCGCTGGGCCCCACATAGGGCCGGGTGTCGCCGCTGGCCATGGTGGACACCATCACCTTGGGCACGCCCACCGGCAGGGCGCGCATCGCGGCGGTGGCCAGCGTGGTGCCGCCCGATCCGCCGGCGGAGATCAGCCCCCCAAGGTCGCGCCGGGTCAGCACGAAGCGCTCGAAGGCCAGCGCCATCGCGCCCACGTCGTGGCCCCGGTCGCCGGTGAAGACGGCCGATTCACCGCCGGGATGGTGGCGCGCCACCTCGCGCGGGTGCACGCTGGCGGTGGAGGTGCGGCCGCTGGTGGACAGGTCCACCGTCACCACCCGCAGGCCCAGGCGCTCCAGGCACTGGCGCATGTAGAACAGCTCGCGGCCCTTGGTGTCGAAGGTGCCGGCCACGTAGGCGGCACGGCCGCTGGTGGCCGCCACCGGGAAATCAAAGACAAGCGCGGGCCGGGCGGGCATGTCGCGCAGTGCATCGGTCGCGGCGGCCGTCGTCGGAGACGATGCGGAGGCCATCGCCCCCGGCCCCTCGGCCTGCAAGGGCCGGTCCGTCACCGGCGCGGTGGGCGCACCCGCGTTCCAGCGGTTGTAGCCCCGCACCGCGCGCGGCGCCAGGTCGTCCATCGACGGCATGCCCTCTCCGTGGGCGCGCATCACGGTGAGCACGCGCACCCCCTGATCGCCCGCCGGGTCTTGCGGCGCCGCCTCGGCGCTGGACGCCGGCTCGTCGTCGCCGTGCGAACGCACCCCCAGCAGCCGCTCCTGCAGCTCCCGGTTGGCCGCCAGCTCGCCCGCCGGCATCTCCTGCGCGATGCGGCCGTTGACCATGATCCCGATGCGGTCCGCCACGCTGGTGGCCACGCCCAGGTTCTGCTCGATCAGCAGCACCGCGATCGCACCATCACGCCCCAGCTCGCGCAGGGACTGCGCCACCTGCTCCACGATCACCGGGGCCAGGCCCTCGGAGGGCTCGTCCATCACCAGCAGGCGCGGCTCCAGCAGCAGCGCGCGTCCGATCGCCAGCATCTGCTGCTCGCCACCGGACAGCTGCGAGCCGCCATTGCCCTTGCGCTCGGCCAGGCGCGGGAACATCGCGTACACCCGGTCCACCTCGCGCCGGTGGCGGGCCACCAGGCGCAGCGTTTCGTCCACCGACAGCGAAGGCCAGACGCGCCGGCCCTGGGGCACGTAGGCGATGCCGCGTCGCGTGATCTCGTGGGGGCTGCGGCCCAGGATCTCCTCGCCCGCCAGCTTCACGCTGCCGCTGCCCGGCACCAGGCCGGTGATGGCGTTGCACAGCGTGGTCTTGCCCATGCCGTTGCGCCCCACGATGCCCAGGACGCCCTCGTCCAGGCTGAGGCTCACGCCCTGCAGGGCATGGGCGCGCCCGTAGTAGACGTCCAGCCCCTGCACTTCCAGCAGGGGCGTACGGCGGGCCTGCCCGCGCGTATCTCGGGTGCCACGCGCCTCACGTGTTTCACGTGCAGGCGACTCGCCCCGGTCACGGCCGAACCACGCCATCAGTGCCGCCCTCCCATGTAGAGGGCCTGCACCTGCGGATCGGACTCGATCTCGGCGGGCGTGCCGTGCCGCAGGACGCGGCCGTTGTGCATCACGGTCACGCGCTGCGACACCCGCAGCGCGATGTCCAGGTCGTGCTCGATGATCACGAAGCTCATGTGCGCAGGCAGCGAGGTCAGCAGCATCACCAGCTCACGGCGCTCGGCGGGCGACAGGCCCGCGACCGGCTCGTCAAAGAGGATCAGGCGGGGCGCGCCCGCCAGCGCCATGCCGATCTCCAGCTGGCGCTGCTGGCCGTGGGCCAGGTTGGCCACCGGCTCGTTGGCGATATGCGACAGGCGCACGCGCTCCAGCAGGTCTTCGGTGGCCAGGCGCGAGGGATGGGCCGCGCCCGGGCGCCACATGCCGAAGCGCCCGCTGGCCACGCCGCGTACGGCCAGGAACAGGTTGTCCCGCACCGACAGGTCGCGAAACAGCAGCGAGGACTGGTAGGTGCGCCGCAGCCCCTTGCGGATGCGTTCATGGGGCGGCAGCGCCGTGATGTCCTCGCCGAAAAATTCGATCCGCCCGGCAGTGGGCGGGAAGTCCCCGGTGATGGCGTTGAACAAGGTCGTCTTGCCCGCGCCATTGGAGCCGAGGACGGCGTACTTCTGGCCTGCGCCCACCGCGAACGACACGTCGTCCACGGCGCGCAGCGCACCGAAGGCCCGGGTCACGCCGTGCAGCACCAGCGCGTCCGAAGACGCCAGCGGTGCACGACCCAGCGCCCCGGCGCCGGCCGGAGCCGGCGCGCGGGAAGCGGTTCGCACGTGCGTGATCGAGGCCATCGGGGGTCAGCCAGCGTGCGCCATCGGGTCCGGTCCGCCCTCAGGGGCAGGCCGGCACGTCACGAGAGCCCATCTGGAACTCCTCGCGCTTCATGCCCAGCATCTGGTCCACGTTGTCCACCTTGCGCAGCACGCGGGTGGTGAGTTCACCCCGGCTGTCCTTGACCACTTCGGTCACGAAGGTGGTGCCGATGGCCTGGCGGTTACTGTCGAGCTTGACGGTGCCGGTGGGCATCTTGAGCTCCAGCTTGGACAGGGCCTCGCGGTACTTGGCCTGCCCGCCGGAGAGGTCACCCTTGACCGTATCCAGCGCGTCCAGCGCCGCCTTCATGTTGGTGTAGTAGACCAGCGCGAACAGGCTGGGGCTGGGGTAGCCGCCGGCCGACACCGGGTAGTTGCGCTGGTAGTCGGCCACGAAGGCACGCCACTCTGCGCCGTCGAAGCTGTCGGCGTAGGGGCCTGCCGACATCGTGCCCACCAGCGAGTCACGCCGCTTGCCGCGGTAGTTCAGCACGTCCTGGCTGACCGTGATCGAGCCACCCATGAGGGGCTTGTCGCCGCCGGCCGCTTCGTACTGGTTCAGGAAGTTGACCGCGTCGGCACCGCCCAGCACCACCAGCAGCGCGTCCACGTCTTTCGGGATGCGGGCGATCACCGACGAGTAGTCCTTGCCGCCCAGGGGCACCCAGGCCTTGGTCGGCACCTTGCCGCCCAGCTTGCAGTACTCGGACATGAAGCCCTGCACCTGCGAATAGGGGAAGGCGTAGTCCTCGGCGATCACCATCACGCGCTTGTAGCCCTTGTCCATGGCCGCCTTGCCCAGACCGACCATCCACTGGGCGCCCTCGGTGTTAAAGCGGAAGAAGTTGGGGCTGGGGTTCTGCAGCGTGGTGGCCTGCGCGCCGGAGCCGCCGTTGATGAAGGTCATGTTGGGCTGGGTCTTGGAGTAGTCCTTGACCGCGATGCCCTCGCCGCCGGACAGCGGGCCGACCACGATGTCCACCTTGTCCTGCTCGACCAGCTTGCGCACCGAGTTGACGGCGACGTCGGGGTTGGCGTTGGAGGACGCCTTGACCATCTCGATCCTGCGGCCGGCGACCATGCCGCCTCGCTGCTTGATCGCCAGCTCGGCGCCGCGCATGCCGTCGGCACCGCCAGCCGCGAAGGGGCCCTCTAGCGTGGCCAGCACGCCTATCTTGATGGGCGCGCCCTGCGCCCACACCAGTCCGGTGAACGCCGCAGCTGCCGCTGCTCCGACCACCGAGCGTATCCAGATCCGTTTGCTCACTTTCACTGTCGTCTCCTTTTTCAATGTCGACGTTGCGGGGAAGTGACGGTCTGGTTCGGGCCGAAGCGGGAGCGAAGCTTCGCCCACAGTCCGAGCAGGCCGTCGGGGGAAAACAGGACGATGGCGAGGAACACCACGCCGATCACGAGGTTGAAGCGCTCGCGGTCGATCATGTCGATCGCGAAGGTCTGCAGCAGCACGAACACGATCGCGCCAAGAAAGGCGCCGATGGGATGGCGCATGCCGCCCAGCACCGCAATCACCAGGATGTTGATCTGCCAGCCGGTGTTGACGGAGCCGGGGGTGATCAGGCCGTTGTACCAGACCAGCAGCACGCCGCCCACGGCGGCCATGAGCCCGGCCACCGCGTAGGCGGCCACGCGGTGCGCCACCACGTCAAAGCCCAGGGCCGCCATGCGGCGCGGGTTGTCACGCACCCCCTGCAGCGCAACGCCGAAGGGCGTGCGCACCAGCCACTTGACGGCCAGGTAAGCCACCATCGCCCAGAACAGGCACAGGAAGTAAAAGGGCACCGGCTCGCGCCAGTTGAGGCCAAAGACCTCGGGCGGGTACACCCGCTGAAAGCCCTGGAAGCCGTTGAACACCGTGTAGTTCTGCAGCACCAGGTAATAAAAGGCCACGCCGAAGGCCAGCGTGATCATGATGGTGTAGATGCCTTCGGTGCGCACCGACAGCCAGCCGATGACCGTGGCGCAGGCCGTGGCCACGAGGAGCGCGACGAGCACCGCCAGCCACCAGGGCCAGCCCAGGCTGATCGGCGTGCTGCTGGCCCCGAAGATGGCCAGGGCATACCCCGCCATCCCGGCCACCGACATCTGCGCCAGCGACACCATGCCGCCATAGCCCCCGAGGAAGGTGAGCGACAGCGCGATCGTCCCCAGCAGCAGCGCCTGCGCGGCCACCTGGAAGGTGAAGAAGGGCGTGGCCACCCACGGGAACAACAGCACCAGGGCCAGCGTGAACACATGGCGCGGCGAGAGCGTGCGCCAGAGGAACTTGAGCCAGCGCGGGGCGTCGCTGTCGGCATAGGGATCGGGCGCGGCTGGCACCGCAGGTGTCACCGCCACGGCGCGCGCCGCCAGCCGCGCCGCGTCACTGCGCGAGGACGCACGCAGCCCGCCGTTCATCGCACGGCGCCACTGGGCGGCGCTCATGACAGGCCCCCACGTCCGCCCACTGCGTGTGGCTCCCTGCCCCCCGAGGGGGCCTTCGCGCCTTGGGACGGCCCGGCGGCGCTCATGCCGGTTTCCCCAAAATGCCGCGCGGCCGGAAGGCCAGCACGAGGATCAGGATGACGAAGGTGAAGACCACGCTGTAGGTGGGCGCGTAGGCCAGGCCGTAGGTCTCCGCCAGGCCCAGGATCACCGCGCCCACGGCGGCGCCCACCACGCTGCCCATGCCGCCCACGATCACCACGATCAGCGACGCCAGCAGCAGCCGCGTGTCCTCGCCCGGCACCATGGACAGTTCGACCGCGCCGATCACCCCGCCCAATCCCGCCAGCCCCGCCCCCAGCATGAAGGTCATCGCGAACACCAGGTTCACGTTCACCCCCGAAGCAGCCAGCATCTGCCGGTCGTCCACGCCGGCGCGGATCATGGCGCCCACGGTGGTGCGCGTGAGCAGCCACCACAGGAAGACACCGATGGCCACGCCAAAGCCCAGCAGGCTCAGGCGGTACGCCGAATACGCCTTGATCAAGGGCAAATTGCGCAGCGGGCCCTGCAGCCATTCGGGCGCTTCCATCTGGTGCACCTGCGCGGTAAAGCCCCACATCAGCAGGTCGGCCACCACGATGGACAGGCCGATCGTCACCATGGTCTGGCGCAGGTCCTGGCCCTGCATGTGCCGCAGCACCAGCACCTGCAGCAGCAGGCCGGCCACCGCCGCCGCCAGGAAACCGGCCGCCAGGGCCAGCACCCACCAGCCGGTCTTCTCGGCCACGAAGAAGCCCACGTAGCCCCCCAGCAGGTAGAGCGATCCGTGCGCCAGGTTGACGTTGCGCATCAGGCCGAAGACCAGGGTGAAGCCGCTGGCCACGATGAAGTACAGCGACGCCAGCGTGAGGCCATTGAGCAGGGTCACGAAATACAGGCGCGTGTTGTCCACCATCGCCCACAGCGAGAACACCGCCAGCGGCCCGCCGATCAGCAGCCAGGCCCAGGTGCGCGCGTCCCACTTCATGACGGGCCCCCACGTCCGGCGCTCATGCCGCCATTTCCCAGGCACGGGCGCGGGCCACCGGCGGCTCCTTGGCAAAGGCGCCGTCCGTCATCACCGCCAGGATGCGCTTGGGGTCGCGCAGGATCGAAAGGTTGGCCAGCGGGTCGCCATCCATCAGCAGCAGGTCGGCCAGGTACCCCTCCTTGACCAGACCCAGCTGGTGCGGCTGCATCATCACCTGACCGCCGCGCAGCGTGCAGGCCTGGATCGCCTCCATGGGCGTGAAGCCCAGGTACTTCACGAACAGCTCCAGGTCGCGGGCGTTCTGCAGGTGCGGGTTGAAGGCAAAGCCGTAGTCGCCGCCGGGCAGCACCCGCACGCCCCGGCGGTGCATCGCCTTGAGCGATTCGCAGGCGGCGCCCCACTCCTCCTCGTAGCCCATGGCCACCGCCTGCGCGTGGGTCACGCCCCAGGGCTCGGCCTCGTGCAGCAGGGCGTACAGGATGCCGATGCCCGGCACGACAAACACCTCGTCGCGTGCGGCCTCCAGCATGTCCAGCGCCTCGGTGTCGGTGAAGCTGGCGTGGTAGATCAGGCGGATGCCGTGACGCAGCGCCTGCTTGACGCTGGCGCAGGAGCGGGCGTGCACGATGATGCGCTTGCCGCGCATGTGCACCTCCTCGGCACAGGCGGCCACCTCGGCATCGGTCATCCAGGTGGTCTTGGCGTCGGCCCCAGGCACGAAGTTGTCACCCGACAAATTGAGCTTGACCGAGTCCACCCCGTATTTCAGGAAGGTGCGCGTCACGCGCCGCAGGTCGTCGGCGCCGTTGACCACCACCCCGAAGCTGAACTCCGGAAACGGCAGGTGCGGCAGCATCTCGTCGCCCAGGCCCCCCGGCACCGTGATCTCCTGGCTGGCGGCCAGGTAGCGCGGGCCCGGGATCTGGCCGCTCTGGATCGCGTTGCGGACCACCACGTCCAGCCGCGGCTTGGCGCAGGCTGCGCCCAGGCAGGAGGTGAAGCCGGCCTTGAGGTAGTTGTGGGCCACCTTGGCCGACCACAGCACGTGCTCCTCCAGCGGCATGGTCTGGATGCCCGAGAGCGTGGCCGCGTCGTTCCAGGAGAAATGCGTGTGCGCCTCGGTCATGCCGGGCATCAGCGTCGCGCCGCCGGCGTCCACCACCAGCGCGTCGCCCGCGCTGGCGCTCCCGCCGCTGCGACTGACCTGCACGATGCGGTTGCCACGCACGCGCACGCTGCCGCCATAGGGCAGCTGGCCCGTGCCGTCCAGGATGCGCACGTTGTTGAACAGGGTTTCGTGGATCGCTGCCATGTCGTGTGCCCTCCGCTACGCTCAGGCCGCCCAGCGCGTGGCACGCGCCTGGCGCACCGGCGGCGCCCGGTGGAATTCGCCGTCCTTCATCACTGCCAGGATGCGGGCCTGGTCCTGCAGCACGGTGATGTCGGCCAGCGGGTCGCCGTCGATCAGCAGGATGTCGGCCAGGCACCCCTCGCGGATGTAGCCCAGCTCCTTGCCCATCTTCATCATCGGACCGCCCCAGGCGGTGGCCGACAGCAGCGCCTCCATCGTGCTCATGCCGATGTACTTCACGAAGTACTCCAGGTCTTTCGCGTTGGTGCCGTGCGGCGTCCAGGCAAAGCCGTAGTCGCCCCCGGGCAGGATGCGGATGCCGCGCCGGCGCATGCCCTTCATGCTCTCGATGGCCGCCTCCAGCTCGCGGTGGTAACCCATCTTGCGGGTCACCTCGGGCGTGAGGCCCCACTCGCTGGCGTGGTGGCAGGTGTTGATCAGCCAGGCCAGACCCGGGGCAATGAAATGCTTGAACTTGTTCGCCTCCAGCAGGTCCAGCGCTTCTTCGTCAGCGAAGCTGGCGTGGTAGATCACCTCGATGCCCTGCTTCACGCATTGCTTGATCGACCAGGTGGAGCGGGCGTGCGCGGCCACCCGCTTGCCCCAGGCCTTGGCCTCCTCCACGCAGACGCGGATCTCCTCCTCGGTGAACTGGCTCATCTCCGAGGACATGCCGGTGATCGACTCCCCCGACAGGTTGATCTTCAGCGAGTCCACGCCGTACTTGCAGAACATGCGCACGCAGCGGCGCATCTCCTCCGCCCCGCTGACCACCGCACCGAACGCAAATTCGGGCTGCGGCAGGTGCGGCGCGGTGGTGTCTCCCAGGCCACCCGGCACGGTGATCTCCTGGCTGGCCGCCAGGTAGCGCGGTCCGATGATGGTGCCGTCGTTGATGGCGTTGCGAATCACCACGTCCAGACG
>JBEGVR010000253.1:0-3873 GCA_041178265.1 Pseudomonadota bacterium | reverse complement strand
AGCGCGCGGCGCGCTGGCTGCGGTGGTTCATGCGCCAGTGCATGGGGCGGTCGAACTCGCGGCCGGACGCAGAGAGCACCGGCATCAGCGACACGCCGTCCAGCGGGTAGGCGGGGTCGGGCCGCGCGCCGCCGGCCTCCAGGAAGGTGGCCGACCAGTCCATGCTGAGGCAATGCTGGCGCGTGGTGCGGCCCGGGCCGATCACCGCGGGCCAGTGGGCGATCCAGGGCACGCGGATGCCGCCTTCGGTCAGGTCCATCTTGCCGCCGACCAGGGGCCAGTTGTCGGAGAAGCGCTCGCCGCCGTTGTCGCTGGTGAAGATCACCAGCGTGTCATCGGCCATGCCGTGGCGGCGCAGGGCGTCCATGACCCACCCGATGCCTTCGTCCATGTGGTGGATCATGCGCTGGTAGGTGTGGATGTTGCCGCCATCGAGGTGAAACAGCTTGCCGCGCAGGTCGGGTGCGAGGTGCGCGTCGTCGCGCGTTTCCCAGGGCCAGTGGGGCGCGGTGTAGTGCAGGCTCAGGAGGAAGGGCGCGTCCTGTCTGGCCATGCGGTCGATGAAATCCACTGCGCGGCGCGAGAGCAGGTCCGTCAGGTAGCCCTCTTCTTCCTTCTGTTCTTCGCCAGCCCACAGGTCATGCACGCCGGTGCTGGCTGCATGGTTGAAGTAGTCGACGCCGCCCGCCATGGGCCCGAAGAATTCTTCGTAGCCCGAACGCAGCGGGCCGAAGGTGGGCGGGTACCCCAGGTGCCATTTGCCGATGAGGGCGGTGCGGTAGCCGGCGTCCCGCAGCAGCGAGGGCATCGTGGGATGGTCGGTGGGCAGGCCCAGCGTGGTGCTATGGCGGGCCCGGCTGTTGATCGGTTCCTCGGCGGCGCCACGCAGGCGGTACTGGTAGCGCGCGGTCATGATGGCAAAGCGCGTGGGCGAGCACACCGGTGAATTGGCGTAGCCCTCGGTGAAGCGCAGCCCCTTGGCGGCGAGGCTGTCCAGGACGGGCGAGACCGGGCCGAAGCGGGCTTCGCGCCCGCCATAGCAGCCCAGGTCGGCAAAGCCCAGGTCGTCGGCCACGATGTAGATCAGGTTGGGTCGGCGTGCAGTCATGCCCCGACTCTAGTGGGGTGGCAATTGATTGATCCAATCAATCATCACCCGGGTAAACCCTGATTCCGCACACCGGCTGGCGGGCGTGCGACCCGTGGATGCCGCGGCCTCAGCGGGTGGGCGGCCGTACGACCAGGTTGTTGCGCACGGCCTTCACGCCCTTGGCTTCGCGGGCGATGGCCTCGGCACGCTGCTTCTCGGCGTCGGAGGTCGCGAACCCCGACAGGGCCACGGTGCCATTGAGCGAATCGACATTGATCGACAACCCGCCCGTGGTCTTGTCCTCCAGCAGCCTGGCCTTGACGGCCGCCGTGATGGTGGTGTCGTCGATGTAGCTGCCCACGGTGCTCTGTCCGCGCATCACGGCGCAGCCGGTGCCGAGGATGCACAGGCCGGTGGCACTGGCCAGGGCCAGCAGGCGCAGGGGGCGAAGCGTGCGTGCGGGGGTCATGTGAAGCTCCTTGAAGGTCGTGGGGAATTAAAGGGGGCGCCGTCAGGGGCGCGGCCGCCTGCGCAGGCCGGCCCGGCCCGAGGCGAGCGCGGTCATCGCCAGCGAAGCCAGGTGGGGGGATTTGAGGGCGGCGACCAGCAGGCCGGTGGCCGAGATGAGGCGCCAGGGCCGCGCGAGCAGCAGCAAGGCGCCAGCCGCGGCAGCGATCCCGATGAAGGCGAGCGGGTGGCGCCGGCCCCAGTGCGCCAGCAGGGGTGCGGCCAGCCGGACAACCAGGCGCGCGGGATGGCCATGCCAATAGCGCTGGCCGGCTTCGCGCAGGCCGCGCCAGCCTGAGCCCGCGTGCCGCGGCCCGTCCTGGGCGTCCGCCCGGGTGCGTGTGCCAGCCTGCCGCTCCTGGAGGTAGTCGAGGATGGCCAGGCGCGTGCGGGCCAGGCGCTCACTGGCGCTGCTGCTCTCGGCGGGCCCGCCGGGGATCATGCCGCCCCCAGCGTGCGCAGGGTGTCGATGTCGGCTTGCAGCTGCGCGCGCAGCTGCGTCAGCGCGCCCTGTGGCAGCCGCTGCCGCGCCTGCAGGAAGGCCACCAGCGACAGTGCCAGTGCGGTGCCAGGTACGAGCAGCAGCATCCAGTGGAACTGCGCCTGGAGGGCGGCGAGCATCGCGGCCACGCCTGCGAGCACGAGGAAGACCAGGAAGGCGCACACCGCGATGGCCCCGGCGATGGCGCGCCGCACGAGTGCGGTGCCGGTGGTCAGGACCTCTTCGCGCGTGAGTGCGCCATAACCAGCAAGGTGGTCCAGCACCAGATCCGGGCGGCGCGCCAGCACCGAGAAGATGGGGTGCAGCACCACGGCCCGCCCGGGGGATCAGTAACGGTTGCCCCGACGGCGCGCCAGCAGGACGGCGGCCGCCACCAGCGCGCCGATGCCGGCCGCGATCAGCGCCGCGCGCATCGGCTGGTCGGCGACGTAGCGCGAGGTGGCGCCCGCATAGCGGTGCATCCTGCGCTGTGCGGCATCGGCGGTGCCAGACATGCCTTCGCGCAGGCTGCGCATTTTCTCGGCCGCCTGCTCCAGGGCCTGCGCGGCGAATTCGCGCGTGCTTTCCAGCAGGCTGCCGCCAGCGCCCGGGGCGGTGGCAGCCTGCGACCAGGCGGCGCGGGCTTCGGGGGACTGTCGGCGTTCGTTCATGGAGTGCCTCTCACCAAGCGTGTCATTGCAGGACCGCACCAGCGTAAGGCTGTAGGTCAGCCGTCCTAGATCGGCGCCGCACCTGAAAGCGGGTAGGTGCGCGCGGGGCGGGCCTGTAGGACAGTGCGCGTGCGCCCTGCGCGTGATCGCACGGCGCACGGTGCGCCAGCGGCCTGGCGGGATGGCCCGATCGGGGGAATGCATCAGAATGACTGAATTGTGGATTCCAAGTGCATAGAATTCATGATTTCGTCCTTGCGAACGGACCCATTTGGGTACGTGCAAGGCTAAGGGCAGCCGTGATGGAAAGAGAACGGACATGATCAAAGTCGGCATCGTGGATGACCACGCCATCGTGCGTTCAGGGCTCAAGCAGTTTTTCTCCGAGCAGGTGGACCTGCGGGTGGTGGGCGAGGCAGCCAGTGGACGCGAGGCCATCGACCTCGTGCGCACCACCGAACTCGACGTGCTCGTGATGGACCTGTCCATGCCGGGCCAAAGCGGCATCGACGCCCTGGGCATGATCCGCGCCAAGGCGCCCGACGTCGGCATCCTGATCCTCTCGGGCTACCCCGAGGAGCACTACGCGATGAACCTGATCCGCCAGGGCGCCAGCGGCTACCTGAACAAGGAATGTGAGCCCATAGAGATCGTCAACGCGATCCGCACCATTGCCCTGGGCCGTCGCTACATTTCACCCGCGGTCGCGGAACTGCTCGCGCAGCAGCTCAATCGCAAGGAGGGCGGCGCGCCCCACGAGCAATTGTCCGAGCGCGAGTTCCAGGTGTTCCTCAAGCTGGCCAAGGGCGAGACCGCGGGCGACATCGCCCGGGCCCTGTCCCTGTCGGTCAAGACGGTCAGTACGTACCGCACCCGCCTGATGGAAAAGATGAGCCTGGCCTCCAACAGCGATCTCACCTACTACGCCCTCAAGAACAAGCTGATCGACTGACGGCACACGCCGCAGCCCATGGAGTCCCGGACGCGAGCCCTCGTCGCGCGAGGCGGTCGCCGACAGTCCTGCGGCTTCGCGGCTGATGGTTCACCATGCCCGTGCGCCGCACCGTGCCTACGGGGTGCCCGCGCCTGTCGCCGTGGGGCCCGCAGAGTGAAAGGAATGGACG
>JBEGVR010000252.1:0-33406 GCA_041178265.1 Pseudomonadota bacterium | reverse complement strand
TCCACCAGCGGCGGCAGACGCAGGCTGAGTTTAAATGCGGTGTAGGGCCGCAGCACATTACCGGCGTTTTTCAGCTCGGGGAAACCGTCGGCGCCGGTGACGCTGAGGGTGGGCGTCCAGGTGCGATTCAGCAGGGCCTGCACCGGGTCAGTGGTGGTGGGCAGCATCGACTGCATCGAGCCGCCACAGTCGTAGTGCGCCCAGGGGAAGCGTTTGTAGACCTCGTCGCCCAGGATGGCGGCGGTGGCCTGCGCCTGCGCCAGCCGGTCGGCCGGCACCTCGCAATGGAAGCTGCCGGGCAGCAGCCGGCCGGTGGCGCTGTCTTCCAGCCGGTCCAGCACCTGGCGCATGATGCGAAAGCTCGACGGCACCAGGCCACTGGCGTCGCCCGAGTGCACGCCCTCGGTGAGGATCTCCACCTTCAGCGTGCCGCTGGCCATGCCGCGCAGCGAGGTGGTGAGCCACAGCTGGTCGTAGTTGCCGGCGCCCGAGTCCAGGCAGATCACCAGGCCCACGTCACCCAGGCGCGGGCGCAGGGCGTCCACATAGGGCAGCAGGTCGTAGGAGCCGGATTCTTCGCAGGTCTCGATCAGGCCCACGATGCGCGGGTGCGGCACCTTCTGGGCCTTCAGGGCCTGCACCGCGGCGATGCTGGCATACGCGGCGTAGCCGTCGTCGGCGGCGCCACGACCATAGAGCTTGCCGTCCTCGTACTTGGGCGTCCAGGGGCCCAGGTCGCTGCGCCAGCCGGTGAACTCGGGCTGCTTGTCCAGGTGGCCGTACATCAGCACGGTCTGGGCGGAGCCGGCACTGGCCGCGCGCGTGGCGGCCACCTCGAAGAACAGCACCGGCGTGCGCCCCGGCAGGCGCACGATCTCGAGCGTCAGGCCCTGCACCTTCTGCGCCTCGATCCAGGACGCGGTGTTGCGCAGCACGGTGTCGATGTGGCCGTGCGCGGCCCAGTCGGGGTCGAAGCCCGGCGACTTGGCCGGGATGGTGATGTAGTCGGTGAGCTGGCGGACGATGTCGGCGTCCCATTGGCGACTGACCTGGTCCAGGGCTTGGGCGGCGTCCAGGGTCGCGGCGGGAAGTTCACGGTGCAGGGGTGCGTTCATGGTCTAGGCGGTCAGGTGGCAGCAAGACTGGCCACTTTACGCCTTCAGGAATGCCGCCGCACACCGGGGAAGCCCGACCCGCGGCAGGGGAATGCCTGCGGTCGACAGGCAGGCTGCGGCGCCGCTGAGTGCGGCGCGAAGGGTGCGGACGCTCAGTCCTCCACGAGGAAGGTGCGGTCGGCGCGCAGCTGGCGCACCAGGCCCGCGAGCATCTGCAGGGCGTTGAAGCAGACCTCGTCGTCCGCGAACAGCATCATGTGCATGGCGCTGGTGGCCACCAGGCGGCCCGACTCCGGGTGCAGGCCGAAGGTCACGCCGGGGTGGGTGCGGCACAGGTTCATCTGCAAGGCGGTTCGGAAGTTGGCCTCGTGGGTCTGGGGCTGGGGTTGACCGATGTCGCAGAAGAACTCGAGCATCGAGGAGTCGGAGTTCAGGCGCATCACGATGACGGCGTCGTCCAGCACGAAGCCGCCGGTCTGCAGGGCCTGCTGCGCCTGCTCGCCCTCGCCCAGCACCCGGCGCACCACCCGGGGCATGAGGCGGTTGAAGCGTGCAGCGGCTTCGGCGGCGACCTCCTGTGCGCTGGCCAGGGCATCGGTCAGGGACAGCTCGGGCAGGCCCCTGGCGGTGTCGGCGTGAGCGGTCTCGGGCTTGAGCAGCATGGCCGGCGCGTCACAGGAAGGACGACAGCAGACGGTGGGTGGCCGCCATGCCGGCAGGGGCCACGGGTCGCACCGCCTCCATCGTCGCCGCCGAGGCGGCGACGACCGACACACCGCCCTGTGCGGGGGCCGGCCAAGCGGCCATCGAGAGGTCGGCACCCGCCAGGATGCGGCCGATGGCCTGGGCCCCGGGTGCGACTGGCAAGCGGCTGGCGGTGGGCACGAGGCCCGCCATCCGGGCCGGGCCGCCAGGGTCGAGGCAGGGAGACGGCGATGCCGCGACGACAGGCGCCGGCGAGCCCGCCAGCAGCGATTGGAAGGCGGTACCGTCAGGCGCGGGCGCGGCGCCCAGGGGCGGCCGCAGCGGCGGGTGCAGCGGCACCGAGGTGGAGGGCACCAGGGGAGGCAGGGGGCCGACGGAAATGCTGCCGCTCATGACGTGACTCGGGCGTGGGAATGCCTTGCACGGTAGACGGGCCAAGGGCGCCGGCGCAAGCTTTGTGACACGCCGGGCCACGCGGGGGCGAGAGTCGAAACCTAGACCCCGGCCGCCAGGCGCACCACGAGGCCGGCGGCACCGCACACGGCGATCACGGTCATGACGCCCCACTGCCAGCGCAGAAGTGCCCACAGCCCGAGGGCCATCAGGCCCAGGGCCATGAAGTCCGCCCCTGCCGGACCCCGCGCCACATGGCCGATGAAGAACAACCCCAGGCTGGCGATCACGCCGACCACGGCCGCCGTGATGGCGGTGAGCGGCGCGGTGAACTTCAGCTGGCCGTGGGTGGACTCCACCAGCGGCCCGCCCGCCAGGATGAAGATGAAGGAGGGCAGGAAGGTGAACCAGGTCACGACGCAGGCCGCGACCACACCCCCGAGGAAGACGGCGTCCGGGCCCAGCACCTGCCGCAGCCAGCCGCCCACGAAGCCCACGAAGGCCACCACCATGATCAGGGGGCCGGGCGTGGTCTCGCCCAGCGCGAGGCCGTCGATCATCTGCGGGCCCGACAGCCACTGGTAATGCTCGACGGCCCCCTGGTACACATAGGGCAGCACCGCATAGGCGCCGCCGAAGGTGAGCATCGCCGCCTTGCTGAAGAACCACGCCATCTGCGTGAGTGCGCCCTGCCAGCCTTGGGTCGCCAGCAGCAGGCCCATGGGCAGCAGCCACAAGGCCAGGCCTGCGGCCAGCACGCGCGCCAGGCGAGCCCGGTGAAAGCGCGCGTGTTCGGGCGTCGGGGTGTCGTCGTCGATCAGGGCCGCTCCCGCGGCCAGCCCCTTCGAAGCGTGGCCACCGCCCGTGGTCGCGAATTGCCCGGGCAGCCAGCGCGCACCCAGGGCCCCGGCCAGGGCCGCCGCGCCGATCACCCAGGGGAAGGGAATCTCCAGCACCGCGATCGCGACGAAGCTGCCCAGCGCGATGGCCCACAGCGCGGGCACCTGGCGCGGGTGCCGCAAGGTGCGTGAGCCGATGCGCCAGACCGCCTGCAGCACGATGGCCGCGACCGCCGGCTTGATGCCGTAGAAGAACCCCGCCACCGCGGGCAGGTGGCCCCAGGCCATGTAGACCCCGCTCAGGGCGATCAGGATCACGAGCGAGGGCAGCACGAACAGCAGCCCCGCCAGGACACCCCCCCAGGTGCGGTGCATCAGCCAGCCCAGATAGGTGGCCAGCTGCTGCGCCTCGGGGCCGGGCAGCAGCATGCAGTAGTTGAGAGCGTGCAGGAAGCGGCGCTCGGAGATCCAGCGCCGGCGCTCCACCAGCTCGCGGTGCATGATGGCGATCTGCCCCGCCGGCCCGCCGAAGCTGATGAACCCGAGCTTGAGCCAGAAGCGCAGCGCCTGGCCGAAAGGCACCAGACCTGCCGCAGCCTCGGCGGCGTCGCGGGCTGGGTCCGGTTTCACCCCTTCGCGCATCGCGTGCCTCAGCCCCGCTCGAAGCGGAAGACGGCGGTGGCAGCGCGCGCGTTGGGCAGGAAGCGCACCTCGCCGCCATCCTGCAGGCCAAAGGCATCCAGGATGGACAGCCGGTTCTTGGTGGCCAGCACCTCGAAGTCCTTGAAGGTGCCCACGCGGATGTTGGGCGTGTCGTACCACTGGTAAGGCAGGCGGCGCGTGACCGGCATGCGCCCGCGCAGCACCGCCAGTCGATTGGGCCAGTGCGCGAAATTGGGAAAGGCCACGATGCCCACCCGCCCCACGCGTGCGGTTTCGACCAGCATGGTCTCGGTGTTGCGCAGGTGCTGCAGGGTGTCGATCTGCAGGACCACGTCGAAGCTGTTGTCGTCGAACAGGGCCAGGCCTTCGTCCAGGTTCAACTGGATCACGTCGACGCCGCGCTGGATGCAGGCCAGCACGTTGGCGTCGGCAATCTCGACGCCATAGCCGGTGCAACCGCGCTCGCGTTTGAGCAGATCGAGCAGCGCACCGTCGCCGCAGCCCAGATCGAGCACGCGCGACCCCGCAGGCACCATCCGGGCGATCGATTGCATGAGTACACGGTCACTCACGGTGCGCCCCCACGCTCGCCCACTGCGTGCGGCTCTCTGCCCCCCGAGGGGGCCTTCGCGCCTTGGGGCGGCCCGGCGGCGCTCATGACTTCACCTCGCTCGCGATCTGCTCGAACCAGGCACGCACCGCCGCCAGGTAGCGCGGGTCGTCCAGCAGGAAGGCGTCGTGCCCGTGCGGCGCGTTGATCTCGGCGTAGCTCACGTGGCGGCCGTTATCCAGCAGGGCCTTCACCATCTCGCGGCTGCGGGCGGGCGAGAAGCGCCAGTCGGTGGTGAAGCTCACAAGCAGGAACTTGGCGCTGGCCGTGGCCAGCGCGCGGGCCAGGTCGCCGTCGAGCGTGCGGGCCGGGTCGAAGTAGTCCAGGGCGCGCGTGATCAGCAGGTAGGTGTTGGCGTCGAAGTACTCGCTGAACTTGTCGCCCTGGTGGCGCAGGTAGCTCTCGATCTGGAACTCGATGTCCTGCGTGGTGTAGCGATAACCCTCGGCGGTCTCGCCCACCGCGCGGCGCAGGTCGCGGCCGAACTTGGCATTCATCACGTCGTCGGACAGGTAGGTGATGTGGCCGATCATGCGGGCGATGCGCAGCCCCCGCTTGGGCACCACGCCGTGCTGGTAGAAGTGGCCGCCATGAAAATCAGGGTCGGTGACGATGGCGCGGCGCGCCACTTCATTGAAGGCGATGTTCTCGGCGTTGAGGTTGGGGGCGCTGGCGATCACCGCTGCGTGGCGCACGCGCTGCGGATAACGCAGCGTCCACGACAGGGCCTGCATGCCGCCCAGGCTGCCGCCCATGACGGCGGCCAGGGTCTGGATGCCCAGGGCGTCGAGCAGGCGGGCCTGCGCGTCGACCCAGTCTTCGACGGTGACGACCGGGAAGTCGGCGCCATAGACGCGGCCCGTGTCCGGATTGACGTGCACGGGACCGGTGGAGCCAAAGCACGACCCCAGGTTGTTTACGCCAATAACGAAGAAGCGGCGGGTGTCCACAGGCTTGCTGGGGCCGATCATGGTGTCCCACCAGCCCTCGGAACCCTCCTGGCCGGCATACACGCCCGCCACGTGATGGGAGGCATTGAGCGCATGGCAAACCAGCACCGCGTTGCTGCGGTCGGCGTTGAGGGTGCCGTAGGTTTCGTAGGTCAGGTCATAGGCGCGCACCGAGGCGCCGCACTGCAGGGGCAGCGGCGCTTCGAAATGCATGCTTTGGGCGTGGGCGACCAGGGTCATGGGCAAGAAAAAACCGGCATCGCTGAACACGAGGCCGGCTGTACGGGCTTCGTCTTTAGCGGAATTTCTAAAAGCGCCCGCAATCGGAAGCAAATCGGCGCTGAAAGGGCAGTATAGCGCCCGCCTGCGCGGGTCAATCCCCCCCGAAAAGAATCGCCAGGCCCAGGGCCAGGAAGATCAGGGCCGAGACGACATGCACCGCGCGCACCGGCACGCGGCGCATCACCCGATCGCCGAACCAGACCACCGGCGCATTGGCGAGCATCATGCCCAGGGTGGTGCCGGCCACGACGGCGAACCACGCCTGGTATTGGGCGGCCAGCATGACGGTGGCCACCTGCGTCTTGTCGCCCATTTCGGCCAGGAAGAAGGCGAGCACGGTGGTCACCAGCACGCCATGGCGCGGCGCGGCGGGGGCATCGTCTTCATCGAGGGTGTCGGGCACCAGCATCCAGGCGGCCATCGCGATGAACGAGCCCGCCAGGATCCACCGCAGCCACTGCGGCCCCAGCCAGGCGGTCACAGACGCGCCCAGCGCGCCGGCCAGCGCGTGGTTGGCGAGTGTGGCGATGAGGATGCCCCAGAGGATCGGCCAGGGCCGCTTGAAGCGGGCCGCCAGGATCAGGGACAGAAGCTGCGTCTTGTCGCCCATTTCGGCCAGGGCGACGATGCTGGTGGACAGGAGGAAGGCTTCCATGCAGGGCCCCGATCCTAGCGGCCCGGGTCGCGGCGCCCGTCGGAGTCAGTCAGGCGGCCCGTCGCCCAGGGCCAGCACCGCGCTGTCTTGCAGGCGGCGCACCTGGAGCGTGACCATCTGCAGTGTGGCCAGGCAGGTATCGACGTCGTGGACCAGCAGGCTGTGGACGGCCACCGTGGCCACGATCCGCCCGGACTGGGGGTGCACGCCCAGGGTCAGCCCCGGGTAGGTGCGGCACAGGTTCAATTCGAGAGCGGTTCGGTAGGTGGTGTGTTCGTCCGCAGGGTGTGGGAGGCCGACATCGCAGAAGATCTCCAGGTAGTCGTTGTCGGGGTTGCGCCGCAGGACAACGGTGCAGTCATCGACGAGGAAGGCGCCCTCGGTGGACGCGACCTCTTGCGGGACGTCTTGGGCCTCGACACGCGTGGCGAGTTCACGCAGCAAGTGCTCGAAGCGCTCGGGTGATTCCCGCAAATAGCCTTGCAGCAGTTCAGCCGCCTGCGCATCGAATGCCTGTTCTTGCCCCGGGAGCGGGTCGCAGGCCTGGGTGTCGTACATGGTCATATGGCTCCTGAAGTAAGACGGGGGTTGCCCAGTCATTGGGGTCTCTAGCCGGGTTCGGGTCGCGGAACTGCGGGCTGCATGTCATTGGGGGGCGGGCCGATGCCGTCCGGGTTGTCTGCTTCAGCCAATTGCGAGCGATCGCGCGCCGGGTCAACGGGTGCATCGCCGTGGCGAATGGGATGGCGTGCGGTCCTGGATTTGAATTCCTGCATCCGAAATCTGCCCATTTCTTCCAGCCGCCCATTTCTCTGCGCGGCCACGCGCTGGTTGTCCGCGGCGATCGAATCGATACTCCCGGACACAAGGTCGGCCCCGGCCATGGCGACCCCCCAGGCGAGCACCAGGAAAGTGTCGGCATAAAACTCAAGGCGCCGAGGGTGCGTCGTCATCCTGTCGGGCTCACCCTCCGTATGTCCTGCGAAATCTGGATCGGACGCAAGGGCGCGCAGCAGGCCGGTGGCCGCAACCACCGCGAACAGGCTGAAAAGGATCATGGAGTCCTTCGCAGGGCGGTCGGGGGGAGGGGCCGAGGCGGCGCTCCCTGGCCCGGGTTTGGCGGCCTCCAGATCGGTTGGGGCCTGGCTATCCCTGCGTGCGTTGATGGCCTCGGTCATGTCGTAGGGCCATGGAACCAAGGTGCGACCAAGACTCGAGAGCAAATTGTCAGCTCCGCGGATCGCTGGCCACACGAGATCCAGGGCAGCCAGGTCACCGATCGCACCGATCAGCCGCTCCGGGTGGGTACCGTCCAGCCAGACATGCTCGACATCCAGCGGAAACGGGCTGAGATATCGGCTCATGTGGGGACTGAAATACCGGTGCGCGGCCACGCCCGCGGTGGCGGCGAAGTTCAGGTAGCGCCGTGCGTCCAGGATCTGCAACGCCCTTGCGGCGGCCGATACCTTGTTGTCGGCCCGGGCCGGGTGCGGACTGAGCTGGGTGATTGTGCACAAGGTCGCCAGGAACGGCCAATAAGCCGCCGAGGCAAGGCCAAAACCGGTCCAGGAGCGGATGGCTGGCACGCCTGTGTTTTTGTTGTCGACGCCGGAAATGGTACGTCGCCACGTAGGGCCGGCGTCACTGAGCCGCAGCCAGCGTGTCATCAGGCGCGCGCCGACTGCGGTCGTGAGCGATGAGAAAAGAACCGAGGCGGGCAGAGCGAAGCCCTGGGTCACCATCGTGAGTGCGACAGTGGTGCCGGCAAACCAGGAGCCCCCGTACCCGATCAGTCCGGCGGACGTCTGTGCCAAGTAATCACGGATCGCCGCATTTCGAACTGCATTGCTGAGCGTTGCGGGGGAAATTCCATACTCCATCAAGGTCTCCAAGGTCTTGATGGTCCGCATGGCGTTCCGCTCTCGAATGACCGCGGGCGTGTGCTGGCAGTACAGGGCGTAGAGGTCGTCCAGTTGACCGGACGGGACCCGGCCATTCGCTTGGTCCGCCAACTGATGCGCCCTGCGGAAAAGGTCTCTCAGGGCTGCCACTTCTCCCAAGGTGCGCGCGGGCACGCGATGCTGCGATCGATCACGAGTGCGCATGGCCGCGCCGGGCATTCGGTCGCATTCCCGAGTCATTTTTTCCCAGGCGGCGTCGATTTCCGATGGGACTGCGCTCCCCGTGTTGACTGAATCGCTGGAGGGCGACGACCCGCTTTTCCCGTCAATGCTGACGACGAGATGTGTGTCTTCCAGCAAATGGCGGGTCAAGTTTCTCGGAACGAGTTGACTGGATTCGATGGCCGGTTGGCTTTCGGGGCTCATCTGGGAAGGCGACACCAGCGTCGACAAGACCGAGTTGTCCGAAAGGGCCGTAGAAGGTGTTTGGCTTGCCGAATGAGGCGCTGCCGGCCAAGCGAGGGCTGGCGAAGAAGGGGTCACTAACAGGGGCGCGTCTTGCTGGCTCCCCGTCCCCTGGAGGTATGTTGGCGTGGAAGGGCGACGCTCTGGTGTACTGCTTGGCGCTAAGCCTGTCTGCGGTTGTTTGTTTGAGTTTTTGCGGTTTATACGGACTGTCTTCGTCTTTGGCTGGGGAGTCCCCTGAGGGCCTCGGGTGGGAGAGACGGACGCCGGCGACGTGATCGACCCTGAACCCGATGAATTCGTCTTGCCATCCGTACCTCGGTCCTCCGAAGGAGTCCCCTCATTCGAGGGCCGCCGTAACGAGGCTGGTGTGTTGCCGCTTGGCTCCATATGCGCATGTCGGCCCATGAAACCAGGCCGCCTTTAAACGTTTAGTATTCATCAATTGGCTGCTTTTCCTCTGCCGAAGTCAACCAAAAAGCAACAACAGTGACCCTCGGCGCCCCGGTCTCGATGGCTACTTGTCAGGATGGGCACGGTTTGCCCCATAATCTCGAAAGCTGCCCCTGGGCAGCGAACCCTGCGGTGAATGGTCAGTTTCGCGTCTTGAAAGCAGCTCCTGAGTTTGTGATTGCGTGCCCGGCTCCATCGCGTTTTTGCGTTTTTCTATAGGAGCCTTTCATGGGCAACAAACTCTACGTGGGCAATCTGCCCTATTCCTTCCGCGACAGCGACCTCGAGCAGGCCTTCAGCCAGTACGGCCAGATCTCCAGCGCCAAGGTCATGATGGAGCGCGACACCGGCCGCTCCAAGGGCTTCGGCTTTGTCGAAATGAGCAGCGAAGCCGAGGCGCAAGCCGCGATCCAGGGCCTCAACGGCCAGCAGATCGGCGGCCGCGGCCTTGTGGTCAATGAAGCCCGTCCGATGGAGCCGCGTACCGGCGGCTTCGGTGGTGGTGGCGGCGGCGGTGGCCGTGGTGGCGATCGCGGCGGCTACGGCGGCGGCGGTGGTGACCGTGGCGGTTACGGCGGCGGCGGCGGTGGTGGTCGCGGCGGCTACTAAGCGCACGTAACTTTGTGAAAAAGGGCTCTTCGGGGCCCTTTTTTCATGCCCGCAGCCGCGGGCAACCCCTTGCGCACCTGGCGCTTCTGTGTTTCATAATGCCCCCGCGTGGATAAGTAGTTTCACGCATGGATTGCGGTGAACAGGTCACTTTCGCGTTGCAGATCGTCACAAAGCGCTTTCGGGACTCCATCGCTGAGCTCAATGTTTCTATAGGAGTCCCGTCTTCATGGGCAACAAACTCTACGTGGGCAACCTGCCTTACTCGGTGCGCGACAGTGACTTGGAGCAAGCCTTCAGCCAGTTCGGTGCCGTCACCAGCGCCAAGGTGATGATGGAGCGCGACACCGGCCGCTCCAAGGGCTTCGGCTTTGTCGAGATGGGCAGTGACGCCGAGGCGCAGGCCGCCATCACGGGCATGAACGGTCAGCCCCTGGGCGGCCGCAGCGTGGTGGTCAACGAAGCCCGCCCGATGGAAGCGCGCCCCCCCCGCTCCGGCGGCGGCGGTTATGGCGGCGGCGGCTACGGAGGCGGCGGGGGTGGCGGCGGCGGTTATGGAGGCGGCGGCGGGGGTGGCGGTTACGGCAGCGGCCGGGGTGACCGCGGGGATCGTGGCGGTGGCGGCGGCGGCCGAGGCGGCAACGACGGCGGGTTTCGCAGCCCCTACGGCTCGGGCCCGCGCGGTGGCGGCCGGGGTGGCGATCGCGGCGGAGACCGCGGCGGGTACTGACGGACCCGCAGGGACACCAAGACAGACGGGGCGCGAGCCCCGTTTGCTTTTGGAGCGCGGCCTGACGGCCACTGCGCCATACCGTCGAGCCAAGCCTACCGCCCGCGTCGGAGCCGTCCGACGCTCCAGCGGCTGAAGCTCAATAGATTGTTGGAGGTTGAAACAATCCTTGCCGAGGCGCCCCATGACCACGACCTCCACCCTTACGCGGCTCTTGGGGGTGGCGGCCGCCGCGTTGATGCTGTGCCTGCCCGCGTTGTGGAACAGGCTTCCCTTTTTCTATCCGGACACACCCACCTACCTGCGCGGTGCGGGAATGGTGGTGGACCCGCTGGCCGCCCGGATCTCGCCGCAAGCCGGCAACGGACAGGTTCCGGATGCCGCCACGCCGCAGGCGTCGCGCGGCCTGACCTCGCTCGATGACAAAGTCGTGCTGGCCGGGCGGTCGGTGTACTACGGCGGCCTGCTCGATGCAGGCCAGCGCGCCGGGAGCCTGTGGCTGGCCGTGGCGGCGCAGGCCCTGTGCGTGGCGTCTGTGCTGCACCTGCTGATGGTGCGGCTGTGGCGCCTGCGGCCTGCCGCCTTTCTGGGCACGACCGCGGTGCTCGCGCTGGCCACACCCCTGGCGGTGTACACGGGCCTGCTGATGCCGGACGTGTTCGCCGGGCTGGCCGTACTGTCCCCGGCCACGCTCAGCGTCTACTGGCGGCAGCTGGCCTGGCCTGAGCGGAGCCTGCTGGCGGGGGTGCTGTTGTTCGGGCTGCTGGCGCACGCCAGCCACGTGGCCGTGGCGGCGGTGCTGCTGGCGCTGGCGCTGGCGCTGCGGGCATGGAATCCGCGCTGGCAGGGGCTGTCGGCGCCGGCGCTGTCCCTGGCGGGCGCGTGCGTGGTGCTGGCCATCGCGGCGGAATGGGCGTTCGCCCTCGGAGTGCACAAGGCGTTGGGCCATCCGCCCCTGCGCCTGCCCTATCCCTCGGCGCGCCTGATCGAGATGGGCCCGGGAACCGAGCTCCTGCGCGCACGCTGCCCCGAGGCGGGCTATGCGTTGTGCGCGTACCGCGCGAACTACCCGACGGCCTGGGATGCGTTCCTGTTTTCGCCCGACCCGGCGCGCGGCACCTTCGCGCTGGCCGATGCCGACACCAAGCGGCGCATCGTGGCGCAGCAGTGGCGGTTCGTGGGCGAGGTGATCGCGCACGATCCGCTGGGCGTGCTTCGCGGCTGGCTGGCCGACCTCGGCCGGCAGCTGGTGGCGTTTCGGGTGGACATCTGGAGTTTCGGCCCGTCCCAGCTGGCGATGTACGAGGGGCGCGTCCCGGCATCGACCCTGGCGGCGATGCAGGCGAGCCGGGGCTTCAATGCGCCCGCCTACAACCGCGCGCTGACGGCGATGACCTACGCCAGCACCGTTGCCAGCCTGCTGCTGGGGCTGTGGTGGGCACTGCGAAGGCGCGCAGGTGCGCCCGCACGCGTGCCGCAGCGCCTGGAGCAGGTGGCGCTGCTGACGATCGCAGGCGTGGTGGCCAACGCACTGGTGTGTGCGACGGCGGCGTCGTGGCTGGACCGCTTCCAGTCGCGGGTGATCTGGCTGCTGCCGTTTCTGGCGCTGACGGTGCTGTCACTGGCGTGGACGCGCCGCTCGGCCCGGATCGCCACCGCGCCGCAGGCGCAGCCGGTGGCGGCGGCCGCCGCCCGCCTGGAAGGCGCCGCATCATGAGCGGCACCGCCTCTTCATCCACCCGCACGCTCGGGAACCAGCGCGCCTGCTGGAGCGACTACCTGCGCATGGCCCGGTTGGACCATATGACCAAGCATGTGTTCATCCTGCCGGGGCTGGTGCTGGCCTGGGTGCTGCGGGCCCCCCCGCTGCAGGGCGCGTGGGTGCCGATCACGCTGGGCCTGGCCAGCGCGGTGCTGGTCGCCTCCGCCAACTACATCCTCAACGAGTGGCTGGACCGGCACTTCGATGCGCACCATCCGGACAAGTCCCGGCGGCCCGCAGTCACCGCGGCCTTGTCGCCGCTGCGGGTGTGGGGCTGCTACCTCGGGTGCAGCGCGGCGGGGCTGGCGCTGGCGCTGCAGGTCGGGCCGGTGTTCGCGGCCACGAGTGCGCTGTTCTGGCTCTCGGGCGTGGTCTACAACGTCCAGCCGCTGCGCCTGAAAGACCAGGCCTATCTGGACGTGCTGTCGGAATCGGCGAACAACCCGATCCGGCTGATGCTGGGGTGGTCCATGATCGAGCAGGTCACGGTGGCACCGCTGTCGCTGCTGCTGGCGTACTGGATGGGTGGCGCTTTCCTGATGGGGGCCAAGCGGCTGTCGGAATACCGCGAGATCGCGGCGGGCCCGGGCGGCGTGGCGGTGCTGCATCGGTACCGGCGCTCGTTTCGCCGCTACACGCAGGAGCGGCTGCTGATCTCGTGCTTCGTGTATGCGCTGCTGTCGACGCTGCTGGTGGGATTTTTCCTGGTGAAGTACCGCATCGAATACCTGGTGGCCTGCCCGCTGGTGATCGCGATGTTCGCGCACTACCTGGCGCTATCGCTGCGCGCCGGGTCGGTGGCGCAAAAGCCCGAGAAGCTGTTTCGCGAGACGCTGCTGATGGTGATCACCGCAGCGACGGCGCTGTCGCTGCTGGGGTTGAGTTTCGTGAGCATTCCGCGCCTGCACGCACTGGCCGAGCCGCACTTCATCCAGGTGGAGACGCTGGGGAAGCGGCCATGACCGCCGGGATCGACTGGGACCGGATCGATCTGGTGGTGTTCGATATGGACGGCACGCTGTACGACGCGCGCCGCCTTCGCCGCGCGATGCTGGGACGGCTGCTGGCGGCGGCCTGGCATGAGCGCAGCCTGCGCACGCTGCGGGTGCTGCGCGCGTTTCGGGCCGTGCGCGAGGCGCTGGGCGATGAGGAGCACCCGGAGTTCCTGACGCTGCAATACGCGCGCACAGCCGCCCGCACGGGCTGCGATGCGGACACCGTGCGCGCGCTGGTGCAGGCGTGGATGGAGCAGCGGCCCTTGGTCCTGCTGCGGGCCTGCCGGTGGCCGCATGTGGACACGGTGTTCGCCGCGCTGCATGCAGCGGGCAAGCGGGTGGCGGTGTGGTCAGACTACCCGGCGCAGGACAAGCTGCGGGCCCTGGGCCTGCAGGCCGATTGGGTGGTGGCCGCCACCGACCCCGAGATCGCGCGGCTCAAGCCGGATCCGCGCGGCTTGCTGGCCCTGCTGCAACACACCGGTGTGTCCGCTCCGCGCGCCGTGATGATCGGTGACCGGGCGGACCGCGATGCACTGGCAGCGCGACGCGCGGGTGTGCAGGCACTGATGCTCGGGCGCAGCCCACCGCCGGGGGTGCAGGGGTTTTGCGGCTACGACGACCCCGTGTTCACGCCCTTGCTGGAGGCGCCCGCGCTGGCGTTGGCGTGATGCGCCACACCCTGGGTGCCACCCTGGCCTACGCACCCGGCTACACGCTGGCCGGAGGCCTGGCGGCAGCGGTGGACATCGGGGGCTTTCATTGGCTGGCGGGCCACCTGGGCGGTGTGCTCGGGCCCGCGATCTTGAGCTTCGCGGCGGCGGCGGTGGTGAACTACACGCTGTCATCGCTCTGGGTGTACCGGCGTGGCTGGCGTTCGTGGCGCCGCGCCGGGCTGTTCCTGCTGTTCGCGGGCCTGGGCCTGGGCCTGAACGCCGGCGTGACCTGGTGGCTGGCCGCCGTGCTGCAGGTGTACCCGACGCTGGCCAAGGCCGGTGGCGTGGCTACGGCGTTCGGGGTCAACTTCCTGGTGAACACCCACCTGGTGTTCGGCGCAGACGGCGGCCTCAGGCCTCGCCCTGACGCTGCTTGCGGGGGCGGCCCGCCATCAGGCGGTCCAGCCAGGCCGCCGGCAGCACGCGCAGGAGCGCCGCGACGATGGCCATGGGCCAGGGGATGACACGGTGCGCCACGCCGGCGTCGATGGCGCGCACCGCGCGGTCCGCGAAGTCGGCCGGCTGCATGAGGAAAGGCATGGGGTAGCGGTTGCGGCGGGTCAGGGGCGTGGCGATGTAGCCGGGGCTGAGGGTGACGACCCGCACGCCGCAGGGGCGCAGTTCGCCGCGCAGGGACTCGCAATAGCTGATCACCGCCGCCTTGCTGGCGCAGTAGGCGCCGTGCCCGGGCATGCCGCGGATGCCGGCCACGCTGGCGATGCCCACCAGCGTGCCGCGGCCGCGCCGCACCATGGGGTCGATGAAGGGATGGAAGGTGGCGGCGAGACCCACGTTGTTCGTCGCGAAGGTGCGGGCCATGACGTCCAGATCTTCGCGCTGCGCGCTGTCCATGCCGACGCTGATGCCGGCGTTGGCGATGACGACGTCGGGCAGGCCCTGGGCCTGCAGGCAGGCGCGGCCTGCGGCGACGATGGACTCGGTGTCGGCGACATCGGCCACATGGACGCTGGCACGGCCAGGCGCCAGGCCTTGGGCACGCGCCCAGTCGTGCAGGACATCGCCCCGGCGCGCGACGAGGGCCAGGCGCCAGCCCTGCTGCGCGTAACGTGCGGCCAGCGCCTGACCGATGCCACTGGAGGCGCCGGTGATGAAGACGAGCGGCGCGTCCTGGCCCGTGGCGGCGTTGGTGCTCATGGCGACCTCACGGCCTCTCGCGGGGCGCGAGGGTGCCGCGCACGCGGCCGCTCAATTGAAGCTGCTGCAGGTCAAGATGGGTGTAGTCCAGGTTGTCACCGGTGAAGCGGTCGCCGTCACGCTCGAGGACCACCGGGCGGTTGGACTTGAGCTGCTCGGTGTTGACGAACAAGTGCAGGAATTCCCCGCGCACCTGGATGCGGGGCTGGCGCTGGCCGCCCGGCCCGACACCAGGCAGCCGGGTGACGACCGCATCGCCGAACAACTGCACCTGCGAGCCATCGCCATTGGACAGGGCGCGCCGCGCGGTGGCGACGGTGACCTGGCCGCGCTCGTTGTAGGCGCGCATGCGTGGCTGGTCGATTTCCAGGGTGTCAGTATCAGGGTAGTGGCGGCCTTCGGTGCCCGAGACCTCGCTCTTGAGGCGGCCCTTGCCGTCGAAACTGCGCACCGTGAAGTCGCGCAGGAAATAGTCCGGCTCGTGGGTGGCGGCGCCCGGCGCGGCGGCCGGCATGAAGACCGGCGTATTGCGTGCCAGAAGGTAGGTGCCCAGGGCCATGAGTCCCATCAGGAGCACGGGCAGGTAGACCGCCAGCCGGTCCCAGGCGCGCCGCAGGCCGCGCCAGGCCTGGCCCCAGGCGGCTGCCGTCACGTATAGCGCTCCAGCAGCTGGGCGTAGCGGCCACTGGCCACCAGCAGGAGGTCGCAGAACTCACGGACCGCACCGTGTCCCCCGGCGGCCTGGGTGACGTGGCGCACTGCGGCGCGCACTTCGGGGTGGGCGTTGGCGGGCGCGGCCGCGAAGGCGCAGCGGCGCAGCACGGGCAGGTCGGGCCAGTCGTCACCGATGGCGGCGGCTTCGCGCCAGCTCAGGCCCAGCTCGGCCAAGGTGCGCTCGGCGGCGGGGGCCTTGTCTTCGGTACCGTAGTGCACATGGCTCACCCCCAGGGCGGCCAGGCGCGCGCGCAGGGGCGCGGAGTCGCGGCCGGTGATCACCACCGGGGTGATGCCGCCTTGTTGCAGCAGCTTGATACCCAGTCCGTCCAGGATGTGAAAGCGCTTGAGGGTTTCGCCCGCGTCGGTGAGGTACAGGCCCCCGTCGGTGAAGACGCCATCGACATCGAAAAAGGCGACGCGGATGCCCTGGGCCGCCAGCAGGCGCTCCGGGTCGAAGTGCAGGGCGGGCGTCATGGCACGTCAGATGACCTTGGCGCGCATCAGGTCGTTGCTGTTGACGGCGCCGCACAGGCGGGCGTCTTCGTCCACCACCAGGACGCTGGTGATGCGGTGCGACTCCATGAGGTCGGCGGCCTCGACCGCGAGCACGTCGCGCGTGATGATGCGCGGGTTGGGGTGCATGACGTCGCGGGCGCGCAGGCCGCGCAGGTCGGCGCCTTTCTCGATCAGGCGGCGCAGGTCGCCGTCGGTGAAGATGCCCAGCACGCGACCCTCGGCATCGACCACCGCCGAAGCGCCCAGGCCGGCGCGGCTGATCTCGCGCATCAGCTCGGTGAACGGGGTGTCGGGGCCGACCCGCGGCACGGCCTCGCCGGTACGCATGATGTCGGCCAGGTGGGTGAGCAGCTTGCGGCCCAGGGCGCCGCCGGGGTGGGAGCGGGCGAAGTCCTCGGGGCGGAAGCCCCGGGCGTCGAGCAGGGCCACCGCGAGCGCGTCGCCCAGGGCGATCTGGGCCGTGGTGCTGGCCGTGGGCGCAAGGTTCAGGGGGCAGGCCTCTTTCTCGACACCGCAGTCGAGCAGGATGTCGGCATGGCGGGCCAGGGTGGAGGCCGGGTTGCCGGTCATGGCGACCAGGGGGACGCCCTGGCGCTTGAGGACCGGCAGGATGGCGGTGATCTCGTCGCTCTCGCCGCCGTTGGAGATGGCCAGCACCAGGTCGATGGGTTTGATCATGCCCAGGTCGCCGTGGCTGGCCTCGGCGGGGTGCACGAACATGGCGGGCGTGCCGGTGGAGGCGAGCGTGGCCGCGATCTTGCGGCCGATGTGCCCACTCTTGCCCATGCCGGTGACGACCACGCGGCCGCTTACAGCGAGGATGGCCTGGACGGCCAGGGCAAAGGTCTCGCCGGTGCGGCGCTTGAGGTCCTGCACGGCGGCGGCCTCGATATCGAAGGTGTCATGGGCCAGTCGCAAGGCGCGCCGGGCATCGAACGTTCCTTGCGGGGCGGAAGGCGCAGTCATCCGCCTGATTCTACGTAGCCGGGGTCCGCCCGGCCGGCGCGGACTTGCGGGCCCGCCCGGGGAGGTTGCTCGGCCACGTGCGCTTAGGATCGGGGGATGTCCACCCTCGAACTCACGCTCCTGTACCTCCTGGCAGCCGTGTTGGGCGTGGTGGCCTGCCGGCTGGCCAAGCTGCCACCGATGCTGGGTTACCTGGTGGTGGGGGTGCTGATCGGGCCCAATGCCCTGGGCCTGGCGCAAAACTCCGCGGGCGTGAGCCACCTGGCCGAGTTCGGGGTGGTGTTCCTGATGTTCGTGATCGGGCTGGAGTTCAACCTGCCCAAGCTGCGGGCCATGCGCAGCCACGTGTTCGGGCTGGGCCTGTTCCAGGTGGCCCTGACCATCGCGCTGGCCACGGGCGGGATGCTGGCGCTGTCGGCCTTCGCGCCGCCCGCCTGGAAACTGGGCTGGCAGACGGCGCTGGCGCTGGCCGGTGCGCTGTCCATGAGCAGCACCGCCATCGTGGTCAAGCTGATGGCAGAACGGCTGGAACTGGAGTCCGAGCACGGCAAGCGCGTGATGGGCGTGCTGCTGTTCCAGGATCTGGCCGTGGTGCCGCTGCTGGTGCTGATTCCGGCCCTGGGCAGCCCGCCCGAAGCCCTGCTGGGAGCGATGGCGATGGCGCTGCTCAAAGGCGCGGCGCTGATCGCCGTGCTGCTGGTGGGTGGGCAATGGGTGATGCGCTGGTGGCTGACGCTGGTCGCGCGCCGCAAGAGCGAAGAGCTGTTCGTCCTGAACCTGCTGCTGATCACGCTGGGCCTGGCCTGGCTGACCGAGATGGCGGGGTTGTCGCTGGCGCTGGGCGCCTTCATCGCGGGCATCCTGATTTCCGAGACCGAATACAAGCACCAGGTGGAGACCGACATCCGCCCCTTCCACGACGTGCTGCTGGGGCTGTTCTTCATCACCATCGGGATGATGCTGGACTGGCGCCTGGTGGCGGACCGCTGGGTGCTGGTGGTGGTGCTGTTGACGCTGCCGGTGCTGTTCAAGCTGGCGCTGGTGACGTGGCTTACGCGCGGGCTGGGGGCGTCGATGGGCGTGTCGCTGCGCACGGGCCTGTACCTGGCGCAGGCGGGCGAGTTCGGCATCGTGCTGCTGACGCTCACGCAGGCCAACCGGCTGGTGGCGCCAGAGCTGTTCAACCCCATCCTGGCGGGCATGGTGCTGTCGATGCTGGCCACGCCCTTCATCATCATGGGCAGCAACGCGCTCGTGACGCGCCTGGTGGCCAGCGACTGGCTGCAGCAGTCGCTGGAGATGACGAGCATTGCGCGGCGCACGATCAACACCAGCAAGCATGTGATCATCTGCGGCTACGGCCGCTGCGGCCAGAACCTGGCGCGCATGCTCGAGCGCGAGGGCATCCCCTACATCGCGCTGGACCTGGACCCGGACCGGGTGCGGCAGGCGGCGGCGGCAGGCGATTCGGTGGTGTTCGGCGACGCGGCGCGGCTGCAGGCGCTGATGGCCGCCGGCCTGGCACGCGCCAGTGCGGTGGTGGTGACCTACCTGGACGTGCCCAGCGCCCTGAAGGTGCTGGACCTGGCGCGCACGCACGCGCCGCAGGTGCCGGCCATCGTGCGCACGCAGGACGACCGCGACCTGGAGAAGCTGCGCGCGGCTGGCGCCACCGAGGTGGTGCCCGAGGCCCTGGAAGGGTCGCTGATGCTGGCCAGCCACGCGCTGGCCCTGGTGGGCGTGCCGGTGCGGCGCGTGCTGCGCATCGTGCAGGAGCTGCGCGAGGAGCGCTACGACCTGCTGCGCGGGTACTTCCATGGTGCCGACGACCCGGACGAGGACGGCGATGGCGAGCGTCTGGCCACGGTGAGTCTGCCTCTGGGCGCGCGGGTGGGCGGACGCGCTCTGGGCAGCCTGGCGCTGCATGCCATGGGCGTGCGTGTGGTGAGCCTGCGCCGGGGCAACGGGCATGCGGTCGATGTGGATGACGACCTGGTGCTGATGGACAGCGACACGCTGGTGCTCAGTGGCCGGGTCGAGCCGCTGGCGCGGGCCGAGGAAAAGCTGCTCGGGGGTTAGCCAGGGCCCTGGAGGACTGGCGGCGGCGCGGCTACTTGCCGATGCAGAACTTCGAGAAGATCACCCCGAGCAGGTCGTCGGCGCTGAACTCGCCGGTGATTTCGTTCAGGGCGTTCTGGCCCAGGCGCAGTTCTTCCGCCAGCAGGTCCAGGGCGAGGGCCTCAGGGGCGAGCTGGGCCTGCGCGGCGGCCAGATGCTGCTCGACACGCACCAGGGCCTGCACATGGCGCGCGCGCGCCAGCCACACGCCCTCGGCGGCAGACTGCCATCCGGCGACGTCCAGCAGCTTGCGTCGCAGGGCCTCGAGCCCTTCGCCGGTGCGCGCAGACAGCGCGATGCCGCCATCGGGCACAGGGCCCGCATAGGCATCGGCCTTGTTCCAGACCTCAAGAAGTGCCAGGCCGGCGGGGCGCTTGTCCGCCAGGGACCTCTGGATCTGCGCGTCGGCAGCCTGGTAAGCCGGGTCGGCGTGGCGGGTGAGGTCATGCAGGAACACCAGGGCGTCGGCCCGCTCGATCTGCGCCCAGGCGCGCTCGATGCCGATTTTTTCGACCGGGTCGTCGCTGTCTCGCAGGCCCGCGGTGTCGATCACATGCACCGGCACGCCCTCGATCTGGATCGCCTGGCTCACGACGTCGCGCGTGGTGCCGGCAATCGGCGTGACGATGGCCAGCTCCGCCCCCGCCAGCGCATTGAGCAGGGAGCTCTTGCCCGCATTGGGCTGGCCCGCGATCACGACGCGGATGCCTTCGCGCAGCAGCGCGCCCTGGCGCGTGCGCTGCATGACCACCGCCAGCTGCGCGCGCAGGCGATCGAGCTGGCCCTGGGCATCGGTTTGCTGCAGGAAGTCGATTTCTTCTTCAGGGAAGTCCAGCGTGGCCTCGACGCCCATGCGCAGGTGAATGAGGGCGTCGCGCAGGGTGTGGATCTCGCGCGAGAACTCGCCGGCAAGGGAGCGGCTGGCGCTGCGCGCGGCGGCTTCGGTGCTGGCGTCGATCAGGTCGGCGATGGCCTCGGCCTGCGCCAGGTCGATCTTGTCATTGAGGAAGGCGCGCTGGGTGAACTCGCCGGGTTGCGCCACGCGCAGCCCCGGCAGGCACGGCTGGCCGGTCGCGGGGTCGGCTTGCGCGCCCGCCTCGAGGCAGCGCGCAAGCAGCAGCTGCAGCACCACGGGTCCGCCATGGGCCTGCAGCTCGAGCACGTCCTCGCCGGTATAGGAGTGCGGCGCGGGAAAGTACAGGGCGAGGCCCTGGTCAATCACGGAGCCATCCGCGGCGCGAAAGGGCAGGTAGGTCGCCTCACGGGCGCGCAGGTCGCGGCCGCACAAGGCCTGGACCAGCGGCGGCAGGCGCGGGCCCGACACCCGCACGATGCCCACGCCACCCCGGCCGGGAGCGGTGGCGATGGCGGCGATCGGATCGTGGCGTGAGGCGAGCATGCGGGCGGGCGGCAACAGGGTCCCGAGAGGAAAGGGCCGCTGCGCGGCCCTTTTTGCGTTACTTGAATTTCGGCAGGTTGAACTCCGGGGGCACCCCCATGCGCGTGTTGATCAACCACTGCTGCGCGATGGACAGCACGTTGTTGGTGATCCAGTACAGCACCAGGCCGGCGGGGAAGACGAAGAACATGACCGAGAAGATCAGCGGCATGAACCACATCAGCTTGGCCTGCATCGGGTCGGGCGGCACGGGGTTGAGGGCCGTCTGCAGCATCGTGGTGAGGGTCATCACGACGGGCAGGATGTAGAGGGGGTCCTTGGCCGAAAGGTCCTGGATCCAGCCGATCCAGGGCGCATGGCGCATCTCGACACTGGACAACAGCACCCAGTACAGCGCGATGAACACCGGCACCTGGACCAGGATCGGCAGGCAACCACCGATGGGGTTGACCTTTTCCTCGCGATACAGCTTCATCATTTCCTGCTGCATCTGCTGCGGGTTGTCCTTGAGGCGCTCGCGCAGCTGCATGACGCGCGGGTTCACCGCCTTCATCTTGGCCATGCTCTCGTAGCCCTTGGCCTGCAACCAGTAGAAGGCGATCTTGATCACCAGCACCAGGGCCATGATGGACCAGCCCCAGTTGCCCAGGAAGCCATGGAGCGTGTCCATCAGCCAGTACAGGGGTTTGGCCAGGATGGTGAGCCAGCCGTAGTCCTTGACCAGGTCGAGGCCGGGAGCGACGCGCTCGAGCATCTTTTCTTCCTGGGGGCCGGCGAAAAACGTGGCGGCAACTGTCTGCTTGGCCCCGGGTGCGAGCGTTTCAGGCGGGGTGATCATGCCCACTGCGTAGCGGTTGTTCTCGGGCTTGCGCACGAAGAGTTCGCGCTGCACGCCAGAGGGCAGGATCCAGGCGCTGGCGAAGTAGTGCTGCACCATCGCCACATAGCCCTGGCTGGAGGCTTTGTGGAATTCGGCCTTGTTCTTGTCGATGTCGGTGAATTCGACCTTCTGGAATTTCTGTTCCTCGGTGTAGACCGCCGGGCCGGTGAAGGTGGAATAGAAGGCGGATTCGCCGGGCAACTTGCTGCCGTCACGCACCAGTTGCAGGTAGACGCGGGGCGTGAGCGGGGCGCCGCTGGTGTTGACGATCTCGTGCTGGACGGCGATGTCGTAGGCGCCGCGTGTGAGGGTGTAGGTCTTGACCAGCTTGATGCCGCCCTGCTCGGGCGATTCGAAGCGCAGCGTGAGTTCGTTGGCGCCGGCCTTGAGCTCGCGCTCGCCGCTGGCGGTCATGACGCTGGTGTGGTTGGGGAAGTCGCCGCCGATCAGGCCGCTTTGGGCGATGTAGAACCGCTGGGCGTTGTCCTCGAGCAGGACGAAGTGGGCCTTAGATTTCTTGCCGTTCTCGGCGTCGGCCGCGTGCTGCAGGAACTCGGCGCCGGTGAGCGATCCGCCCTGGGTGTCGAAGGTCAGGCGCATCACGTCGGTGGTGACGGTGAAGCGCTCACGCGCGCTGGCGGGGGCAGGGCCCGCGCCGGCGGGCGGCGTGGCACCGGGCGCTGCCAGCGCGGCCACGGGCAAGGCGCCAGCCGCCGCCGGCGTGGCGCTGGCCGGCGCCGAGGCAACGGCGGCCGGCTTGGGCGGGGGGAAGAACGTCGCGGGCTGGCCGTTGGCGATCTGCCACTGGTCCCAGAGCATCACCATCGAAAAACCAAAGACCACCCAAAGGATGGTGCGGCGAATGTCGTTCATGAGGACTTCTTGGAATGGAAAGGGGACACGAGACGGGTGAAGAGGCGGGGCGGGTGGGCGGGCACCGGGTCGCAGCCGCCGTCGCACCAGGGGTGGCAACGGGCCAGGCGCGCCGCGGTGAGGTAGGTGCCGGCCAGGGCACCGTGGTCCTGCAGGGCCTGCAGGGCGTAGGCCGAACAGGTGGGCGCGAACCGGCAGGCGGACCCCAGCCAGGGCGAGAGCAGGAGGCGGTAGCCCTTGACCAGAGCGATGAGGACGGCGCGGATCATGGTGTCAGGGCGTCGAACAGCTGCTGCAGCTCGGCCCGCACCGCCTGCCTGAGCGTGACAGACGTGGCACTGGGAAAAAGCTGCCGGTCAAAGCCGACGCGCAGGCGCACGATGTGCACCGCGACTGGCAAGTGGTCGGCGTAATCCTGGGCCACGGTGTAGATCTGGCGCTTGAGGGTGTTGCGGGTCACGGCACGCCGGGCCCAGCGTTTGGGGACGACGGCGCCGATCCAGGGTTGCGAAACCGTGAAAAGCGCGGAGGCGGGTGCCATCGGGGAGACCGCCTCGGCCAGGGCCAGGCGGTGCAAGGCGAAATGGGCGGTGCGCGCCACGGTTTCGCCGCCCGCCATGACCGCCTGGAACTGTGTCCGTGTCTTGAGCCGCTGCACGTCGGGTCCGGGGTCAGGCGCTGGCAGCGTCATGGAGCCGGCACCGGCGGCGGCGATGCGCTGGGGGTGTGCCGACCTCAGACCGCCAGGCTCAGGCGGCCAGGCGCTTGCGGCCCTTGGCGCGGCGCGCGTTGATGACGGCGCGACCGCCCCGGGTCTTCATGCGAACCAGGAAGCCGTGGGTACGCGCGCGGCGCACTTTGGAAGGTTGGTAGGTGCGTTTCATGTTCGTTCTCGGGAAAACCCACGATTATCGCGCAAAAGCTGTGCCGGACAAGCGCCGGGCCCTTGAATTTCCATGCCCGCAGGCGCCCGCAGGGCCGGGCGGCGATTTGTGGACAAGTTCTTGATAAGTTAAACTGCGCCGATCGCGACGATGAACAATATCCACAAAGGCCGCCGCCAGTGATGACCGAGGGCTCCCCACACAGCCTGCCTGCCGGGGCCTCCTCCGGTACCGGAGACGGCCTCTGGCTGGCCTGCATAGAACAGCTCGCCCAGGAGCTCCCCGAGCAGCAGTTCAACACCTGGATCAAACCCCTGTCGGCCCAGGTGTCCGACGACCTGTCACGGGTCACCCTGTTCGTGGCCAACCGGTTCAAGCTCGACTGGGTGCGGGCCCAATACGCCGGGCGGATTGCCGCGTTGCTACAAAAGCTCTACGGCCAAGCCATACAGCTGGAGTTGGTGATCGCTCACCGGGAGACCCCTGTCCGGTCTCACATCAGCCCCACGCCCGGTGAGGGCGCCGCACCCCCTGAAGTCGCGGATCTGCCCGATGATGCCGGGGCCGGCGGCTTCAAGACCCGGCTGAACACCGCGCTGACCTTCGACACCCTGGTCGAGGGAACGGCCAACCGGATGGCCCGGGCAGCCGCCATGCACGTGGCCACCACGCCAGGGCAGCTGTACAACCCTCTTTTCATCTATGGCGGGGTGGGCCTGGGCAAGACCCACCTGGTCCATGCCGTGGGCAACCGCCTGCTGGCTGACAGGCCGAACGCAAAAGTTCTCTACATCCATGCTGAGCAATTCGTTTCGGATGTGGTTAAGGCGTATCAGCGCAAGACCTTCGACCAGTTCAAGGAAAAGTACCATTCGCTGGACCTGCTGCTGATCGACGACGTGCAGTTCTTTGCCAACAAGGACCGCACCCAGGAGGAATTCTTCAACGCCTTCGAAGCCCTGCTGGCCAAGAAATCCCACATCGTGATGACCAGTGACACCTATCCCAAGGGCCTGGCCGACATCCACGAGCGGCTGATTTCCCGTTTCGATTCCGGCCTGACGGTGGCCATCGAGCCCCCCGAGCTGGAAATGCGCGTGGCCATCCTGATCAACAAGGCGCGCAGCGAAGGCGCCGAGATGCCCGAGGAAGTGGCCTTCTTCGTGGCCAAGAACGTGCGTTCCAACGTGCGCGAGCTCGAAGGGGCCCTGCGCAAGATCCTGGCGTATTCGCGCTTCAACCAGAAGGAAATCTCCATCCAGCTGGCCCGCGAAGCCCTGCGCGACCTGCTGTCCATCCAGAACCGGCAGATCAGCGTGGAAAACATCCAGAAGACGGTGGCCGACTACTACAAGATCAAGGTGGCCGACATGTACAGCAAGAAGCGGCCGGCCTCGATCGCCCGGCCTCGCCAGATCGCGATGTACCTGGCCAAGGAACTCACCCAGAAGAGCCTGCCGGAGATCGGCGAGCTGTTCGGGGGCCGGGACCACACTACCGTGCTGCATGCGGTGCGCAAGATTTCAGGCGAGCGCCAGCAGCTGACCGAGCTGAACCAGCAGCTGCATGTGCTCGAACAGACGCTTAAGGGCTGAGCGCGTACAACCATGGGGATAATTTTTGAACAAGCACCCTGTTATCCACAGAACCGCCGGGCCTTGGCAAGTTGTCCCCTTTGGCGTGACAGCTGCGAAGCACAGGTACGCACAGCCTTCAAAATGCGCTAAGTGACTGATGAAACAAGGGAAAATGGCGGTTGTCCACAAGGGATGGCGCCCTTTACTAGCTACTACTAACCTTAAATAAAGAAATCCGAAGAGAAGAGGCAGAAATGATCGTCCTGAAGGCAACGCAAGACAAAGTCCTCTCGGTGCTCCAGTCGGTGGCTGGCATCGTCGAGCGCCGGCACACGCTGCCGGTCCTGGCCAACGTGCTGATTCGCAAGACGGGCAGCAGCCTGCAATTGACCACCAGCGATCTGGAAATCCAGATCCGCACAACGGCCGAACTCGAGGGCGACAACGGCAACTTCACGACCACGGTGGGCGCGCGCAAGCTGATCGACATCCTGCGCACCATGCCGCCGGACCAGACCGTGAGCCTGGAGTCCACACAGAGCAAGCTGGTCCTCAAGGGCGGCAAGAGCCGCTTCACGCTGCAGACGCTGCCGGCCGAGGACTTTCCGCTGGTGCAGGAGGCGCCCAGCTTCGGGCCGGCCTTCAGCGTCCCCCAAAAGACGCTCAAGGACCTCATGAACCAGGTGTCCTTTGCGATGGCGGTGCACGACATCCGCTACTACCTCAACGGCATCCTCTTCGTGGCCGAAGGCAAGCAGTTGTCCCTGGTGGCGACCGACGGCCACCGCCTGGCCTTCGCCAGTGCCACGCTGGATGTGGAAGTGCCGCGCCAGGAAGTGATCCTGCCGCGCAAGACGGTGCTGGAGTTGCAGCGCCTGCTGTCTGGCGCCGAGGGTGCGATCGAGATGCGTTTTGCCAACAACCAGGCCAAGTTCAGCTTTGACGGCATGGAGTTCGTCACCAAGCTGGTCGAGGGCAAGTTCCCCGACTACAACCGCGTCATCCCCAGGAACCACCGCAACCACATCACCCTGGGGCGCACACCCCTGCTGGCCTGCCTGCAGCGCACCGCCATCCTGACCTCCGAGAAATTCAAGGGCGTGCGCCTGAACGTCGAGCCTGGCCTCCTGCGCGTCGCGTCCAGCAACGCCGAGCAGGAAGAAGCCGTCGATGAACTCGACATCGACTACGGCGGTGATGCCATCGAGATCGGTTTCAACGTCACCTACCTGATCGACGCCCTCTCCAACATGAGCCAGGACATGGTCAAGCTCGAACTGCAGGACTCCAACAGCTCGGCGCTCCTGACCAACCCCGAGAACAACGCCTTCAAGTACGTCGTGATGCCGATGCGCATCTGAGGTCGGGCCGCTCGCGAGAGTGGCCTTCAAACGCTCCAGCAACCCGTCGACTCCGACGGGTTGCGTCATTCAAGAGTCACGCAAACCCGCAGCCTATGTCCGAAGAAAACACGCAAGCCGAATCCCTGAACAGCGGCGACGCCAGCTCGAACTTCCAGCCCGTGATCGACCCGCACCAGGCCGGCGCCAGCGAAGGCTATGGCGAAAGCGCGATCCAGATCCTGGAGGGGCTGGAGGCTGTGCGCAAGCGCCCGGGCATGTACATCGGTGACACCTCCGATGGCACGGGCCTGCACCATCTGGTGTTCGAGGTGGTGGATAACTCCATCGACGAGGCGCTGGCGGGACACTGCGACGACATCGTGGTCACCATCCACACCGACAACTCCATCAGCGTGGTGGACAACGGCCGCGGCATTCCGACCGGCATCAAGATGGACGACAAGCACGAGCCCAGGCGCTCGGCCGCCGAGATCGCCCTGACCGAACTGCATGCGGGTGGCAAGTTCAACCAGAACAGCTACAAGGTCTCGGGAGGCCTGCACGGCGTGGGCGTGTCCTGTGTCAACGCGCTGTCGAAAATGCTGCGCCTGACGGTGCGCCGCGAGGGCAAGGTGCATGTGCTGGAGTTCAGCAAGGGCTTCGTGCAAAACCGCATCGTCCAGAAAGTGGAGGGTGTCGAGGTCTCGCCCATGAAGGTGATCGGCGACACCGACAAGCGCGGCACCGAGGTGCACTTCCTGCCTGACACCGACATCTTTCGCGAGAACCACGACTTCCACTACGAGATCCTGTCCAAGCGTCTGCGCGAGTTGAGCTTCCTGAACAACGGCGTGGCGATCAAGCTGGTCGACGAGCGCAATGGCAAGCACGACGACTTTTCTGGTGCCGGTGGCGTCAGGGGCTTCGTCGATTTCATCAACAAGGGCAAGACCGTCCTGCACGCCAACGTGTTCCATGCCCTGGGCGACCGTCAGAGCGACCAGAACACCAACATAGGGGTCGAGGTGGCCATGCAGTGGAACAGCGGCTACAACGAGCAGGTGCTGTGCTTCACCAACAACATCCCGCAGCGCGATGGCGGCACGCACCTGACGGGCCTGCGCGCGGCGATGACGCGCGTGATCAACAAGTACATCGACGACAACGAGCTGGCCAAGAAGGCCAAAGTCGAAGTGACCGGTGACGACATGCGCGAAGGCCTGACCTGCGTGCTATCGGTGAAGGCGCCCGAGCCCAAGTTCTCCAGTCAGACCAAGGACAAGCTGGTCTCCAGCGAGGTGCGTGGACCGGTGGAAGACGTGGTGGCGCGCACACTCAATGATTTCCTGCAGGAGCGACCCAACGACGCCAAGATCATCGTGGGCAAGATCATCGAAGCGGCTCGGGCCCGCGAGGCCGCGCGCAAGGCGCGCGAGATGACACGCCGCAAGGGCGTGCTCGATGGCATGGGCCTGCCCGGCAAGCTGGCCGATTGCCAGGAGAAGGATCCGGCGCTGTGCGAGATCTACATCGTCGAGGGCGACTCCGCCGGCGGGTCGGCCAAGCAGGGTCGTGATCGCAAGTTCCAGGCAATCCTGCCGCTGCGCGGCAAGATCCTGAATGTGGAGAAGGCGCGCTACGAGAAGCTTCTCACCAGCAACGAGATCCTGACCCTGATCACCGCGCTGGGCACCGGCATCGGCAAGGCCGGTGGCGGCTCCGGGGGCGCCGACGATTTCGACGTCGCCAAGCTGCGTTACCACCGCATCATCATCATGACGGACGCCGACGTGGACGGCGCCCACATCCGCACGCTGCTGCTCACGTTCTTCTACCGGCAGATGCCTGAGCTGGTGGAGCGTGGCCACATCTACATCGCGCAGCCGCCCCTGTACAAGGTCAAGGCCGGCAAGGAGGAGCTTTACCTCAAGGATGGCAGCGAGCTCGATACCTTCCTGCTTCGCATTGCCCTGACGGGCGCGAGCGTGAACACAGGGGGTGCCACGCCCGCGATGCTGGCTGGTGAGACCCTGGCCGAACTGGCGCGCAAGCACCAGGTGGCCGAACAGGTGATCCACCGCCTCTCAGGCTTCATGGATGCCGAGGCGCTGCGCGCGGTGGCCGACGGCGTGCGCCTGAACCTGGACACCGTGCCCGAGGCCGAGGCGTCGGCGCTGGCCTTGCAGGCGCGCCTGCAGGAGATCGACCGCCTGACCAATGCCGCGCCGGCAGAAGTGGCGGGCGAGTTCGATGTGCGCTCGGACAAGCCGATCCTGCGTATCAGCCGCCGCCACCACGGCAACGTCAAGAGCAGCGTCATCACGCAGGACTTCGTGCACGGCGCCGACTACCTGGCCCTGGCCGAGGCGGCCGACACCTTCCGCGGCTTGCTGCACGAAGGCGCCACGGTGCGGCGCGGCGAGGGCGAGCGCCAGAAGGAAGAAAAGGTGGGTGACTTCCGCGCGGCGATGCAGTGGCTGATCGCCGAAGCTGAACGCGCCACCTCGCGCCAGCGTTACAAGGGCCTGGGCGAGATGAACCCCGGGCAGCTGTGGGAAACGACCATGGACCCGACGGTGCGCCGCCTGTTGCGTGTGCAGATCGATGACGCGATCGAGGCCGACCGCGTGTTCACCATGCTGATGGGTGACGAGGTGGAGCCGCGGCGCGAGTTCATCGAGACCAACGCGCTGCGAGCGTCGAACATCGACGTGTGACCCGGGGGCGGGGGTCAGCCGCCGGTGCTGGTTCTGGGGAGGGCGGCGTGAATCGCGAGCGGCGTGTTGCGCAGCGCAAGGGCCAGCGCCGCGTCCGGCTGCGGCGCGACGTCTGAGGCCGTGCCCGCGCAGGCCACCACGGCGATAGAGCCGTCTTGGAGCACCAGAGGGGTCGCCAGCATGGCCGAGCTCGGGTGATCGGGCCAGAGCGTGGCGCAGGTTCCGCGGGTTTCGAGTTCGTGAAAGGCGCGCCATAGCGCGGCTAGCGTGCCTGGTTCAGGGCTCGCGCGTAGTTCGGCCATCCACTGCGACTGCACCGGGGGCGGCTGGGCCCAGAGCCACGCCAAGCCAGGCGCGGTGTCGGCGACGGGTAGGCGCGCGCCCACCCCCAGGGGCCACGCGGGTGCTGCCACGCCGGCGAGGTGCGCCAGGACCAGCAACGCGTCGCCGTCCCCCACGGCCAGCAGCGCATGGACCGAGTGACGGTCCGCCAGCGCCTGCAGCGGGGCGCGGGCGGCCCGCACCAGGGCCGAGCCCCCGAGGACAGCTTGGCCGATGGCGAAACAACCCACATGCAGGCCATAGCCTTGGCCATCGCCTGCGCGCAGCAGGAAATCGTCGTCGGCCAGCGTTTCCAGCAGGCGGCGCGTCGTCGCCCGAGGCAGGCCCAGGCGCCGCGCGATCTCGGTGACGGGCAGGATGTCTTCCCCCGGTTCGAAGCCGCGCAGGATATCCAGCCCGCGCTGCAGGGAGTCGACGGCCGGGCGCGGTCCGGCGGTGAGGGGGGCGCTGCGGCGTCGCATCAGCCTTCCGTCCACGGGTAGGCCGGGGCGGTGTCCTCCTCAATCTGCCTCCGCAGCGCCAGCAGGGCGGGGCCGATTTCCTCGCGGCAACGCTCGGGCGGGTAACGGAAGGCTGGCACCGAGCATCCGAGCAGGTAGGTGCCGAGTGCATGGGGCAGATCGACGCGCGTGCCCACGCTGTTCACGTCAGGCTCGAGCGAGCTGACCGTCACGCAGAAACCGGCGTCGCGAACCTGTTGCGCCGCGTCTTCGAAGTGCGCCAGCAACTCGTCGACCGCGTAACTGGCGGACAGCTCCCGCAGCAGGGCCTGGTACTGCTGCGGGCGCAGCGAGGCGATCCAGGCGCGTCCCATGGCGGAGTGGGGCAGGGCCAGGCGCGAGCCCACGCCCACGCGGATGGTGAGCGCGCCGCGGCCACGGCACACCTCGTGGCACAACATGGACAGGCCCTCGCGGACCGCCAGTACCACCAGCAGGTCCTTGTCATGCGCGAAGCGCTGCATGAGGGTCCTCGCCCGCACCCGCATGTCCAGGGTGGAGAGCACGCCATAGCCCAGGGCGAGGGCGCCATGGCCTAGGCGGTACTGGCCGGAGACCTCAAGGTAATCGAGGTAACCCAGCCGGGTGAGGCTGGCGGTCAGGCGCGACACCGTGGCCTTGGGCAGCCCCGTGGCCGCCGCCAGGTCGCTGTTGGACAGTGGCGCATTGCGCGGACCGAAGGCCTTCAAGAGGGTGAGTCCGCGCGCAAGCACCCGCACGCCGCCCTCGGGCGGGGCGGCGCCGCGCAACCTGGAGGCAGGCCCCGGGAAAACACCGAGAGGGGTGTTCATGAAATGGAATTTGATGTGGGTACGCTTCGGCATGGTAGCGCATCTGTGCCTGTCGTTGTGGAAATCGATCAGTGAACGAGGGGCCGTAACGCAGTGGAATTGATCCTGCATTGAAGTGGAATAGCTGTTGATCAAACGGAATCAGGGTTGACGCGCGCGCGGCCGGGGCTAGCATGCAGGGCCAGTGAACCAGCCCATGCCTTCCCACATCGAACCTGCGGATGCCCAGGCCGCCGTCCTGTTCGGCGTGGCCGACGGCATTGCCACCATCACCCTGAACCGGCCCGAGCGGCGAAACGCCTTGTCGCTGGCGGCCAACACCCGCCTGCACGGCCTGTGGGCGCAGGTCGACGCCGACCCCTCGGTCCGCGCCGTCGTCCTGACTGCCGCCGACTGCGGCACCTTCTGCGCCGGCATGGACCTGAAGGAGGCGGCGCAACTGCGAGAGTCCAGCGGCCGCGACATCCTGGACCTGCTGGCCGACCCTTTCTATGAACGCATGCGCACGGTGCGCGTGCCGCTGATCGCCGCGATGACCGGGCATTTCACCGCCGCGGGCATGGTGCTGGCTGCCAACTGCGACCTGCGCGTGGCGCTGGCCGGCACGAGCGGCGGCATCACCGAGGCGCGCGTGGGACGCGGCACGCCTTGGGTGGCGCCGATGGTGGACCAGCTGCCGCAGGCGGTGCTGATGGAGCTGGTCGTGACCGCGCAGATGCTGCCGGTCGAACGCCTGCACGCCCTGGGCTTTCTCAACGCGGTGGAGCCCACGCCCGACGCGGTGCGCGAACGGGCGTATGCCTATGCCCGCGCCATCGCCGCCAACGCGCCGCTGTCGGTCGCGGCGGGCAAGGCCGGTGTGCTGGCCAGCACCGCCCATGGCGCGCAGTGTGGCTACGAGATCTCCAAGACGCTGCACCGGCCGGTGTATGCCAGCGCCGACGCGCAGGAGGGCCCACGCGCATTCGCCGAAAAGCGCGCGCCGCGCTGGCAGGGGCGTTGAGTCCGCCATCACAGGGAGACGACCCATGATCCACCACCCCTTCGGCGAATTGGCCATCGGCCAGAAGGCGCGCTCGCGCGGGCGCACCCTGACCGAGACCGACGTCGTCAACTTCTGCGGCCTGACCGGCAACTGGCTCTCGATCCACTCGGACGCCGAGTACGCCAAGAAATCGCTGTATGGACAGCGTGTGGTCCAGGGCGGGCTGGTCTTCGTCGTCGTCAACGCGCTCATGGGGTTCGACCCGGAAGTGGTCGAGGCCTTCTATGGGGTGGACACGTTGCGATTCCTGAAACCCACCTTCATCGGTGACACCCTGCATGCCGAGAGCGAGGTGATCGCCCTGCGCGATCGCGGCGATCGCCACGGCATAGCCACCACCCGCCTGACCGGGCACAACCAGCGCGACGAAACCGTGCTCAGTTGCGAGTTCAGCCTGCTGATTCGCCGCGAGCGCCTGCCGGCCACCTGAAACCCATGGACTTCCTCACCGACGAACAGCAGCTGTGGCGCGACACCGTCGCCCGCGTCATGGAACACGAGATCGGCCGCGAGTACGTGCGCCGCTGCGATGGCGAGCGCGCCTACCCTTACGAGGCCTACGAGAAGATCGCCAAGCTCGGGTGGCTGCGCCTGCTGATTCCCGAGGACGAGGGCGGCGACGGCGGCACCATCTTCGACTACGCCCTCATGTGCGAAGGCCTGGCGCGCTACGGCTTTGACTTCGCTACTGCCTTCATGGTGTCCACCTTCACCGGCATGAACCTCGTGAAGTTCGGCACCCCGGCGCAGAAGGCGAAGTACCTCGGGCCCTTCATGCGCGGCGAGCTGCGCTTTTCGATCTCGATCTCCGAGCCGCAGGCCGGCTCGGACGCCGCGTCCACGCGCACCCTGGCCGAGCGCACGGACGCGGGCTGGTCCATCCGCGGCCAGAAGCTGTGGTGCTCGGGCGCGGCCGCCCGCAACGTGGTGATCGCGATGCTGGTGCGCACCGACAAGCAGGCTAAGAAGCACCATGGCCTGTCGGTGCTGCTGGTGCCCAATGACACGCCGGGCCTGGACGTGCGCAAGTTGCCCACCATGGCGCGGCGCGCCACCGGCACCACCGAGATCTTCGCCGCCGACGCGGTGGTGCCGCACGAGAACCTGGTGGGCCAGGCGGGCCAGGGCTGGGACATCATCACCGACCACCTGGAGCTCGAACGCATCGCGGTCGCGGCGGCCTATGTGGGCAACGCGCAGCAGGCGGTGAGCGACGCCCTGCGCTACGCGCATGAGCGCGAACAGTTCGACCGCGCGATCTACGAATTCCAGGTGATCCGCCACCTGCTGGCGGACATGCAGACAGCCGTGGATGCCGCGCGCCTGATGGTGTATCGCTCCGCCGACCTGGCTTCGCGCGGCCTGCCCTGCACGCGCGAGGTGAGCATGGCCAAGCTGATCGCCTCCGAGACGCTGCAGACCGTCACCCGCAACGGCATGCAGATCATGGGCGGCCACAGCATGCTGCCCGAGGCCGACATGGAACGCTATTTCCGCGAAGGCATGCAGGCCACCATTGGTGGCGGCACCTCGCAGATCCAGCGCACCATCATCGCCAAGACGATGCGCATCTGATGGCCGAGACCCCGCTTCCCTTGGCCGGCATCCGCGTGCTCGATCTCACGCGCATCCTGGCCGGCCCCTGGGCCACACAGAGCCTGGCCGACCTGGGCGCCGAGGTGATCAAGCTCGAAAAGCCCGATGGCGGCGACGACACGCGCCAGATGGGGCCCCCGTTCG
>JBEGVR010000251.1:0-7245 GCA_041178265.1 Pseudomonadota bacterium | reverse complement strand
CATGCCCGCCCTGGTAGGAGCTGATGGCGATGCCCTGCACGTCTTCCTGCAAGGCGGCGGTGACCACCTCGTCGACGCTGCGGTTGTGGCCCAGGTGGATGACCTCGGCGCCCATGCCTTGGAGGATGCGCCGCATGATGTTGATGGCGGCGTCGTGCCCGTCAAAGAGGCTCGCGGCGGTGACGAAGCGCACCTTGTGCGTGGGGCGGTAGTTGGCCAGGGCCTTGAATTCTGCGGACAGGTCGGTCATGGGAGGCTCCAGTAGGCCGCGGCGTTCGGGCTCGAACCCCGGCACTTTAGTTTCCGTTTACGTAAACGTCAATCATGCCGCCTTTTCAGAGCCCAACCGGAATTCGGTGAGGGCGGGTGTCGGGTGGCCGAAAAGAAGTTCTTTCGATGTAGTGTGCTGCTGCTCCGCGGGTAATCCCTTTAGGGTTTTCATCCGTTGTCCGGTACCGTATCGGCAGGTGTCCAGGAGTGGCTGCGAGCCGCGCTCTGACTGCCGTTAATGAAGTGTTAACCAAAGAACTTGTTCACCAGGAGACAACATGCAACAAGCATCCGATAAAACCGCCACGGCGGCCCCGCAAAGCGATGCACCGCAGGCGAGCCGCCGCCGGTTCTTCGGCAAGGCGGCCACCGCTGCCGTCGCCGCTCCGCTGGCCGGTTTCCCCATGATCGCCGTGGCCCAGTCCCCCGTGGTCTTCAAGATCCAGGGCTCCTGGGGCACGAACGAAATTTTCTCGGAAATGGCGCAGCAATACGTCACCCGCGTCAACGAGATGGCGGGCGGACGGATGCGCCTGGAGTACCTGCCCACCGGCGCTGTGGTCAAGACCTTCGAGATCATCGACGCGGTCAGCAAAGGCGTGCTCGATGGCGGCCACCATGTGTCCGGTTACTGGTACGGTAAATCCAAGGTCGCCTCCTTGTTTGGCACCGGTCCGGTGAGCGGCGCCACCCCCGAGATCGGCCTGAGCTGGATTCATGTGGGCGGGGGCCAGCAACTGTGGGACAAGCTGGTCGCCAAGATGAACCTGAACGTGGTGGGCTTCTTCGCCTTCCCCATGCCCTCGCAGCCTCTGGGCTGGTTCAAGAAGTCGCCTCCCAAGAAGGCCGCCGACCTCAAGGGCTTCAAGTACCGCACCATCGGCCTGGCTGCCGACCTGATGCAGGAGATGGGCATGGCCGTGGCCCAGTTGCCCGGTGGCGAGATCGTCCCCGCCATGCAGCGCGGCGTGATCGACGCCTTCGAATTCAACAACCCGACCGCCGACATGCGCTTTGGCGCACAGGACGTCGCGAAGTACTACTCGATGGGCTCGTTCCACCAGGCGCAGGAATTCTTCGAGATCATCTTCAACAAGCCCAAGTATGACGCATTGCCGGCGGACCTCAAGGCCATCCTGAAGTACGCGGCCGAAGCCTCTTCCACCGCTGCGACCGCGCTGGCCCACCTCAACTACTCCAAGGACCTGGAGGAGTTGATCGTCAAGCACAAGGTGCAGGTTTCGCGCACCACGCAGGACGTCTACAAGGGCCAGCTGGCCGCCTGGGACAAGGTCACCGCCAAGCTCGAAAAAGAGGTGGACATGTTCAAGGAAGTCAACGACTCGTTCAAGGCCTGGTCCAAGCGCGTGGGCTTCTACCACTTCACCAACGAAGCCGACTACAAACTGGCCTACGAGCACGTGCAGAAGGTCAAGCTGCCCAAGTAAGTCGGGGCAGTCGTTCCAAGGGGCTGCCGGAAGCGTTTCGGCAGCCCTTGTCTTTGAGGCAGGGAGTCAATCGAATGGAAATCTGGATTCGCAGGATCGATACGTTCAGCAAGTCGATCGGGCATGCCTTTTCCTGGTGCGTGCTGGTACTGGCCGCGAGCACCTCTATGAGGTGTTCATGCGCTACGCGCTGAACAACCCGACGGTCTGGGCCTTTGACATCAGCTACATGATGTATGGCGCCCTGTTCATGATGTCCGGCGCGTATGCCGTCTCGCGCAATTCGCATGTGCGCGGCGACTTCATCTACCGAAATTGGGCGCCCCGCACGCAGGCCAAGGTCGATTTCGTGCTGTACCTGGCGTTCTACTTTCCGGCCGTCTTTGCCATGGTCTTCACGGGCGCACGCTATTCGTTCGAGAGCGCCCGCATCCTGGAGTCCAGCGTCAACAGCCCTGCAGGCGTGCCGGTATGGCCGCTCAAACTGATCATTTTCGTCGGCGGCATCACCCTGCTGATCGCTGGCCTGGGCGAAATCATGCGGTGCCTGCTTTGCATCCGCGACGGTTCCTGGCTCTCGCGCAGTGGCGACGTCGAAGAACTTGAACAGGTCCTGATTCAGCAGCACGGAGAAAAAACCGCATCATGAGTGATCCCGTCGTCGCCCTGCTCCTGCTGGGCCTGTTCATCGTTTTCATCTTCCTGGGCTTCCCGATCGCCTTCACCCTGATGGCCATGGGCATCGGGTTCGGCTATTACGCCTATTTCACGCCCGACCAGTCCTTCTGGGACAACCGCATCTTCTACCTCTTCACGCAGAACACCTTCAGCGTGATGAACAACGATGTGCTCATATCGATTCCGCTGTTCCTGTTCATGGGGTACATCATTGAACGAGCCAACATCCTGGACCGCCTGTTCCTGAGCCTGCAGGTAGGGCTTCGTTTCCTGCCCGGCTCCATGGCGGTCGCCGCGCTGGTGACCTGCGCCCTGTTCGCCACGGCCACCGGCATCGTCGGTGCGGTGGTCACCCTGATGGGCCTGATCGCCCTGCCTGCCATGCTCAAGGCCGGCTACGACCAGAAGCTGTCGGCCGGCGTCATCACAGCGGGCGGGACGCTGGGCATCCTGATTCCGCCCTCGATCCTCTTGATCGTGTATGCCGCCACGGCCAGCGTGTCGGTGGTCAAGCTCTATGCCGCGGCCATCATCCCCGGCTTCGCGCTGGCCTTGCTGTACGTCATCTACGTCATCACCCGCGCCACCATCAATCCGTCGCTGTGCCCCAAGCCCAAGGACGTCCAGGACTATTCGGTGTGGCAAAGCATCGTGCTGGTGTTGCAGGCCTTCGTGCCGCTGGCGGCCCTGATCATGGCGGTGCTCGGCTCCATCCTGCTGGGCCTGGCCACGCCCAGCGAAGCGGCCGCCATGGGCGCCCTGGGCGGCATCCTTCTGGCCATCGTGTACCGCGCCTTCACCTGGCAGCGCCTGCGCGAATCGGTCTACCTCACGGCGCGCACCTCGGCGATGGTCTGCTTCCTCTTTGTCGGCGCAGCCACCTTCGCCTCGGTCTTCTCCTACCTGGGCGGCGAGCATGTCGTCAAGGATGCCCTTCTGGCGCTGAATCTCACGCCCGTGCAGTTCCTGCTGGTCACGCAGCTGATCATCTTCATCCTGGGCTGGCCGCTGGAGTGGAGCGAGATCATCATCATCTTCGTGCCGATCTTCCTGCCCCTGCTGCCGGTGTACGGCATTGATCCGATCCTCTTTGGCATTCTGATCGCCATCAACCTGCAGACCTCGTTCCTCACGCCACCGATGGCCATGTCCGCCTACTACCTCAAGGGCGTGGCGCCCAAGGAATTGCAGCTGGTCACAATTTTCAAGGGCTGCATGCCATTTGTCGCCATGGTGCTTCTGACCTTGGCAGTGACCTACATCTATCCTGCGATGGTGACCTACCTGCCCGACCAGTTCTTCAATCAGGCGCAAGAGATCCCCGTCGATCCCAACGATGAATCCGTGGTCAATCCCGACGTGTTCAAGAAATGACCTCCGGGGTGCGTCCGATTTCAGAGCTCACTGCGATCGAGGTGCGTGATCACCTCCTGAGTGGGAGAGATGGTGTCGAGAACTTCCTGGTCCAACTGGGGCGCTTCGTCGATGCCGCGGATACGCAGGTCAAGGCGTTCGCGCACCGGGACGACCGGGTGGTCGCCTTGCAGGCCGAGCACCTGCAGCGTCAGCGCACGGCGGGTGACCTGCCCGGGCCCTTGTTCGGGGTGCCGGTGGGTGTCAAGGACATCATCGACACCATCGACTTCCCCACCGAGTACGGCAGCTCCATCCATGCGGGCCGCTACTCGGTGACCGATGCCACCGCCATCGCTCGCCTGCGGGCGGCCGGTGCCGTGATCTTCGGCAAGACGGTGACCACGGAGTTCGCCACCTTTCCGCCGGGGCCCACCACCAATCCGCACAACCCGGAGCACACGCCCGGCGGCTCCTCCAGCGGCTCGGCCGCTGCCGTGGCTGCAGGCATGGTGCCGGTGGCCCTGGGCACGCAGACGAATGGCTCCGTCATCCGGCCAGCGTCGTACTGCGGCGTCTATGCGTTCAAGCCGTCTCGTGGCCTGGTGCCTCGCACCGGCATCCTGGACCAGTCGCCCTCGCTCGATCAGGTGGGGGTGTTCGCCCGCAACATCGATGACCTGGCACTGGTCACGGAGATCCTCTCGGGCGATGACGGCATCGACGCCTCCTGCGCCCGGCAAGCGCCGATGCGGCTGCATGAAGTGGCAGTCTCCGAACCACCCTTGCCGCCCAAGTTCTGCTTTGTCCGCACCCCCTGGTGGGACCAGGTGGATCCCGAGGCCCGCGAAGCCTACGAAGCCCTGATCGATCACCTGGGCGACCTGGTGGTGCAGGTCGAACTGCCGGCGATCGTCACCCGCACCGTCGATTGGCTGGCGCAGGTCAATGGCGCCGAGCTGGCGTTCTGCCTGCAGCGAGAGTGGAACGGCAGCCGCGACGGCTTGAGCGCGCCGCTGCGCGAGCGGGTGGAGCAGGGCAGGGCCGTTTCGGCGGTCGATTACATGGCTGCCCGCGACCGCATGCCGCATGTGACGCACGCCTTCGACGAATACTTCGAAATCTACGACGCCATCCTGTGCCCCGCAGCGCTGGGCACCGCGCCCAAGGGGCTGGCCTCCACCGGCGACCCTGTCATGCAGACGGTCTGGAGCTTTGCCGGCCTGCCCAGTGCCAACCTGCCGCTGCTCACGCTCTCCAACGGCTTGCCCCTGGGGGTTCAGGCCGTGGGTGCCTACAAAAACGACGCCCGCCTTTTGCGCTCGGTGCGCTGGCTGGTCAGTGAATTCGTCAAGAGGAACCAGACATGAAATCCTTCCGCCGCGTCACGGGCCTGATTGGCCTGATCCTGCTGACGGCTTTTTTCGCGCCCTACGTCTTCAAGTTGCCGCAGTTGGACATCACGCTGATCCTCCTTGGAGGCCTGGTCCTGGCCACCTATGACTACCTGACCAGCGGCGACGACCAGTAGTCACTGGTCGCCGCAGCCCGACCCCGCCGCGCGGCGGGGTGGCAAAATCCGGGGTCATCATGACGAATCCAGCCCCGATCCTGCCCCCTCTGGCCGAGGTAGCACTTCCCGCCGACGGTTATGCCGGCGACATCTCCCCCCAACTGGCCTGCCAGTGGTGGCAGGCGGGCGACGCCGTGCTGGTGGACGTGCGCTCCGACGCCGAGATCGCCTGGGTGGGCTTCGTGCCAGGCGCAGTGCACGTGCCCTGGAAGCTGTGGCCCGGCATGGCGATCAACCCGGGCTTCGATGCCGCCCTGCAGGCTGCCGTGCCCGCGGGCAGCAAGCTCGTGATGCTGTGTCGCAGCGGCATCCGCTCCATCGGCTCGTCCCGCCGTGCCACCGAGCTGGGCTACGAGGCCTACAACATCCTTGAAGGCTTCGAGGGCGATCCCGACGACGCGGGACACCGTGGCGTGCGCGAAGGCTGGCGCGTGCGCGGGCTGCCCTGGAGACAGAACTGACATCCCCCCCGATGCGCCTTCGGCGCGTCCCCCCCAGGGGGCGCCACTGGCGGCCCGGCGGAGCCGGTTCCGCGGTGGCTCTGGTCTGTGGGCACCGCGTGCCTGCAGCGGGTCTGACCTACAACATGCTTTCTCCCAAGGAATTTCAATGGCTGTGAATCTGCAGGCGCCGCGCGCGCAAGACCTGCTGCCAGTGCCTGGGCTGCGCATCGGCGTAGCCGAGGCCGGCGTGCGCAAGCCCGGCCGCAAGGACCTGACGGTGATGCTGCTCGAGCCCGGTGCGGCGGTGGGCGGCGTCTTCACCCGCAATCGCTTCTGCGCCGCGCCGGTGCAGTTGTGCCGTGAACACCTGGAGAGCGGCCACGCGGTGCGCGCCCTCGTGATCAACACCGGCAACGCCAACGCCGGCACCGGCGAGGACGGCCTGGTGCGCGCGCGCGCCACCTGCATCGCGCTGGCCCGCCACCTGGAGGTCGCGCCCGAGGAGGTGCTGCCCTTCTCCACCGGCGTGATCATGGAGCCGCTGCCGGTGGACCGCATCCAGGCCGGCCTACCCGCTGCCCTGGCCGACGCGCATGAAGATCACTGGTTGCGCGCCGCCGAAGGCATCATGACCACCGACACGATCGCCAAGGCCTTCAGCCGCCAGGTGGTGATCGGCGGCAAGACCGTCACCGTCACCGGCATCAGCAAGGGCGCGGGCATGATCCGCCCGAACATGGCCACCATGCTCGGATTCCTGGCCACCGACGCCGTGGTGGCGCCGGGCCTGATGAAGGCCCTGGCCACGCAACTGGCCGAGGGCTCGTTCAACCGCGTCACGGTCGACGGCGACACGTCCACCAACGACGCCTTCATCGTCATCGCCACGGGCAAGGCAGGTCACGCACCGGTCACCTCGCTGGAGAGCGCCGAGGGTCGCGCGCTGGCCGGCACGATGCTGGAGGTGGCCCGCCTGCTGGCGCAGGCCATCGTGCGCGACGGCGAGGGCGCGACCAAGTTCATCACCGTGCGCGTCGAGGGGGGCAAGACGGCTGCCGAGTGCCGGCAGGTGGCGTATGCGATCGCGCATTCGCCGCTGGTCAAGACCGCCTTCTTCGCCAGCGACCCCAACCTCGGGCGCATCCTGGCGGCGGTGGGGTATGCCGGCATCGACGACCTGGACCAGAACCGGATCGATCTGTTCCTGGATGACGTGCACGTGGCCGTGGCCGGCGGGCGCAACCCGGCCTACCGCGAGGACGATGGCCAGCGCGTGATGAAGCAAAGCGAGATCACGGTGCGCGTGGTCCTGGGCCGCGGCGCGGCCGCCGACACCGTGTGGACCTGCGATTTCAGCCACGAGTACGTCACCATCAACGCGGATTACAGGTCATAGCCCACCGCGGAATTTGATCCACCCCCGAAGCGCCGCAGGCGCTTCCCCCTCTAGGGGGCGCCGCCAGCGGCCCGGCGAAGCCGG
>JBEGVR010000250.1:0-9190 GCA_041178265.1 Pseudomonadota bacterium | reverse complement strand
TCCACGCGCAAGACCCGGGCCTCGAACAAGCCGCAGGGCTCGGTGAACCAGGACAGGCGCGCATCGTCGCCCAGGGTGGCCGAGGTGAAGATCCAGCTGCGCGTCGACGGCGCCGTCTCCTGGGGTTCCTGCGGCTCGGGCGTTGCGGCGGCGGCGTCGAGTGGATCGTGCACGCCATCAGCGTCGCGGGACGGCTCGAGCTTGAGAAGACGCGTGCGAACGGCCTGGGCAATGTCCAGGGGCGATTGCGTCAGGCGCAGCTGATGGCCGGCTTCGGCCCAGCGCACCGAACCGGGTTCACAAGGCTGCAGGAACCGCCGGGCACGCTGCGCCAACGAACCGGCCCGTTCCTGCAGGCGCACGAAGTCGGGGGCAATCTCGCTGACCGTGTCCAGGGCGTCCATGGCCTGCTCGCAGGCCTGGGCCACGGCCTCCAAGGCCGCCTGCCATTCCTGCGGGTCGGCATCGCCCGGCGCCTCACCCAACCAGGACAGGCGCGCGCCGCCGCTGCCCACGGCCAGGCGCAGGTCACGCGCAGCGCGCTCCACGCGCGACGCCACCGGTTGCCAGTCCACCAGCCCACGCGCCAGTTGCAGGCCCGCGCCCAGGGTGTCGCGACACAGGTCGATCAACTGGCCGGTGGCCAGCTGCGTGCCCAGAAACTGCACCCCGATCTCATTGAGCTGATGGGCCTCGTCGAAGATGGCCACACGCACCGAGGGCAGCAATTCGGCCATGCCGGATTCGCGCACCGCCAGATCGGCGAAGAACAGATGGTGGTTGACCACGACCACGTCGGCGGCCAGCGCTTCGCGGCGCGCGTTGTTCACGTGGCAGCCGCGAAAGCGCGGGCACTGCGACCCCAGGCAGTTGTCGCGGGTGGAGGTGACCAGGGGGATCACCGGCGAGCGGTCGTCCAGCCCAGGCAGTTCGGCCAGGTCGCCGGTCGCTGTTTCGCGGGCCCAGGTCTCCACCTTGGCCAGGGTGAGGACCGCAAAGCGGTCGGCCAGGAGCGCGTCCTGGCGGGCCAGCTCCATGCGGTGGGTGCACAGGTAACTGCCACGGCCCTTGAGCAAGGCGGTGCGCACGGGCAGGCCCAGGGCCTGGACGAGGCGCGGCAGGTCGCGTCCGAAGAGCTGGTCCTGCAGGGTCTTGGTGGCCGTGGAGAGCAGCACGCGCTCGCCACTGAGCAGCGCTGGCACCAGGTAGGAGAAGGTCTTGCCCACCCCCGTCCCCGCCTCGACGACCAGGGCGCCGCCGGCCTCGATGGTCCGAGCCACAGCCAGGGCCATCTCGGTCTGGCCCGCACGCGGCTGGAAATGGTCGGCCGCCCGCGCGAGCGCGCCCCCTTGCGCGAAGGCTTCGCGCACGCTGGCTTCGAGGGTCATGCCGGCTCTTGGGGCTCCAGGAGCAACTCGAGCCGCGCGATCTGGTCGCGCAGCGCCAGCCGGCGCTTTTTGAGGCGGCGCAGCATCAATTCGTCCTGCGGCACCTGGGCGCTGGCGCTGTCGATCAGGGCGTTCAGGTCGGCGTGTTCCATGCGCAGCTCGATCAGGCGGCGCGCCGGGGAGTGCAGGTTGGAGTCCAAGTCGAGGGAAGGGGCGGGAACGCGCGGGATGCAGACCCTGATGATACCCGCCGCCCCGCAGGGCACGCGTGGGTCCGCCTCAGGGCGGCGCCGGCAGGGACGAGGCGGCGGGCTTGGTGCGCTCGGCCTGTCGCCTGAGCGCGCGTTCCTTGCGCTCCTGGGCCTCCTGCACCCGGCGTGCATGCGCCTGCGCGTTGGCTTGCGCCTCCTCGGGCGTGAGGTCGCCGCCACTTCGGTCGTCCGCTGCCCGGGGATCACGCGGCTTGCCCCCAGGCGCGGGGCCGCTGGCCTTCGCGGCGGCGCGCGCCTGGCGCGCCTCGTGGTCGGCCTGTGCCTTCGCGCGGCGCTGGGCGGCCTCGTCCTGGGCCTGGGGCGAAACCTTTTCGTCGAGCCTTCGTTGCTGCTCGGCGCTGCGCTGCTTGCGGTCCGCCTCATTGAGCACGAGTTCCTGACGATGCAACTCGCCCAGCACAGGTCGCCACTTGCGACGCGTGCGGTCCAGGCAGTCGGTGACGGCAAAGCGCTTCTGGCAATCAGCCTCTTCCTCGGCCTGGCTCGCCCGGGCCGCAGCGCGCTCTCGATCGATGCGGGCACGCTCGACGCGCAGGTCCAGGCCGCTGGCCCAGCGGGCGCCTGAGGCAGGCGCCGAGGCGGGGGTTGGGGCCGCCACGGCAGGTCCTGCCTCCTGCGCCCCGCACAGGACGGGGGCCACCCAGATGGCCAGAAGCATGGTGGCGCGTATCAGCTTCATCGGGTGGTCAGGCGGGTATCGACCACCCGCCGCTCCAGGGCCATGAATTCGACCGACTGCATCTCGTTCAGGCGGGACACCGTGCGCGGAAACTCGTGCGACAACGGCCCCTGGGTGTACAGCGCCTCGGGCGGTACAGCGGCCGAGAGTATCAGCTTGACCCGGCGGTCGTACAACACGTCGACCAGCCAGGTGAAGCGTCGCGCCTCGGAGGCCATGTTCACCGACATCTGCGGCACATCGCTCAGAAGCACGGTATGGAACTGCGAGGCGATCTCCAGGTAGTCGTTCTGCGAGCGCGGGCTGCCGCACAGGGCGCGGAATTCGAACCACACCACCCCGCCAGCCTTGCGGCGCGCCCGGATCTCGCGGTGCTCGATGTTCAGGATAGGCATCTCGTCCTGGCATTCGGCCAGGGCGCTGAAGGCCATGTCCATCTGGCCATCGGCCTCGCGCCCCAGGGGCGTGTGATAGCGCTTCACGCGCTCCAGGGTGCGGCGGCGATAGTCGGTGCCGTTGTCCACGTTGATTACCTCCAGCCTCGAATTCAGGAGGTCGATCGCGGGCAAGATCCGGTCCCGGTGCAGGCCGTCGGGATAGAGGTCGTCGGGCCGGAAATTGGAAGTGGTGACGAAGCCCACCCCGTGGTCGAACATCGACTGCAGCAGCCGGTGCAGGATCATGGCGTCGGTGATGTCAGCGACATGGAATTCATCGAAGCAGATCAGTTTGTACCGGCCGGCGATCCGCTCGCCCAGCACGTCCAGCGGGTTGACGGTGCCTTGCAGCTGCGTGAGCTCGCGGTGCACTTCGCGCATGAACTCGTGGAAATGCAGGCGCGTCTTGCGGCGCAGCGGCACGGCATTGAAGAAGCAGTCCATCAGGAAGCTCTTGCCGCGCCCCACCCCACCGTACATGTACACACCGCGCGGGATGTCCGGGTGGTTGATCAGTTTCTTCAGCGCGTTGGAGCGGTGCTCCTTGTACAGCGACCACTCGTGGGCGCAACGATCCAGGGACTCGACGGCTCGCAACTGCGAGGGGTCACTGGTGTAACCCCGCGCGGCGAGTTCGGCTTCGTAGGCCTGGCGGACTGGCCGTCCGCCCTGGCTCGGTGCGGACATCGGGGGATCAGAAGTTCAGCGTGCGCTTGTCCACTGCCAACGCGGCTTCCTTGGTCGCCTCGGACAGCGACGGGTGCGCGTGGCAGATGCGGGCGATGTCCTCGGCCGAGGCACGAAACTCCATGGCGACCACGGCTTCGGCAATCAGCTCGGAGGCCATGGGGCCCACGATGTGTACGCCCAGGATCTCGTCGGTCGCGGCATCGGCCAGGAACTTGACCATGCCAGTGGTGTCGCCGAGCGCGCGGGCACGTCCGTTGGCCAGGAAAGGGAAGGTGCCGGCCTTGTATTTCACGCCGTCGGCCTTGAGCTGCTGCTCGGTGCGTCCGACCCAGGCGATCTCGGGGCTGGTGTAGATCACCCAGGGGATGGTGTTGAAGTTGACATGGCCATGCTGGCCCCCGATGCGCTCGGCTACCGCCACGCCCTCTTCTTCCGCCTTGTGCGCCAGCATCGGGCCGCGCACCACATCGCCCACCGCCCACACACCGGGCAGGCTGGTGCGGCAGTCGCCGTCGACCACGATGGCGCCGCGCTCGTCGAGCTGCAGGCCCACGGCCTGCGCGTTCAGGCCGATGGTATTGGGCACGCGCCCGATGGAGACGATCAGCTTGTCGGCTTGGATCACCTGCGCCTGGCCCTTGGCGCTGGTGTAGGCCACGCTCACGCCCTTGGCGCCGTTCTTGATCTCGCCCACCTGCACGCCCAGTTCGATCTTCAGGCCCTGCTTGTCGAAGGCCTTCTTGGCTTCCCTGGCAATCTGCTCGTCGACCGCGCCCAGGAAGGTCGGCAGGCCTTCGAGGATGGTGACATCGGCACCCAGTCGGCGCCAGACGGACCCCATCTCCAGGCCGATGACGCCGGAGCCGATCAGGACCAGTTTCTTGGGCACCGCGCCCAGGCGCAGCGCGCCGTCGTTGGACAGCACGTTCTTTTCGTCGAAGGGCACGCCCGGCAGCGCGCGGGCATTCGAACCTGTGGCCACGACGACCTGCTTGCCAACCAGCGTCTCGGTCGTGGGGCCAGCGACCTGGATCTCGTAGCCACCATCCAGGTCCCTGGCGAAGGAGCCGCGGCCATGGAAGAAGCTGACCTTGTTTTTCTTGAACAGGTACAGGATGCCGTCGTTGTTCTGCTTCACGACGCTGTCCTTGCGGGCGAGCATCGTGGCGACGTCCATCTTCACGTCCTTGGCCGTGATGCCATGATCCGCGAAGTGGTGGTTGGCGTGGTCGAAATGCTCGGACGACTGCAGCAGCGCCTTGGAGGGAATGCAGCCCACGTTGGTGCAGGTGCCACCCGGGGCGGGACCGCCCTGGGGGTCTTTCCACTCGTCGATGCACGCCACGTTCATGCCCAGTTGGGCCGCGCGGATGGCGGCGATGTAGCCGCCGGGACCACCGCCGATGACGATGACGTCGAATTGCTTGGTGCTCATTGGAATCCTTGGGTCTTATCCAGCGGCCGCCGCGGAACCGGCTCTGCCGGGCCGCGGGCGGCGCCCCCTTGAGGGGGAAGCGGCGCAGCCGCTTCGGGGGTGATCAGATGTCGAACAGCAGGCGTGCGGGATCCTCGAGGGCTTCCTTCATCGCCACCAGGCCCAGGACCGCCTCGCGGCCGTCGATGATGCGGTGGTCATAGGACATGGCCAGGTAGTTCATCGGACGCACCACCACCTGCCCGTTCTCGACCACGGCACGGTCCTTGGTGGCGTGCACACCCAGGATGGCCGACTGCGGCGGGTTGATGATGGGGGTGGACAGCATGGAGCCGAACACCCCACCGTTGGAGATGGAGAAGGTGCCACCGGTCATCTCCTCGATGCCCAGCTTGCCGTCACGCGCCTTGACGCCAAACTCGGCGATCTTCTTTTCGATGTCGGCAAAGGACCTCTGGTCGGCGTTGCGCAGGATCGGCACCACCAGGCCACGGGGCGAACCCACCGCGATGCCGATGTCGAAGTAGCCGTGGTAGACGATGTCATTGCCGTCGACCGAGGCATTGAGCACCGGGTACTTCTTGAGGGCGTGCACGGCGGCCTTCACGAAGAAGGACATGAAGCCGATCTTGACGCCGTGCTCCTTCTCGAACTTCTCCTGGAAGCGCTTGCGCATTTCCATGACCGGGGCCATGTTGACCTCGTTGAAGGTGGTGAGGATGGCGTTGGTGGCCTGCGACTGCAGCAGTCGCTCGGCGACGCGGGCGCGCAGGCGGCTCATGGGCATACGCTGCTCGGGGCGCTTGCCCAGGTCCGGGCCTGCCGGTGCCGCCACCTGGGGCAGCGAGGCCTTGGGCGCGATGGACACGGGCACCGAGGGCGCCACCTTGGCGCCACCGGCGACAGCAGACAGCACGTCGCCCTTGGTGACGCGGCCGTCCTTGCCGGTGCCGGCCACGGAGCCGGCGGCCAGCTGCTTGTCGGCCATGAGCTTGGCGGCGGCGGGCATGGCCACGCCCGCCTTGGAACCCCCAGCGGCCACCGATGCCGCTGCGGGTGCGGCCACCGATGCCGCTGCGGGTGCGGCCATCGGGGCGGCGACGGGCGCAGCGGCGGCGGTGCTGGCCTTGCCGTCGGTGTCGATCCTGGCGATCAGCTGCTCGGCGACCACGGTGCCACCATCGCCCACCATCACCTCGGCGAGCACGCCGGCGCTGGGCGCTGGCACTTCCATCACCACCTTGTCGGTCTCGATCTCGATCAGGATCTCGTCCTGGGCCACGGCTTCACCGGGCTTCTTCTTCCACTGCAGCAGGGTGGCTTCCGCAACGGACTCGGACAGTTGCGGGACTTTGACTTGAACGATAGCCATGAATCTTTTTCCTGGAATTTATTTGGTCAGCACAAAGCCCTTGAGCTTGGCGAAAGCGGCGTCCACCAGGGCCTTTTGCTGCTCCTGGTGCAGGTGGGAGTAACCCACGGCCGGCGATGCGGACGCGGCACGGCCCGCATAACCGAGCTTCTGGCCCTCGAGCATGTTCTCGTGAATGTTGTGCTGGATGAAGAACCACGCGCCCTGGTTCTGGGGTTCGTCCTGGCACCACACGATGTCGGTGGCGTTGGGGTACTTCTTCAGCTCGGTCGCGAAGGCCTTGTGCGGGAAGGGATAAAGCTGCTCGACGCGCAGGATGGCCACGTCATCGGCGCCCCGCTCCTCGCGCTTCTTGGCCAGGTCGTAATAGACCTTGCCCGAGCACGCGATCACGCGCTTGACCTTGTCGGCTTTCAGATCACGCGAATCGGGGATCACGGTCTGGAAGGTGCCCCGGGTGAACTCGGACAACGGCGAGGTCGCGTCCTTGTTGCGAAGCAGGGACTTGGGCGTGAAGATCACGAGCGGCTTGCGCAGCGGGCGCACCATCTGCCGGCGCAGCACATGGAAGATCTGGCTGGCCGTGGTGGGCTGCACGATCTGCATGTTGGTGTCGGCCGCCAGCTGCATGAAGCGCTCGACGCGGGCCGAGCTGTGCTCGGGGCCCTGGCCCTCGTAGCCGTGCGGCAGCATCAGGGTGATGCCGTTGACACGGCCCCACTTGACCTCGCCCGAGGCGATGAACTGGTCGATCACCACCTGGGCGCCATTGGCGAAGTCGCCGAACTGGGCTTCCCAGATCACCAGGGTGTTGGGATCGTTGGAGGCATAGCCGTATTCGAAGGCCATCACCGCTTCTTCGGACAGGATGGAGTCGATCACGACGAAGGGCGCCTGGTTCTCGGCCACGTTCTCCAGCGGCACGTAGGTACCGACATCCCACTTCTCGCGGTTCTGGTCGTGGATGACAGCGTGGCGGTGGGTGAAGGTGCCGCGGCCCGAGTCCTCGCCCGACAGGCGCACCGGGAAGCCTGAAGCCACCAGCGAAGCAAAGGCCATGTGCTCGCCCATGCCCCAGTCGACGTTGACCTCGCCGCGGCCCATGGCGGCGCGGTCGTCCAGCACCTTCTTCACCAGCTGGTGCGGGGTGATGTTGGCGGGGATGGTGGTGATGCGCTCGGCCAGGCGCTTCCACTCGGCCAGCGGTATGGCGGTATCGGCCGCGTCGGTCCACTTCTTGCCCAGGAAAGGCGACCAGTCGACCGCGAACTTGCTCTTGAAGTTGGTCAGCACCGGATCGACCGTGTGCTTGCCGGCGTCCATTGCGGCGCGGTAGGACTTGACCATCGCATCCGGACCGTCCGGGGGCAGCACGCCCTGGGCGGCGAGTTTCTCGCCATAGAGCTTGCGGGTGCCGGGGTGGGCCGCGATCTTCTTGTACATCAGGGGCTGGGTGAGGGACGGGGTGTCCTGCTCGTTGTGCCCCAGCTTGCGGAAACACACGATGTCGACCACCACGTCCTTGGCGAACTCCATGCGGTACTCCAGCGCGAGCTGGGTGGCCAGCACCACAGCCTCGGGGTCGTCGCCGTTCACGTGCAGCACGGGCGATTCCACGCCCTTGACGATGTCGGTGCAATACAGCGTGGAGCGCAGGTCGCGCGGGTCGGAGGTGGTGAAACCGATCTGGTTGTTGATGATCAGGTGCACCGTGCCACCTGTGGAATAGCCGCGGGTGGCAGCCAGGGCCAGGGTTTCCTGGTTGACGCCCTGGCCGGCGAAAGCGGCGTCGCCGTGCACCAGCACCGGCAGCACCTGGCGGCCCTTCGGGTCGCCGCGGCGGTCCATGCGGGCGCGCACGCTGCCCTCGACCACCGGATTGACGATCTCAAGGTGCGAGGGGTTGAAGGCCAGCGACAGGTGCACCGGGCCGCCGGGGGTGGTGACGTCGGAGCTGAAGCCCTGGTGGTACTTCACGTCGCCTGCAGGCAGGTCCTCGGGCGCGGTGTGGTCGAACTCGGCGAACATGTCGCCGGGCATCTTGCCCAGGGTGTTCACCAGCACGTTCCGCCGACCGCGGTGGGCCATGCCGACCACGATCTCCTGAACGCCCTGCTCGCCCGCCCGCTGGATCAGTTCGTCCATCGCGGCGATGAAGCTCTCGCCGCCCTCGAGCGAGAAGCGCTTCTGGCCCACGTACTTGGTGTGCAGGTAGCGCTCCAGGCCTTCGGAGGCCGTCAGGCGGTCCAGGATGTGAATCTTGCGCTCGGCCAGGAAGTTGGGCTTGCTGCGGATGGACTCGAGCTTCTGCTGCCACCAGCGCTTTTGCGCCTGGTCGGAGATGAACATGTACTCGGGGCCGATGGTGCCACAGTAGGTCTCGCGCAACGCATTGATCAATTCGCGCAGCGACATGGTGTTCTTGCCGAAGAAGGTGTTGCTGGTGTCGAACACCGTTTCCTGGTCGGCATCGGTAAAGCCGTAGAAGGACGGCTCCAGCTCGGGGATCGCGGGGCGCTCGGTGCGCTTCAGGGGGTCGAGGTCGGCCCAGCGCTGGCCCACGTTGCGGTAGGCGGCGATCAGCTGCTGCACCGCGGTGCGCTTGCGGCCCATCTCGGCGTCGCCGCTGGCGACCACCACCCGGGTGCCACCGGCCTTGGCACGCTCGGCAAAGGCGTTGATCACGGGAAGATGAGGCACGTCCTTGGCGTCGGTCCCGTCGACGGCGGGCACGTGCTGGAGCGCGTCGAAGTAGTCGCGCCAGTTGTCAGGCACGCTGCCGGGGTTGGCCAGGTAGTTTTCGTACATCTCTTCGACGTAGGGCGCGTTGCCCCCGAAGAGATAGGTACTGCCCTGGTAGGCGCTGTAGACGGTGTTCGTCTCACTCATGGTTCGCTACTTTCCGCGCCCCTACAGG
>JBEGVR010000249.1:0-4037 GCA_041178265.1 Pseudomonadota bacterium | reverse complement strand
CGTCCTTCTTGGTCGAGAAGTTGGAGACCGACACGCCCCAGCCGAACACGATGGGCTTGGAGATGCCCGAGGCCTTGCCCTTGGGCAGCACCTTGATGCCGATGTCCTTGTCGCGGCCCGGGAACTTCACGACGTTGGCGAATTCGTTGGACGATTCGTGCGTCATGGCCAGCTTGCCCTGTCCCAGCATCTCGATCACCTGGGTGAAGGTGTGGTTGGCCGCGCCAGGCGGGCCGTAGTCCTTGAGCAGCGTGGCGTACAACTCCGCGCCCTTGATGGTGTTGGGGTTGCACATGCTGGGTTTGCCAGCGGCATTGGAGAAGTCACCGCCGCTGTTGTAGATGAAGCCGGACACCGCATAGGAGATGGCGCCGCGGATGCCGCGAGCGGCCCAGACGTTGGCGTCGCCCCGCGCCTGGCAGGCCTTGAGCTTGGCGGCCGTCTCGGGCAGGTCCTCCAGGAACATGGGTTCAGCCACGTTGCATTTCTGGAAGATGTCCTTGTTCCAGTAGAACAGCGGCCCCTCCAGGTTGATCGGCAGGCCCACCAGCTTGCCGCCGATGGTTTCGGCGCGGCGCAGGCCTTCGCCGAAGTCGTTGAAGTTGAAATCGGGTGAGGTCGACGCCGACGCGTTGAGCAGGGGGGTGAGGTTGGCGAACCAGCCGGCCTTGTCGTACATCGCGCCCTCGCGGAATTTCAGCGACATGAACACGTCGATGTCGCTGGACTTGGCCTGCAGCATGGTGTTCAGGCGCGCGCGGTACTGCTCCTCGTTGAAGACCTCCACCCGCAGGCGGATGCCGGTCTTGGCGGTGAAGTCGCCCGACATGTCCTTGATCGCCTGCGACCAGGGGTGGTTGTTCAAAAGCAGATTCAGCGTCTGCCCGTCGTGCTTTTTCCAGTTGAATGCCTGCGCGATCGCCGAGCCCGCGCTGAACACCATCGCGGCTGCGGCCGCCAGGACGCCTAGGGTATGTCTCCTCATCTCGATCTCCTTCTGGTTGAACTGCCTATGCACACACAAACACAAGCGGCCACGTCAGGCGGACGTGTAGCCACCATCCACGGGAATCGTCACGCCGTTGATCAACGACGAGGCCGGCGATGCCAGGAACAGCGCCGTGCCCGCCAGTTCTTCGGGCTCGGCCCAGCGCTTGTTCGGCAGGCGGGCCATGAGCTTGTCGTTGAATTCGGGGTTCTCGCGCCCGCCCCGGCTGATCTCGGTGGCGATCCAGCCCGGCGCGATGGCGTTCACGCGGATGCCGTCCTCGGCATAGGCCAGGGCCAGCGAACGGGTCAGGCCGACAACGGCCGTCTTGGCCGCCGCATAGGCGGGCACCTGGGGCGCGCCGAAATAGCTGTACATCGAGGCGATGTTGATCAGGCAGCCGCGCGTCTGCTTCAGGTGCGGGCGGAAGGCCGCGGCCAGGCGCACGTTGCCAAAGAGGTGGATGTCGACGATGTCGCGGAACACCTCCGGCTGGTGTTCCTCCCAGCGTTTGAGCTTGCCAGCGCAGTGAATCAGCACGTCCAGCCGGTCGATCTTTTTCGACAGCGCCAGGACTGCCTCGTCGCGGGTGACGTCCAGGGTCTCATAGCGCGCGCCCGCCTTGAGCACGTCGTCCGGCGGCGGCTTCAGGTCGGTGACGGTGACTTGGGCGCCGTGCTGCAGGAATGCGTGCGCGAACGCGGAGCCGATGCCGCCGCTGCCGCCGCTGATCAGGACGTGCTTGCCCTGGACTGAGAAACTGATGGGGCTCATGCGGATTCCAAAGACCTTCCCGGAGCGACTCAAAGGAACCCACTGTAGGGTCCGCCTTTCGAATTCGCAAGCTGTCTTTCGAGTTCGAAACCTAAGGATTTCCCTTAGGACGCACTCCGCCCCTCAGGACCAGTCGCGTCCGCGCAGCGCCCGCTGCAGGTAGTCGATCAGGACGCTGATCCTGGGCGCCACGTGCTGGCGGCTCGGGTAGACCGCTTGGATGCCCAGCTCCGTGGATCGGAACTGCGGGAGGATCTCGCGCAGCGTGCCGTCCCTCAGGTGCGGTTGCACCATGAACGTGGGTTGCAGGATCACACCCTGGTGGTGCAGGGCGGCCTGCACGCAGGTGTCGCCGTTGTTGGTGCGCAGGCGCGGACGCACCTTCACCGACACCGGCCCTTTGGGGCCGGTGAATTCCCAGACGTCGCCCGTGGAGAAGAGGCTGTACCCCATCACCGCGTGACGCGCGAGGTCTTCGGGATGCGACGGATGGCCGTGGACCGCCAGGTAGCCGGGCGACGCGCACAGCACCATGCGCGTGGACGACAGCTGGCGGCTGATCAGGGACGAATTGCCCAGGCGGCCGATGCGCACCGCCAGGTCGTAGCCCTCTTCGACCAGGTCGACGAAGCGGTCGGACAGCGTGACGTCCAGCGACACTTCGGGGTTCTGCGCCATGAAGTCGCCCCACAGGGGCGCCAGGTGCATGACGCCGAAGGTCACCGGCACATTGACCTTGAGCAGGCCCCGCGCCTGGCCGGACTGCGCGGTGATCTCGGCCTCGGCCTCGTCGACATCGGCCAGCACCGACTTGCAGCGCGCGTGAAAGGTGCGGCCTTCCTCGGTCAGCGACAGCTTGCGGGTGGTCCGGTGCAACAGGCGCACGCCCAGGCGGGCCTCGAGTTCCGCCACCAACCGGGACGCCACGGCCTTGGAGATGCCCAGGGCTTCGGCCGCACCGACGAAGCTGCCCGCCTCGACGACGGCGGCGAAAACGGTCATTTCCTGGAAACGGTCCAACGTGAAGCCCCCGATTAGCCCTGTTTTTTTAACAGTTCATCTTATCTGCATGTGTTTATCTCGGAGCAGGAGACAAATAAAGTCCCGTCATCCCCCGCAGGCGCGGCGAAACCGCGCCGGGCCCAGCGGCCCCCCGTTTCAACTTTCAATGGATGGAAAAACAGCCATGTCCGACACCACCCACACGAAATTCAACAATGTCCTGAACCTGGCGGGTCGCGTCGCGCTGGCCGCCCTCTTTCTGCCTGCGGGCCTGAACAAGATCAGCAGCTTTGAAGGCACCGTGGGCTACATCGGCTCCTTCGGCCTGCCCCTGGCCAGCGTCGGCGCGGTGCTGGCCATCGTGGTCGAAGTGGCGGGTGGCCTGGCCTTGATCGCGGGCTTGCAGGTGCGCCTGGCCGCCCTGGTGCTGGCGGTGTTCACCCTGGTGGCCACCGTCATCTTCCACGCCTTCTGGGCGGCGCCGGCCGACCAGGCCTTCGTGCAGCAGCTCATGTTCTTCAAGAACGTCGGCGTGATCGGCGGCCTGCTGGTGCTGGCTTCGCAGGCACCGGCCGGCTGGACGCTGGACGCGCGCCGCGCCGGCTGACGCGGACGACCCACCCGCCCCCACATCCGGTCCTGGCGCCTGCGCCAGAATCGGGTGCATGTGCAACCTGTACCGCTCGGTCCCGCCCGCGGACCTCGTGGCCGAATTCAAGCTGCGCGCATTGGCGCCCACGCCTTATGCGGACACCATCGCGCCGCTCAAGCCCGGGCCCTACGTGAAGGCTGGCGGCGTGGGCGAAGTGGGCCAGTGGGGCATGATCCCGCCCGGCTCGCCCACCCGCGTCCCCGCGGTGCGGGGCAAGCGCCTGTCCACCAACAACTGCCGCCGCGAGACCATGGGCCAGGCCTGGACCTTCCGGCGCGCCTGGGCCGAAGGCCAGCGTTGCCTGATCCCGGCGCGCAGCTTCGACGAACCCTATTGGGGAACCGGCCGCAACATCTGGTGGCGCTTCGAGCGGGCCGACGGCGCCCCCTGGGCCCTGGCCGGCCTCTGGTCCGAATGGACCGACCCCGAGACCGGGGAGGTGGTCCCCAACTACACCCTGCTCACGCAAAACTGCGATGGCCACCCGGTCCTGGGCCGCATGCACAAGCCCGACCCGACGCTGCCCGCCGACCGGCAGGACAAGCGCGCGGTGGTCCCCATCGAACGCGCCGACTGGGAGGCCTGGCTGCAAGGCAGCCCGAGCCAGGCCCTGGCCCTGAT
>JBEGVR010000248.1:0-15464 GCA_041178265.1 Pseudomonadota bacterium | reverse complement strand
CAAGGAGGAACTCGGCGGGCCGGCCATGGCAGTCGACACCGCAGGAACCATCGACAACGTGGCGGCCAGCGAGGCGCAGTGCTTCGAGATGGTCCGGCGCTTCCTGTCGTACATGCCGCGCAACGTCTGGGAGCTGCCCCCGCGCGGGGTACGCACCGACCCGCCGGATCGCCGCGACGAGGCCCTGCGCGGCATCGTCCCGGAGAACCGGCGCCGGCCCTACGACATGCGGCGCCTCGTCCGCGGCGTGGCCGACCAGGATTCGGTGTTCGAGATCCAGCCGAGCTTCGGCAAGGCCCTGATCACCTGCCTGGCGCGCATGGACGGCTACGTGGTGGGCTTCATCGCCAACAACCCGATGGTCAATGGCGGCGCCATGGACGTGAAGGCCGCGCGCAAGCAGACGCACTTCATCGAGCTGTGCGACACCTTCCATATCCCCCTGGTCTTTCTCGTGGACGTGCCCGGGTTCCTCGTGGGCAAGGAGGCCGAGGCGGCCGCCACGCTGCGCGAGGGCATGCGCAGCGTCTACGTGGGCCTGCAGGCGACGGTGCCGATCTTCACGGTCGTGATCCGCAAGTGCTATGGCATGGCCGGCATGGGCACGACCGACAAGAACGGCCTGGACTTCAAGGTGGCCTGGCCCTCGGCCGAATGGGGGTCGCTGCCGATCGAAGGCGGGGTGGCTGCGGCCTTCCGGCGGGAGATCGAGGCTGCTGAAGACCCTAAGGCCCGCGAAGCTGAGATTGAGGCAGAGTTGCGCTCAGCGGCTTCACCCTTCCGGACCGCCGAGGCGTTCGGGGTGGAAGAAATCATCGATCCCCGGGAGACCCGGCCGCTGCTGTGCCGTTTTATCGCAGCCGCCCAGGGAAAGATGCAGACCCTGCTCGGGCCCAAGCCCAAGGCAGGCGTGCGTCCCTGACCTACAACGAAGGAGACAACCATGAACCTGTCCGTTTGCAAGCGCTGGGCCTCGGCCCTGGTCCTGGGAGCCGGGGCCTTCAGTGCCTCAGCCGAAGTGGCCGAAGTCAAGATGATGAGCCAGTACGGCATCGGCTACATGCAGCTGACCGTGATGAAGGCGGAGAAGCTGGTGGAAAAGCACCTGGCCCGCAATGGCCTGCCCAACTCGAAGGTGACCTGGGCCACCATGGGCGCCGGGGCCGCGGCCAACGATGCACTGCTTTCGGGCCAGTTGCACATGGCCGCTGGCGGCACGGGCCCGGCCATGATTCTCTGGGACCGCACGCGGGGCAACATGGACGTGCGCGGTGTGGCCGCGCTGTCCTCCATGCCCAACCTGCTGGTCACGCGCAATCCGAACATCAAGACGATCAAGGACTTCACCGAGAAGGACCGCATCGCCATGGCCGGCGCCGGTTCCTCGGTGCAGACCACCTACCTGCAGATGGCCGCGGCGCGCGAGTTCGGCATCGACAACTTCAAGAAGCTCAACCCGCTGATGGTCAACCTGGCGCACCCGGAGGGGCTGCGAGCCATGCTTTCCGGCTCGGGCGAGATCCAGTCGCAGTTCACCTCGCCGCCGTTCCAGAACACGGCCATCGAATCGGGTGCGCGCACTGTGCTCAATTCCTACGACATCATGGGCGGCCCCAACACCTTCCTGATGGTGTGGTCGACCACCAAGTTCCGCACCGAGAACCCGCGCAGCTACAAGAGCGTGCTCGACGCCCTGCGTGAAGCCACCGACATGATCAACGCGAACAAGCGCAAGGCGGCCGAGATGTATGTCGCCGAAGGTGGCGGCAAGGAAAACGTGGACAAGATCCTGGCGCTGATGAATGACCCGCAGATCCGCTACACCCTGGTGCCCGAGAGGATCCTGCCCTTCGCGCAGTTCATGCACCAGGTGGGCACGCTCAAGACGCGGCCGGCCTCGTGGAAGGACCTGTTCTTCCCGGATCTCCACGATCTCTCGGGCAGCTGAGTCCCCGGCTTGTTGATGAACGCCGCCATGCCCGCCTTGCTGGATGTCGACGGTGTCACGCTGCAGTACAAGACGCGTGAGCACCGGGTCACCGCCACCTACCGCGTGAGTTTCCAGGTGCGCCAGGGCGACCGCTTCGTGTTGCTCGGGCCCTCCGGCTGCGGCAAGTCCACGCTGCTCAAGGCGGCCGGGGGTTACATCCGCCCGGTGGAGGGGCAGATCCGGCTCAAGGGCCAGCCCATTGAAAAACCGGGGCCGGACCGCGTGATGGTGTTCCAGGAGTTCGACCAGCTGCTGCCCTGGAAGACGGTGCTGGGCAATGTGGTGTTCGCCCTGGAGGCGTCGGGCCGCCTGCGTGGCGCCCAGGCCCGGGAGCGTGCCCGCGAGGCGATTGCCAAGGTCAAGCTCGAACGCTTTGCGCAGGCCTATCCGCACACCCTGTCGGGGGGCATGAAGCAGCGCGTGGCGATCGCGCGCGGCATGGCCATGGAGCCGGACATTCTCCTGATGGACGAACCCTTCGCCGCCCTGGATGCGCTCACGCGGCGCCAGATGCAGGACGAATTGCTGCAGCTGTGGGAGGACACCCGGTTCACGGTGATCTTCGTCACCCATTCGATTCCGGAGGCCGTGCGGGTGGGCAACCGGATCCTGCTGCTGTCGCCGCACCCGGGGCGGGTCCGCGCCGAATTGGACAGCGACGGCACCGACCCGGTGGACGCCGCCAGCGGACTGCGCCTGTCCGAGCGTATCCACGCGATGCTGTTTGCCGAAGCGCCCGCATCCCCCGAAGCGTCCGACAAGGTGCCCCATGACTGACCAGCAGACCCCCGGCCCGAACCCGGCAGAAGCCTTCGGGGTGGTGGAACAGCCGCTGTCCTTCTGGGAGCGGCTGGCGGGGAATGTGGTGTTGCGCAAGCTGATGATCCTGCTGCTGCTGGCCCTGCTGTGGGAAGGCTATGCGCGGTGGGTGAACAACCCGCTGGTCCTGCCGACCTTCTGGGCCACGCTGCAGGCGTTTACAGGAAAGATCGTGAGCGGCGAATTGCTGCTCAAGGCGGGAGTGTCGCTGCAGGTGTTGTTCCAGGGCTATGCCATCGGCCTTGTGCTGGCGCTGGTCCTGAGCGTGCTGGCCATGACCACGCGCCTCGGGCAGGACCTGCTGGAGGTGCTGACGGCCATGCTCAATCCGCTGCCCGCCATTGCCCTCTTGCCCCTGGCCCTGGTGTGGTTCGGGCTGGGCAATCCCAGCATCATCTTCGTGCTGGTGCACTCGGTGATGTGGCCGGTCGCCCTCAACACCCACGCCGGATTCCAGGCCGTCTCCACCACGCTGCGCATGGTGGGGCGCAATGTGGGCCTGACCGGGCCCGCGTATGTCCTGCGTATCCTGGTGCCTGCGGCGTTCCCGAGCATCCTTTCGGGCTTGAAGGTGGGGTGGGCCTTTGCCTGGCGCACGCTGATTGCCGCCGAACTCGTGTTCGGCACCACCTCCGGCTCGGGTGGACTGGGCTGGTTCATCTACGAAAACAAGAACGTGCTGGACATCCCGGCCGTGTTTGCCGGCCTGTTCACGGTGATCGTGATCGGCCTGGTGGTGGAGGGCCTGATCTTTCGCACGCTGGAGCGGGCCACGGTGCGCAAGTGGGGCATGCAGGCCTAGAGCCCCCAGCCGAACACGCCGGCCTTGGCGGCCAGCGAGAGCCCTGAAACCAGCAGCAGCCATTCGATCACACGCCGAGTGGCCAGCGCCGAGACGTGCGGGCGCACCCGCTCGGCCAGGCTCAGGGCCACGAGGCTCGCAGGCAAGGCGATTGCGCTGGTGACCCACACTGCGGGCTCGGACAGCAAGCCTGCGGCGCCGAAGGCCAGGGCCCTGCCGCCAATGCTCACCAGCCCGGTGGCCGCCATCGTCGAGCGCAGGGCGTCGGGACTGAGGCCCCGGCGCGTCAGGTAGATGACGTAGGGCGGGCCGCCGATCCCGAACATCGAGGAGGTGATGCCGGAGCAAAACCCGGCAGGAACGCCCCAGCGCGCGCCCAGCGGGGACAGCGCCCCGGCGAAGCGCAGCGACCACAGCGCGTAGGCCAGCACGAACAGCCCCAGCAGGAGCATCAGGGGTGGGGCGGGTATGACCGTGAGCAGCCACGATCCCACCACCAGCCCGATCACGCAGGCGGGAACGAGTCGCTTCACTTCGGAAGGCACCGCGTGCCGCGGATTGGAAGCCAGGATCCGCAGGACACTGACGCAATCGAGCAGCGCGAAGACGCCCAGCACCAGCTTGAAGTCATGGAAATGCAGCGCCAGCGGAATAGCCACCAGCCCCGATCCGAAGCCGGCAAAGCCGTAGACGAAGGAACCCAGGGCGGCAAGCGCGACGAGCACCCAGAAATTCGCGGGGAGGAGATCCCAGAGCATGAGCGGTGATCATCGCAGAGGGGGGCGCTCAAGGCCCCGGGCCTCCAGAGTGGGTTGCGGGCTGCGGTACCGCCTGCGACTGCAGATTCGATTCAAGGGTTAACCCTGATCCGAAGGCGGGGGGCAGCAGCCGGGAGGCGGGCGCCCCAAGCGCGCAACCCGGATACAGACCCGGTCCTCGGGTTTTCATGGGTGCCAGAGCCGGGTGTTTATCGCATGCTCAGTTCTATCAACTGATCAATTTCAGTTGTCCCTGATCCTCCACGGTAAAGAAAGGCGCCATGAAATCCGCAGCCTTCGCATTTGAGCGGCCTGCCAGCGTGCAGCAGGCCTTGTCCGTCAAGGCGCGCTGGGGCGCAGCCGCCCGCTTCCTGGCCGGCGGGCAGAGTCTCATGCCCGCCATGGCTTTGCGGTTCAACCAGTCGGCCTGCCTGATCGACCTGAACGGCCTGCAGGAGTTGCGCCAGATCCGGATGGAGGGCGACCGGCTCGTGATCGGCGCCATGGCGCGCCATGCGCAGGTGATCGCCTCGCCCGAAGTCGCCCGTGCGGCGCCGGTTCTGGCCCAGGCGGGCCGCTACCTGGCGCATGCGGCGATTCGCAACCGGGGCACCTTCGGCGGCAGCGTGGCGCTGGCCGACCCGGCGGCCGAATGGCCCGCCGCCTGCATCCTGCTGGACGCCACCGTGCGCATCCTGGGCGAGAAGGGCCGCCGCGAGGTGCCGGCCCGCCAGTTCTTCCAGGGCATGTACATGACCGAGCTGGGCGAAGACGAACTGCTCGAATCCGTGGTGATCGCGTCGCGGCCGGCGCAGGAAAAAAGCTGCGTGCTCGAACTGGCCCGCCGCCACGGCGATTTCGCCACTGCCGCCGTGATGGCCCGTGCGCAGGTGCAGGCGGGAAAACTCAGCGGGCTGCGCCTGGTGTTCTTCGCGGTGGCCGACACGCCCTTGCAGGATGCCGCCCTCGATACCCGGTTGCAGGACGCCTTCAACACCGGCCCGGCCGCCGAGGTGGCCACCCTGGCGACCCGAGGCCTGGCCGCGCACGCGCTGCGCGCGGATCTCTATAACCAGGCCGCCACCAAGGCCCACCTGTGCGGCGTGCTGGCGGGCCGCGCGCTGGCGCAACTGGCCGCCTCCTAACCGGCGGCCTCCTGAAAGCAAGGGACACCCCATGACCACGATGACGGTGAAATTTCGACTCAATGGGCAGGACGTGTCGGCCGAGGCCGATCCGCGCCTGCACGCCGTGGACTTCCTGCGCGAAGCGTTCGAGCTGTCCAGCCCGCGCGCCGGCTGTGAACATGGCGTATGCGGCGCCTGCACCCTGCGCGTCGACGGGCAGGTGGTGCGCGGCTGCCTGATGCTGGGCGTGCAGCTGGAGGGCACCACCGTGGACACCCTGGAGGGCCTGACCGCCAGCGGCGAGATCGCCGATCTGCAGCAGGCCTTCCATGAACGCAACGCCAGCCAGTGCGGCTTCTGCACCGCCGGCATGCTGATGGCCAGCCAGGATTGGTTGTGCAGTGCCAAGGCCTGCAGCCGCTCGGCGATCCGCGAACACCTGTCGGGCAATTACTGCCGCTGCACCGGCTACGAGGCCATCGTGGACGCGGTGCAGAAGGTGGCCGTGGCCCGCGGCATCCAGGTCGTGAAGGAGGACGCATGAACGCCCCGGTCACCCCAGACGAAAAGCTGGCGCTCGGCCAGCGGCCCTATATCGGCGCCTCGGTGCCGCGTCCGAACGCGCGTCGCCTGATCGAAGGGGCCGCCGTGTATGTCGACGACATCCGGCTGCCGCGTATGCTGCATGTGTTCTTCGTGCGTTCGCCCTATGCGCATGCGCGGATCCGGGGCATCGACACGGCGCAAGCTGCAAAAGCCAAGGGCGTGGTCGCGGTCTACACCGGCGCCGACCTGCGCGCGCACGTGCAGCCCATGGTGGCGACGCTGGCGCACTTCAAGGGCATGAAGGCGGCGGCCCAGCACTGCATGGCGCAGGACCGGGTGTGTTGGCAGGGCGAGCCGGTGGTGGCCGTGGTGGCCCGCAGCCGTCACGCCGCCGAGGATGCCGGCGCGCTGGTGACGGTGGACTACGAAGAACTGCCCGTGGTGACCGACCTGGAAACCGCGCTCGATCCGGACTCGCCGGTGATCCACCCGGAGCTGGGCGACAACCTGTGCTTCACGCGCGAGGTGGACACCGGCAATTTCGGCGACATCGCCGCCAAGGCCGACCTGATCGTCGAGCGCACCTTCCGCTTTCCGCGCCACACCGGCGTGTGCCTGGAGGGCCGCTCCGTGCTGGGCGACTTCAGCGCCGCCGACGGCCGGCTCACGGTCTATATCTCGCACCAGGCGCCGCACATGATCCAGGACTGCTATGCGCGGCTCCTGGGCCTGAAGGAGGCGCAGGTGCGCGTGATCTGCCGTGACATCGGCGGCTCCTATGGCATCAAGACCCATGTGTATGGGGACGAACTGGCCACCTGCGCCATCTCCATGCTGCTGCGCCGGCCGGTCAAGTTCGTGGCCGACCGGGCCGAGTCCTTCCTGAGCGACATCCATTCGCGGGACCACCGGGTGACCATGAAGATGGCCGTCTCCAAGGACGGCACCCTGCGCGGCTTCCAGTTCGAGGACCGGCTGGCGATCGGGCCCTATTCGGTCTACCCGCGCACCAGCGTGGTCGAGGGCAACCAGATCGTGAACATCACCGGCCAGTGGTACCGCCATGAGGCCTACCACGCGACCATGGCCAATGTGTTCACCAACATGGGCATCTACTCCAACTACCGCGCGGTGGGCCACCCCGTGGCGGTGGCGGTGACCGAGGGCATTGTCGATGCGGGCGCGCGCGCCATCGGCATGGACCCGGTGGCCTTCCGGCGCAAGAACCTGCTGAACGACGACGCCTTTCCCTGCACCACGCCCTCGGGCATGAAGTTCGAGGGCATGTCCCACCACCAGTGCATGGACAAGCTGGTGGCCCGGATGGACCTGCCGCGGCTGCGCCAGGAACAGGCGGCGCTGCGCAAGCAGGGTATCTGGCGCGGCATCGGCATCATCAGCATGATCGAGATCACCAACCCCTCGGCCATGTTCTATGGCGTGGGCGGTGCCCGGATCTCGGCGCAGGACGGCTGCAACATCCGCATGGAACCCGGTGGTGGCATCGTCGTCATGAACGGCACCGGCGAGCAGGGGCAGGGCACCGACACCGTCTTTGCGCAGGTGGCGGCCGATGCGATCGGCGTGCTGCTGTCGGACGTGCGCGTGAGTGGCGTCGACACCGACGCCACCCCCTACGGCGGCGGCACCTGGGCCTCGCGCGGCGCCGGTGTCGGCGGCGAGGCCACCTGGCAGGCGGGCCGCGCCCTGCGCAGCAACATCCTGGACCTGGCGGCGGTGGTGCTGGAGACGCCGGCCGACCGCTTGGACATCCGCCAGGGCAAGGTCTGCGACGTGCTGACCGGCGAGGTGCGCACCGACCTGGCCGAACTGGGGCGCATCGCCTACTTCCGCCCCGACACCCTGGGCAGCTTCCAGGCCGAACTCAGTGTCACGCGGCACTTCGTGCCCAAGGCCTATCCCTTTACCTTCACCAATGGCGCGATGGCCTGCCACCTGGAGGTGGATGTCGACACCGGATTCATCCGCCTGCTCAAGTTCTGGGTGGTCGAGGACTGCGGCACCATCCTGAACGCCCAGCTGGTCGACGAGCAGATCCGCGGCGGGCTGGTGCAGGGCATCGGCCCCACCCTCTACGAGCAATGCCTCTACGACGAGCGCGGCCAGCTGCGCAACGGCAACATGGCTGATTACCTGGTGCCCATGGCCTTCGAGATGCCCGACATCGAGATCGACCATGTCAGCACCCCCACGCGCAGCTCCGAGCTGGGCGCCAAGGGCGCGGGCGAGGCGGGTACGGCGGGCGCACCTGGGGCCATCCTCAACGCGCTGAACGACGCGCTGGCCCCCTTGGGCGCGGAGTTGTTCGACATGCCCTTCACGCCCGAAAAAGTGCTGCGTGCCCTCGGGCGCGTCTGAGATCTGGGAAAGCCACCCCCATGCGCCGCGATGCCCGCCGTGCCCAGATCCTGGAAGGGGCGACGCATTTTTTCGCCGAATCGGGGTTCAACGGCAACACGCGCGAGCTGTCGTCCCGGCTGGGCATCACGCAGCCCCTGCTGTACCGCTACTTCGCGTCCAAGCAGGCCCTGCTCGACACCATCTTCGATGAACTGTTCGTCAAGCGCTGGGACCCCGCCTGGAGCCGCCTGATCAAGGACCGCGACCTGCCGCTGTCCGAACGGGTGGCCAGTTTCTACCGGCAATTCGACGAACGGCTGCTGACGCGTGAATGGGTGCGCCTCTTCGTGTTTTCCGGGCTGAGCGGCTATGTCTACAACCAGCGCGTCTTTCGTAAGCTGATGACGGACATCTTCCGGCCACTGGGGGTCGAGCTGAGACGCCTGCACGGGTTGCCCGAGGTGCCGCCGCGCGAGATCAGCAGTCTGGAAGTGGAAATGATCTGGGAGCTGCACGGCGTGATCTTCTACCGCCGCATGCGCCAGCACGTCTATGGCGTCAAGCAGCTGACCCGCACCGAGGACGTGATCGCCAACCTGCTGTTCTACCTGGAAGGGGCGGCGCCGCGCGTGCTCGCATCGCTGTTTCCCGGGCATCCCCTGAAACGGACGCCGCCATGGAAGTGAAGATCGACCGTCGCTTTGACCTGCCGATCACGGTCGCCCAGGCCTGGGAGCTGCTGCGGGACGTGCGGGCCACGGCGGCCTGCATGCCTGGCGCGCAGATCACCGAGCAGCTGGACGAGCGGCGCTACCAGGGCCTGGTGAGCACCCGGATCGGCCCGGCCACGATGCGCTTCACCGGGCAACTGGAAGTGCTCGCGATGGACACGCCCACCTGCACGCTGCGCCTGCAAGGCAAAGGGGGCGACACCAATGGGTCAGCCGCCAGCATGGACCTCATGGCGTGCATCGAGCCTGGCGCCTCGGCCGGAACGTCGGTGCTGGTCGGGCAGACCACGGTGCAGGTCAGCGGCAAGCTGGCGCAGTTTGGCGGCCGCTTCATGCAGCCGGTGGCCGAGTCGATGCTGGGCAGTTTTATCGCGCGATTTTCCGAGCGGGCAGCGGCCCTGCCGGTGGGGGCAGCGCCGGGTGAACCCGCACCGCCACCGGCGCCGCTCGGGTCGGCCGCGCCGCCCGCACCGGAGTCCCTGAACCTGCTGGCCCTGGCCGCAGCCGTGATACGGCAGTGGTGGTCTGGCTTATGGGCGAGGCGCTGAGGTTCCCCAGATGGCGTTCCAATCCTGCCCCCCCATGTCGGTCTCCCGGCCGTCCGCCTCGAAGAAGCGGTTCGGGATCTGGAACATCGCCAGGAACAGGCCGCCGTTGGGCGACCATGCGCTGTGGCGACTGCCCGCCGGGCGCCAGATGAACTGGCCGGCTGTGCACTCGATCCCGGCGTCGGGCCCGCTCTTGTCCACGAGATGGCCCTCGATCACCCAGGTCTGCTCGATGAGCACGTGTTCATGCTCAGGCAGCGTCGACCCCGGGGCCATGCGCATCAGCGAGGTCGCCAGGCCGCTGGCGCGGTCGAACAGGAGCGGTTTGACCACCACCCCCTCAAAGCGCGTGGGCTGCCAGGGCAGGGCCTCGACATCCACCAGCCGCGAGGCCATAGGGGCCAGCGCGGCATGGGCGGGTACGTGGGGCGTCAGGGCGGTGGTCATCGCGTCTCCTTGTTCGGTTGATTTCGATCGGGCTCATTCTCCAGCAAACAGGAATTCACTGTCGGGCATGCGGCCCCTGCGGGCGTGTCGCAAGTTGGCAGGGAATGTCCTATGGCTGAGTGGATGAGCATTCAGCACCATGGGTGGTGCGTGGCGACCCTCGGGCGTCGTTGTGTGCTTGCCCCGGTTTCTTTCCCCGTGTGTTTTTTATCGAGAGGACAGACCATGAAGAGCGTTGAATCGAAATGGATGAAACGGGCGGGTACCGCCCTGGCACTGGCCGCCGCTGCGCTGATCGGAACCGCCTCCGCCCAGACGCGCGGACCGATCCGCATCGGCGTGCTGTCGCCGATCACTGGCCCCCTGGCAACCCCGGGCGCGGAGATGGTCGACGGCCTGAAGATGTTCTGGGAGAAGAACAACTACACCGCCGGCGGTCGCAAGATCGAGCTGGTGACGGCCGACACCACCTGCAACCCCGACCAGGCCCTGACCCAGGCGCGCCGTCTGGCCCTGCAGGAGAAGGTGCACTTCCTCCTGGGCCCGCTGTGCGGCCATGAAGGTCCGGCCGTGGCACAGGTCAGCAAGGAAACCGGCATCCCGCTGGTCCTGGACCCCGCCGGTGCCGACACCAACACCAAGTGGGACCGCACGCCCAGCGTCGTGCGCACCGCCGTCTCGGCCAGCCAGATCAGCCACCCCTTCGGTGACTATCTGTACAAGGAACTGGGCGCGCGCAACGCCACCTTCATCGGCTCGGACTACACCTGGGGCCACGAGGTTGCGGGCGGCATGATCCGCACCTACAAGGAACTGGGCGGCAAGGTCAACAAGGTGATCTGGGCCCCCCTGGCCACCACCGACTACGGCGCATCCCTGGCTGCCATTCCGGCCGACAGCGATGCGGTGGTCGTGGCGCTGGCCGGTGTGGCGCGCATCCGCTTCTTCGAGGCCTGGTACAACTTCGGCTACGACAAGAAGTTCAAGCTGCATGGCGGCTACTGGCTGCATGAGGACGCCATCCCGCAGATCGATGCGCGCGCAGTCGGCCTGATCTCCAACTCGGTCCATTACGTTGCGGGCATCGACACGCCCGAGAACAAGGCGTTCGTGGATGATTACGTCCGCCGCTACAAGAAGCTGCCCTCGTGGTTTGCCGAGTCGTCCTACACTGCCGGCCTGTGGACCAAGGCAGCGATCGACTCGATCAACGGCAACGTCGAAGACCGTGCCGCCTTCCTCAAGGCGATGCGCACGGTGCAGGTGAAGGCCCCGCGCGGTCCGCTCAAGCTCGACGCCTACGACAACCCGGTGCAGAACGTCTACATCACGCGCCTGCAGAAGGTCAAGCACCCGATCCTGGGCGATGTGCTCATGAACATCCCGGTGAAGACCTACCCCAACGTGTCGCAGTTCTGGACTGACAAGCCCGAGGACTTCCTCAAGCGCGGCCCTTACAAGCCCTGAGCGGGGACATCCAGGTTCACTCGTGAGTGCGCTTTCCGCCCCCGGGCGGAAAGCCTTTTGACGCATCCCTCATGAACAGCTTCATCCTCCAGACCTTCAACGGCATTTCCTACGCGGCGCTGCTGTTCCTGCTGGCCAGCGGATTCACGCTGACCTTCGGCCTGATGCGGATCGTCAACATGGCCCATGGCTCGTATTACCTGCTGGGCGGCTATATCGGGCTGGTGGTCGCCAAGACCACCGGCAGTTTCACACTCGCCCTGCTGGCCGGCGGCGCTGCGGGCGCCTTGCTGGGGTTCGCGGCCGACAAGCTGCTGATCAAGCGCACCGGCGAAGACCACCTGGCGCAGGTGCTGATCACGACGGGCCTGGCCTATGTGGTGGGCGACCTCGCGCTCAAGGTCTGGGGGGGCGACGCACAGAAGCTGCCGATCCCCCTGATCATGCGCGGCGTGGTCGAGCTGCCCGGCGACATCGTGTACCCCGTCTTCCGGGTGTTCCTGACCTCGGTCGGCATTGCGGTGGCGGTGCTGCTGTGGCTGCTGTATCGCAAGACGCAGATCGGGGCGGCGATCCGTGCCGGGGTGGATGACCGCGAGATGGTCAGCGCCACCGGCATCCACGTCGATCGCCTGTTCATCATCGTGTCCGCGCTGGCGTCCTTCCTGGCCGGGTTTTCCGGCGTGCTCGGCGGGGCCTTCCTCACGGTCTATCCCGGTGCCGAGTGGGAGATCCTGGTGTTCGCCCTGGTGGTGGTCATCGTGGGCGGGCTGGGCAGCCTGGAGGGCGCCATGATCGGCGCGCTCATCGTGGGCCTGCTGGACGCCTACGGACGCTGGCTATTGCCCGAGATGTCGTACTTCGTTCTCTTCGGGCCCATGGCCATCTTGCTGCTTTTCCGTCCGCGCGGGCTGTTCGGCACCGCGAACATGACATGAACCCATCCAACCGCATTGCACTGGTGCTGCTGCTGGGGCTGGCTGTACTGCTGCCTCAGATGGCGGGCACCTACTGGGTCACGCTGAGCACCCAGATGCTGATCTTCGGCATGCTGGCCCTGTCCGCCGACCTGCTGCTGGGGCAGGCCGGCCTCTTTTCCCTGTGCCACGCCGCCTTCTTTGCAGTGTCGGCCTACACCACCGCCATCCTGCAGGTGCGCTACGGCGTGCCGGGGGCCTGGGCGGTGCCGGCTGGCATCCTGGCGGGCACCCTGCTGGGCACGGTGTTCGGCCTGTCGGTGCGCACGCGCGGGGTCTACTTCATCCTGGTGACCCTGGCCATGGGCTACATCATCTGGGGCGTGGGCTACCGCTGGACCGCGCTCACGGGCGGCGACAGCGGCATCACCAACGTGCCAGCCCCTGCCATCGGCGGGTTGCGGGTCACCAACGCCACCCAGTTCTACTACCTGGTCCTGGCGGTGGTGGTCATTGTGCTGGCGCTCTACCATCGACTGGTGAGTTCACCCTTCGGCCTGGCCCTGCGCGGCATCAAGACGGGCGAGCCCCGCATGCGCAGCCTGGGCTTCAAGCCGGGTGCGCATCTGTACGCGGCCTTCGTCTTGTCGTCCTTCATGGCCAGCGTGGCGGGCGTGCTGTATGTGTATCTCAACCGCTTCGTCAATCCGGTGACGGCTTCACTGCACAACAACGTCGAGGCGGTGCTGATGGCCATCGTCGGCGGCTCGGGCACGCTGCTGGGCCCCTTCATCGGTGCGGCGCTGGTGCTGGGGTTGCGCAACTGGGTCAGCACCTTCTTCGAACTGCATCTGGTGGTGATGGGCCTGGTCTTCATTGCCGTCGTGATCTGGGCCCCGGGCGGTGTCGTCGGGCTGGTGCGGCGCCTGCTGGCGTCTGCGGGCAAGGAGGGCCGGCCATGAGCACGCCTGCCCTGAGCCTGCGCGCGGTCACCAAGAATTTCGGCGGGCTGCGCGCCGTCAGCGATGTGAGCCTGGAGGTGGCGCCGGGTGAACGGCGCGTGATCATCGGCCCCAACGGTGCCGGCAAGACTTCCCTGTTCCACTGCATCAGTGGGGTGCTCACGCCTTCCAGCGGCGTGATCGAATGCTTCGGTGTCGACATCACCCACATGGCCGAACCCGAGCGCACCCAGCAGGGTGTGGGCCGCACCTTCCAGATCTCCAGTGTGTTTGCGGACCTCACGGTACTGGAGAACGTGGCGCTGGCCATGCTGGGCATACGCGGCGCCAAATGGGGCATGTGGCGCAGCGTCACCCTCATGAAGGACGTGCGGGAACGCGCCGAGGAGCAACTGGTCACCGTGGGTCTGCCCGGCAAGGCCGATGTGATGGTTAAGAGTCTGTCCTATGGCGAGCGGCGGCAGCTCGAACTGGTGCTGGCCCTGGTCAACAGCCCGCGCCTGCTGCTGCTGGACGAGCCCTGCGCAGGCCTCTCGCCGGCCGAGCGCCAGCGCCTGTCCGGCATCATCCGGGCGCTGCCGCGTTCGGTGACCATGCTGATGATCGAGCACGACATGGACATCGCCCTGGCCCTGGCCGACCGCGTGACGGTGCTGCACCGCGGCGCAACGATTCTTGAAGGCAGCGCGCAGGAAGTGCGCGTGAACCCGCAGGTCCGGGAGGTGTACTTTGGACAAGTCTGAAACCCTGCTTTCGGTGCGCGACCTGCACACCTACTACGGCGACAGCTATGTGCTGCAAGGCGTGAGCCTGGAGGTGCCCGCAGGGCGCATCGTGGCCATCCTGGGCCGCAACGGCATGGGCAAGACGACGCTGATCCGCTCGATCTTCGGGCTGACGCCGCCGCGCCAGGGGACGGTGACGTACCGGGGACAGGCGCTGACGGGGCTGGCACCCTTTCGCATCGCACAGCTGGGGCTGGCGCTCGTGCCCCAGGGTCGACGCATCTTCAAGAACCTGTCCGTGCTGGAGAACCTGCAGCTGCCCACGAGCTCGCTGGCGCGCTCGGCGACCGGCGGTGGTGCGCCCGGCGGCAGTGAAACCGGCGGCGGTGAAGCTGGCGGTGCGAACTGGACCCTGGAGACCGTACTGGACGAATTTCCGCAGCTGCGGGACCGGCTGGCCAATGGCGGCAACGAACTCAGTGGCGGTGAGCAGCAGATGCTGGCGATTGGTCGGGCCCTCATCGCCAACCCGGACCTGGTGCTGATGGACGAGCCCTCCGAAGGCCTGTCGCCCCGCTTCGTGCTGCATGTGGGCGAGATCATGAAGCGCATGCGCAGCCGGGGTCACGCGATCTTGCTGGTCGAGCAGAACCTGGCGCTGGCGCTCTCGGTGGCCGACCAGGTGCACATCATCGCGTCGGGCCGCATCGTGTTCTCGGGCACGCCCGATGCCCTGCGGTCCCAGCCCGACGTGTTGGACGAGCACCTGGGCGTGTCCGGTGCCAAGTCGCTGGACGATGTCGGGGTCCACGGGTGAGCCGCACGCACACGCTGGACCCCACGCCCCAGACCGTGCACTGGGGGCACTTCGATGCCGCCATCCCGGCGGTGCTGCAGGTCGATTCGGGCGACACGGTGGTCATCGACACCTATTCGGGCGGTCGGGCGGAACTCGGCAATGTCGAGCACTTGCGGCCCGCGCACCGCCTGATCGCCGACACGGTGCCCCAGATCATGGGCCCGCACATCCTCACGGGGCCGGTCCATGTGCGTGGCGCCGAGCCTGGCGACACGCTGGAAGTGCGCATCCTGGACATCGAGCTCACCACCGACTGGGGCTGGAACATCATCCGCCCGCTGCGGGGCGCGCTGCCCGAAGACTTCCCCTACCTGAGCCGGCGCATCATCCCCATCGACCGGCAGGCCGGCGTGGCGCGCCTGCCCTGGGGCGTGGACGTGCCGCTGCAACCCTTCTTCGGCATCA
>JBEGVR010000247.1:0-9112 GCA_041178265.1 Pseudomonadota bacterium | reverse complement strand
GGGCCATCACTTCAAGTCCGAGGGCAAGGTTCTGGTCAAACCGGGCTGGCTGGCCATCTACGGCAAGGAAGCCACGCTGGAGGTGGCGCCGGGCGAAGAAGGCGGCGGCAAGACGCTCGTGCCCTTGCGCCCCGGCGAGCCCGTGCACACCGGGCAGGCCGATGCCAAGGGCCTGAAGACACGCCCCCCGGCCCGCTACAACGAAGCCACCCTGCTGCGCGCCATGGAAACCGCAGGCAAGGAAATCGAGGAAGAGGAGCTGCGCGAGGCCATGCACGAGAAAGGCCTGGGCACGCCCGCCACGCGCGCGGCCATCATCGAAGGCCTGAGCAACGAGAAGTACATGCTGCGCGAAGGCCGTGACCTGATTCCCACCGCCAAGGCCTTTCAGCTGATGACCCTGCTGCGGGGGCTGGGCGTGGAGGAACTCTCGCGCCCCGAGCTCACCGGCGAGTGGGAACACAAGCTCGCCCAGATGGAAAAGGGCCAGCTCTCGCGCGAGGCCTTCATGCAGCAGATCGCCGAGATGACGCAGCGCATCGTCAAGAAGGCCAAGGAGTACGACCGCGACACCGTCCCCGGCGACTACGCCACGCTGGCCACGCCCTGCCCCAACTGCGGCGGCATCGTGAAGGAAAACTACCGGCGCTACACCTGCGTTGGCAAATCGGGAGAACCGGGACTCGCCGCTGGCGACGGCGACGACGCCTGCGGTTTTTCCTTCACCAAGATTCCCGCGGGGCGCGCCTTCGAGCTGGCCGAGGTCGAGCAGTTCCTGCGTGACCGCAAGATCGGCCCGCTGGAAGGCTTCCGCTCCAAGGCCGGCTGGCCCTTCGTCGCCGAAATCGCCCTGAAGTACAGCGACGAAGACAAGAACTGGAAGCTCGAGTTCGATTTCGGCGACGAGACCGACCCGTCGCAAACCGGCGAGCTGGTCGACTTCGGCGCGCAGCAGCCGCTGGGCCCCTGCCCCAAGTGCGCCGCGCGCGTGTTCGAGTTCGGCAAGAACTATGTGTGCGAGAAGAGCGTGCCCACGCCCGCACAGGCCACACCCACCTGCGACTTCAAGAGCGGCCAGATCATCCTGCAGCAGCCGATCGAGCGCGAGCAGATGCAAAAGCTCCTGGCCACCGGCAAGACCGACCTGCTAGACAAGTTCGTGTCCATGCGCACGCGCCGCGCCTTCAAGGCCTTCCTGACCTGGGACGCCGAAGCGGACAAGGTAAATTTCGCCTTCGAGCCGCGCGCCAGCAAATACCCGCCGCGCAAGACGGCCGCAGCGGGCGCGACCACGCGCACGCCCTTCGGCAAGGTGGTGGCCAAGAAAACGGCCCCCGCCAAGCAGGCCGCCGCCGGTAAGGCCCCCGCCGCGAAGAAGGCGGCCAAGCCCAAGACCCCGCGCAAGGCCGCAGCCAGCTTCAAGCCCAGCACCGCCTTGGCGGCCGTGATCGGGCATGAACCCGTCGCCCGCACCGAGGTGATCAAGAAACTGTGGGACTACATCAAAGCCAACGGCCTGCAGGACCCCACCAATAAGCGCGCGATCAACGCCGACGACAAGCTGCGCGCCGTCTTCGGCAAGCCCCAGGTGACGATGTTCGAACTGGCGGGGATCGTGGGCAAGCACCTGCAAAGCGACGCCTGACCGCGCAGGGTCAGGACGGGCGGAAAAACCCCTCAAGCATCCGGATCTCGCGCTGGTCCTCGGCCTGGTCTCGCGCCAGGCGCTCGTAAAAGTGGGCGATGGCCTCGAACAGGCGGCCTTCGGGCTGCTCCGTCCCGATCATGGCGGCGATCTCCTGCATCTCGGGAATCCAGCGGGCGGCCTTCCCGAACATGTCCGGAACGCTCCTGGAAAATCCGGCGAGCAAGGCGGCTTGGCTGCGGCCCATTTCCTCAAGCAAGGCTCGGTCCACGCCGTGACGCACCGACGCCAGCATCATCGCGCTGGCCAGGGCGATCATGCCCTTGGTGATCCCGCCGTAGCACATCTTCAATGCAGACGCCGCGCCCACCGGGGCGTCGAGTACGTGAACCTTCAACCCATAGGGCAGGAGCGCCGAAAGCTCTCGGGCCTGGGCGCCAGAAACGAACAGGGTGGGGCCGTCGTAGCCCTCGCGCGGGGGCAGGCCGATCAGGCTGCCGTCGACGAAAGCAGCCCCGGTTGGCTCGATGACCGACTGCAGGTGCGCCACCGTCTGCGGATTGACCGCGTTGCAGTCCACGAATACCGGCTTGTGCGCTGAGGCCGCCAGCACCGGCGCCAGTCGCTGCGCCAACTGCAGGACCTGCGAGGGCGGAACGATGGACAGCACGACATCGGCATCGGCGATCCGGGCCAGCGGCACGTCGCGCATGCCAGCCGCACGGGCGCGCTCGAGGGTGCGGGCACTACGCCCGTCCAGCACGGTCACGACATCCGCGCCGCCGGCGACCAGGCGGGCCGCCAGCGCCGCGCCCATCGCGCCGGGTGCCAGGATCGCAAGGGTGGGTTTCATCGCGGGATCCTTCAGGAGCGAGACAGGGGGTCGGGCCGGGCGCTGTCGTCGTGCAGCAGCGGCCCCACAGCGGGCGGATGGCCCGGCCCGAGCAGGAAGCCGCCGTGCAGATCGGCAAAGCGCGGACAACCGATCATCGCCAGGCTCAGGTCCACCTCCTCGCGGAGGATCTCCAGGGCGCGGTCGACTCCGGCACGGCCACCGGCGACCACGCCATAGAGCGTAGCGCGTCCAACGAAAACGAAATCGGCGCCCAGGCAGCGGGCGATCACGATATCCGAGCCGCGCCGGATGCCGCTGTCCAGCATCACCGGCACGCGGCCCGCCACCGCATGCCTCACACCGGGCAGGGTTTCGAGGGGACTGGGCAGGCGATCGAAGGACTTGCCGCCGTGGTTGGAGACAACCAGCCCGTCGACACCGGCATCGACGGCACGGCGCGCGTCGTCCGGGTGCTGCACGCCCTTGAGGATGAAGCGCCCCGGCCAGCGCCGTCGCAGGGACTCCAGGTCGTGCCAGGTCTGGATCGAGGGACTCTGCGACCGGAAGAACGCCGCCACCTCCCCGGCATCGCTGCCAGGCGGGGCATAGCGGGCCCATGTATCCATCATCGGCATCCCGCCGTGGCGCAGGTACTCGGCCACCCAGCCCGGGTGCCTGAGCGCCTCCAGCAACATGCCCGGGCTCAGGCGCAACGGCAAGCGAAAGCCATTGCGCGTGTCGCGCTCGCGCTTGGGAAATACCGGGTTGTCGACGGTGAGCACCAGCGTGCCGATGCCCGCGTCATGCACGCGCTGCACGATGCCCGCAGTGATGGCGGGATCGCGCGCGGGATAGAGGTGATACCAGATATGGTCCGGCCCGACTCGGGCCACCTGCTCGATCGGCATTCCGCTCGCGCCCGAGATCACAAAAGGGACGCCGGCCGCCTTCGCGGCCTGCGCCAGCATCACGTCGGCACCGGGCCGCAAGAGCGCCGCGAACCCGGTGGGCCCGATGCCAAAGGGGCTGTCATGGCGCTGCCCGAGCAGGGTCATGGTCTGGTCACGCACGGCGATGTCACCCAGGTAACGCGGCATCAGCCGGAACTGGCGGAACGCGGCTTCGTTCCAGAGCACGCCGCGTTCATCCTCGACGCCAGACTCGATCACCTCGAAGAGGACGCGCGGCAGGCGCCGGCGGGCCAGGCGCCGCAAGTCGTCGATGCCCAGGGCGGTCCGCAGCGGGGGGCTCATGACCGCGATCCCCCAGTCACCAGGAGGCGGTCGACGAATTCGCGCAGGCGCTGACCCGGCGCCGCGCCCAGCGCGCGGGCCGTCCGATTGACGTGTGAGAGGACGCCTTTGGCCAGGATGGCGCGCGAGTCGCCGATCGGCGCACTGGCTGCGGAAACCGCCCCCGCAGCGATGCCGCGCTCGTCCAGCAGCGGCAGGCGCTGGACGCCGGCCTCGTCCAGTCCAACTCCGGCGTCGCTGAAAAACACCGCGAGGACATCGGGGCCGATCAGGCCATCGGGTCGGCCCCGAAACAGGGCGGCATGGGACCCGGTGATGACGATGGCGCCAGCGTCGGCAGGTTCGAGCATGGGCGCTGCGTCCAGGCAGATCACCTTGACTCGGCCGGGCTCGTCGTGGATGGTGTAGCGCTTGCCCCCGCCAATCGGCGGAGGCTGTCGGGTAATGGTCGGACAGACCGTCATGCGCTGTGCACACGCGCGCACGGTCTGGCCGACCTGGCAGCCCACAGCGGCGGCGGCCACATTCACGTGACTGATGATCCCATGCGCCAGCATGTGCTCTCCGTCGGCGATATGGCAAGTATTGGCATCGGCCGTGGCAGCGGGCAGGCCGATTCGGTCCAGATAGGCAAGCCCGCAGATGCCGGCCCCGTCCAGGCCCACCCCGGCATCATTGAGCACCACGCCACGGATGCCCCACTTGGCCGCGTGCCAGGCGTTGTACTCGCCGCCATAGGAGCCCGAGACGACCACGTGCCCGATGCACGATTCGGTGGCCGTGGCGCTGCTGGCAAACGTGAGGATCTGCACAGGTTGCATGTCCGGGCCTTTGTGTCGTGAGGGATCAATCCTGCGGGCCGAGCCGAGCGATCAGGCGCTCGAGGTCGGCACGCTCCTCGGGGGTGACCTCCGACAGCGGCGGCCGCACCTTGCCGGCGCTGCGCCCGACGAGCGCGGCGCCCGCCTTCACGATGCTCACCGCGTAGCCTGGCTGGCGCGCGCGCAGCACGCCATAGGGCGCCAGGAAGTCGCGCGTGAATTGGTGGATGGTCGCCTGATCGTCGGCCAGGACCGCCTTGTGGAAGGCCATCGCGCTTCTGGGCACGAAGTTGAAGATCGCCGACGAGTACACGGGCACCCCCATTCCACAGTAGGCGCTTGCATAGATTTCCGCGGTCGGCATGCCGTTGATGCACACGAGCCGGTCACCCAGCATGGCCTTGATCTTCAGGAGTTCCTCCATGTCGCCCACGCCGTCCTTGAATCCGACCAGATTCGGGCACGCCTGCGCGAGCTGCGCCAGGGTCTCGGCCCTGATTCGCATGTTGGCGCGGTTATAGACGATCACGCCGAGCCGGGTGGCGTTGCACACGGCGATGACATGGTCCTTCAGGCCCTGTTGCGAGGTTTCGGTCAGGTACGGGGGCAGCAGCAGCAGTCCATCGGCGCCCTGGTCCTGCGCCTCGCGCGCCAGGGCGATGGCCATGCGGGTTCCGTAGCCCGTGGCGGCGACCACGGGCCGGGCCCCGGCGGTAACGGCAACGGCCTGGTGGATCACGGCCGAATACTCCGGCGCCGTGAGCGAGAAGAATTCACCGGCGCCGCCAGCGGCGAACAGCGCGCCGGCGCCATAACCCCCCAGCCACTCCAGGCGCCGCGCGAAGCCCCCCGGATTGAACTCCCCGTTCGCGTCGAAGTCGGTCAGCGGGAACGAGAGCATCCCGCTCGATAGCGCGTCCTTGAGTTCGTCGGGTGCGGTGAGGGCTGTCATGCAGGCGTCTTGCAGAGGGTCACGAAGGGACACTGGCGCAGGTCCCGGCGGCAGGTGGCGGCTTTCACTGCCCCATCTGGGCAGGCAGCCACAGCGCGATCTGCGGCCAGGTAATGGTGATGAAGGCCATCAGCAAGATGACGAAGCAAAACGGGATGACACCGCGCACGACATCGCCCAGCCGCCCGGTCCAGATGCTCTGGATGATGAACAGGTTGATGCCCATGGGCGGCGTGATCTGCGCGAGTTCGACGAACAGCACCACCACGATGCCAAAGAGGATCGGGTCGATCTGGTAGTGCGCCAGCATCGGGAACAGCAGCGGCACCACGATCACGATCAGGCCCAGGCTCTCGATCAGGCATCCGAGCACCGTGAGCAACAGGAACACACTCATGAAGAACTGGAACTGCGTGAGCTCCATGCCGACGATGAAGTGGGTGATGAAGTCGCTCACGCCTGAAAAACTGACTGCGGAAGAAAAGAGAAACGCCGCCAGGATCAGGTAGAGGATGTTGCCGACAAAGACGATGGTCTGGTTCATGGCCTGCACCAGCCCGCGCCAGGTCAGGTCGCCAAACACGACGCCCAGGATCGCGGCCAGCAGGCAGCCAATGGTCGCAGCCTCGGTGGTTGTGACGATCCCGGCATAGAGCACGCCGATGGTGCCGGCGATCAGGATGAAGAAGGGTGAGACCTGGCCGAGCGCCTGCAGGACTTCGCGCAGCGAACCTGGCGCCTTTTCCCGAGGGGCGACCTCAGGACGCACCATCGCATGGATCGCGATGTACCCCATGAAAAGCGCGGTCAGGATCAGGCCCGGGATCACGCCCGCCATGAACAGCTTGGGCACGGAGGTCTGGGTGAACGAGCCGTAGATGATCATCGCAATGCTGGGGGGGATCAGGATCCCCAGCGTGCCGCCTGCGGCAAGCGAGCCGGCCGCCAGGCGCATGTCGTACTTGCGCGCGACCAGCTGAGGCATGGACACCCGCCCGAGCGAGGCGGCGGTGGCGACGCTTGAGCCGCTGACCGAGGCAAAGACCGCGCAGCCGGCAATATTGGTTTGCAGCAATCCACCGGGCAGCGGCGCCACCAGGGTCGACAGGCCCACGTAGATCCGCTTGCTCAGGCCGCTGACGCCGAGGATCTCGGCCATGAGGATGAAGAGGGGCACCGCCGTGAGCGTGAAGCTGTTCATGCTGCCCCAGACGATGAAGCCCAGGCCGTTGAAGGCCTGTGTTCCGCCATGTAGATACATGAACAGGGCGGCGGGGACAGCGATTGCCACCGGCACGGCCATTCCGCTGAAAAGCATCACGGTGAAAAGGCCCAGAACGATGACCGCTTGAAGTTCAACGCCCATGGGGGGCCTCCGGTGGACGACCGGGCTGCGATCGCAGCGAGGCCAGGTGGCGCGAGAGGGAGGCGACGATGGACAGGATGTAGGCCAGCAGGCCCAGCACCATGGGAACCTGCGCGATCCACAAAGGGGTGGCCAGGCGGGTGGGCGCCGCGCTGCCCGAGGTCCAGCTGGCGCTCACGAACGCCGCCAGGTACCAGACCAGGACCAGCGCGATCGCCAGCGCCATGAGGTCGTACACCATGCGGGCGATCTCGCGCGCGCGCGGCGACAGGCGGTCCATCACGAATTCGACCCGGTGAAAGCCGTCATGCGCCTGGCACACCGACAGGCTGAAGAAGGCAATGCACACGAGCAGGTAGCCGCCGATTTCGTCGGCAATCTCGAACGAATAATCCAGGAGTGAGCGGGTGAGGATGTCCAGGGCCACCACCCCGATCAGGATCAGGATCGAGGCCTGGCTCAGGAGCCGGCACGCGTTTTCGAGGAAGGAATAGTCAGGAGCGGGCGGCTCGCCCGCTCCTTCTTTGGGCACGGTCGAACCGTCCGCCTGGGGCGATGCAGTCATGCCGTTTCAGCGGCCCAGCGCCTGGCGGATCTTGGCGAGCACCTCGGCAGCCTCGGGGCCGCGCTCCTTGGCCCACTCGTCCAGGTAGGGGCGCATGGTCTCGACCGCGCGCTGGATGTCCTGCGCAGAGGGCTTGACGACCTTGAGCTTGGCGGCGCCCAGGGACGTGGCGAGCTTGATGTCGTCGGTTCGCATGGTGTCCTCGTTCCAGCGTGCGGCATCCGTTGCGGCCTTGCGCACCTTGGCCTGCAGGTCGGGCGATAGCTTGTTGAAGGCCGCCGTGTTCACCACGAAGTAGGCGTTGTTGTAGTTCAGGCCCATGAGGTAGCCGGACTTGAGCTGGTCTTGCCAGAGGTCCGCGCCCACGGTACCGGTGACCAGGCCGTCGACCACGCCGCGGTCCAGGGCCGAGGGTACTTCCGAGGGGCCGATGGTCACCGGGGTGCCGCCGAAGCGGCGCACGAATTCGCTCTGTTCAGGCGAGGCCACGCGCATCTTCATGCCGCGCAGGCCGGCCAGGTTAGCAATCTCCTTGCGGCCCCAGAGGTACTGGCTCGGGTAGGCATAGCTGGCCAGCACGGTCACCCCCTTGCTGGCGTAGGCCTTCTCCACGTAGGGCCGGAGGACGGCCGACGCCTTGACGTATTCCTCGTCGCTATTGACCAGGAATGGCAGCCGGATCACGGCGGCGATCGGGACGTTGCCGGAGAAGAAGAAGTCGTCCCCGAGCTGGATCACGTTTTGCGAGACCGCCGAGGTGATGGTGTTCGTGGCGATCTGGAGCGTGCCGGCCAGGTGCAGCCGCACCTTGATGGCGCCGCCGGTTTCGCGTTCGATGTTGTCCGCCAGCATCTTGGCTCCCACGCTGGTCGTGAATTGAGGTGCGGACTGGTGGTTGTAAAGCGTCCAGTTCTCGGTGGCTCGGGCGGCCATCGAAAGACAAAGTCCCGTGGCCAGGCCGAGGCCCAGAAGTATCCGGCGTTGCATATGCGTCTCCTCGCTTGTGAATGGGGGTTCCGGTTGCCCGACGATACACGATCGGCGCCTGTAAATCATGCATGATGCATGATTTCTGTATCGTCGGCACCACGCCGGCGACAGTCCGGGGGCCTCCCGGGCGAAAGGCGGTGACAGCGTCGCCGATTGGTGGAAAATTCGCCGCAACATCGGGCCCAAGCCATCCAAGAAGCGCAAATTGACCATGGTTGAACCCAAAGGACGCACCCCGGGCCGCGGCACGCGTGCCAGAGCCGCCCCTGCGGCGCGGGCACGGCCGGCGACCCCGCGCGGCATCACCCGCACCACGCTCTCGGAACAGACCTACGAGACGCTCAAGGAGCGGATTCTCGACAAGACGCTGCCCGCCGGTGCCAAGCTCAATATCGATGCGCTGTCTCGCGAGCTCGACGTCAGCTCGTCCCCGATCCGGGAGGCGCTGGCACGGCTGGAGGGTGAACGGCTGGTGGTTTCGGAGGTGTACGCAGGATGCTCGGTGGCGCCGGAGCCCACGTCCGCTTACCTGCACAGCCTGCTTGACTGCCGTGTGGTCCTCGAGGGCCACTGTGCGCGGATCGGCGCCCCCCTCAAGGACCCTCGGGTGCTGGACGTGCTGCGCGGAGCCTACGAAGAAATGGCCGCGATACCGCGGATCGGCACCAAGTACCGCGAATACCGG
>JBEGVR010000246.1:0-7365 GCA_041178265.1 Pseudomonadota bacterium | reverse complement strand
GGGGGCGAAACCCAGCGCGGGCAGCAGGGCCTGGGCGGCGCCGTGGCTGCCGGTGCTCATGGACTGGAAGGATTCCAGCGCCTTTTTCCAGCCTTCGCCAAGGTTTTGCTGGAACTGGCTGGCGGCCTGCGCCCAATCTGCTCGAGAATCCATGTTGGTTCACTCCCACGTGTCAAATCGCGTCGGGTGTCGAGTATCCCATTAGTGCTACGGGGCTCCAAGCCCGGCGGCACCCTAATCATGTACCTCATCGCGATCGGCTGGCTGTACGTGGCGCTCATGATGGCCGTCGCAGAGGCCAGCAATTCCAACGGATCGATCCTGGGCGCCGTGATCACCTTCGTGCTATACGGCCTCGCGCCCACGGCGCTGGTGATGTACATCCTGGGCTCGCCTGCGCGCCGCCGGGCCCGTGAGGCGTCCGAGGCCGCGGCCGACGCGGCCCTCGCGCCCCCTTCACACCCGCCAGACGCTGGCGGCCAGCCGGCCGCTGACACGGTCGCGGCGGTGCGAAAAGAACCTTGAGCCCTGGGCGACGGTGCACCAGCCGGAGCTGCCGTCGTTGCCATGGATGCAGCCCGGATCCAGGCCCAGCGCCTGCAGGCGGCGGCGGGCCAGGCCCGGCAGGTCGGCCCGCCACTTGCCAGGGGAGGCGGTGCCGGGTCCGGCCGGCATGAAGTACGCCGCGCAGCCCGGGTCAAGCGCCACGTAGGCCTGCCGCACCTCGGGCCCGACCTCGAAGGCGTCCGGCCCGATGCACGGGCCGAGCCAGGCCACGGTGTGCGCGGCGTCCATCGGGTGCATCGCCGCCTCGAGCACGCCCTGCCCGCCCTGCCCCAGCAAGCCGCGCCATCCCACATGCGCCGCCCCCACCCGGTCGCCCCGCGTGTCGGACAACAGCACCGGCAGGCAGTCGGCCACCATGATCGTGCACGCCACCCCGCGCGCACGCGTGTGGCAGGCATCCGCCTCGGTGCCGTCCGGGGTGTGGGGGTTCAGCTCCACGCAGGCCGCGCCATGGACCTGCCGCAGGAACACCGGACGCACGCCCAGGCGCTGCGCGTAGACCCGCCGGTTCGCGGCGACCGCCGCGGGATCGTCGCCGACGTGGTCGCCCAGGTTCAGGTGATTCCAGGGCGGCTGCGACACACCGCCCGCGCGCGTGCTGCACAGGGCGCGCACGCCGGGCCCTGCGGGCCAATCGGGTTCGAGGACCTCGAAGGTACGGGCCTGCGCGGCGGGGTCCGTCATGGGGGCACGCGGCTCAGGATTCGTGGTCCGGGCAGCTCGAAGGCTGCGCCTGCTGGAAGGCCGGCAGCGCCACGCAGGCGTCGAAGGCCGCCATCGTGCGGGTCAGGCCCGAGAAGTCGACGTCAAAGCGCTGGCCATTGAAGATCTGCGGCACCAGGCAGCAGTCGGCCAGCGTGGGCGTGTCGCCATAGCAGTAGGCGCCCGCAGGCAGCTGCGCGAGTTCGCGCTCGAAGGCCTCCAGGCCGCTGCGCACCCAGTGCCGGTACCAGGTGTTCTTGGCCTCTTCATCGACCTTGAGTGTGCGCACCAGGTACCGCAGTACCCGCAGGTTGTTCAGCGGATGGATCTCGCAGGCGATGGACTGGGCCAGCGACCGCACCCGGGCGCGCCCGAGCGCGTCGGCGGGCAGCAGGGGCGGCGCGGGGTGCACCTCGTCCAGGTACTCGATGATGGCCATCGACTGCGACAGCGTTTCCTGGTTGTCCAGGACCAGGGCGGGTACCAGGCCCGCCGGCGCCATCGCCTGGTAGGGCGGCTGGGTGTGTTCCCCCTTGACCAGGTGCACGGGCACGTACTCGTAGGGCAGGCCCTTGAGCGCCAGGGCAATGCGCACGCGGAAGGACGCGGAGGACCGGAAGTAGTTGTACAGCTTCATGCAGCAAGCATAAACCGCACGCGCCCCCGGGGCGGACCGCAGCCCGCGTCAGCGCGCAGCGGTCGTGGCCCGTTCGCCCAGGAAGATCTCGACGCGCCGGTTGCGGGCCCGGCCCGCCTCGGAGGCGTTGTCGGCTACCGGCTCGCGCTCGCCGCGGCCGGCGACAGTCACCTGGCGCGGGTCGGCGCCGCGCGCGGTGAGGTAGTCGCGGGTGGCCTGGGCCCGCTGCAGCGAGAGGCGCTCGTTGAATTCGTCGGAACCGGTGTTGTCGGTGTGGCCGATGATGCGCACCTCGGTGTGCGGCTGGCCCTGCAGGCCCCGCGCGAAGGAATCGAGCACCGGCCGCAGGTTCGGCCGGATGTCAGCGCGCCCGGTGTCGAAGGACACGTCGCTGGGGATGTCCAGCTTCAGCTGGTTGTCGGGCGTCTGGGTCACGGCCACGCCGGTGCCCACCGTGGCCCGTTCCATGGTCTGGCGGGTCTGCTCCATCTGGCGGGACCAGACATAGCCGCCCAGCGCGCCCACGCCGGCGCCGATGGCGGCACTGCGCGCGTTGCCGCCGATGGCGGCGCCGGCCACCGCCCCGACGCCGGCCCCGATGGCGGCGCGGCGCTGCGTGGCCGTCATCGCATTGGGGTCCATGTTGGCGCAGCCCGTCGCGGCCAGGGCAAGCGCCAGGGTGCAGGTGCGCCAGCGGGCGCGGCGCGAAAGGCGGGCGGAAGCGGTTTTCCAGCGGTCCATCGGTCTGTCCTCCTGGGGGGTCGGTCGCGGCGGGGGGGCGACCCACTGTAGGACGCACAGGCGCGCGCGCCTGTGTCCGAGTGTGAAAACCGGTAAGCAGCGGCGTCTATCATGGGCCCGATGAACGCCGCGCACCCCATGGCCCAGGAACGCCAGACGCTGTATCGCGAGATGGCGCCCTTGAACCTCACCCCGCTGTGGGAGGTGCTGCACGCGCTGGTGCCGCCGCAGCCCGCCACGCCTTGCGTGCCGGCCCTCTGGCAGTACGAGCAGGTGCGCCCCTTCCTGATGCGGGCCGGCCGGGCCATCACCGCCGAAGAGGCGGTACGCCGGGTGCTGGTCCTGGAGAACCCCGCGCTGCGCGGGCAGTCGGCCATCACGCAGTCGCTCTATGCGGGCCTGCAGTTGATCCTGCCGGGCGAGGTGGCCCCCAGCCACCGCCACACCCAGAGCGCGCTGCGCTTCATCGTCGAAGGCAGCGGCGCCTACACCGCGGTCGATGGCGAGCGCACCACCATGCACCCGGGTGACTTCATCATCACGCCCAGCTGGGCCTTCCATGACCATGGCAGTGACGCCGACGGCCCGGTGGTCTGGCTGGACGGCCTGGACATCCCCATGATCCGCTTCCTGGACGCCGGCTTCGCCCAGAACGGCGACCGCAGCGAGCAGGCGGTGACCCGGCCAGAGGGCACGAGCCTGGCGCGCTACGGCCACAACATGGCGCCGGTGCGCCATGACGCCCCCTATGGCCAGACCTCGCCGGTGTTCAGCTACCCCTATGCCCGCACCCGTGAGGCGCTGGAGCGGCTCGAGCGCGACGCGCCTGTCGACCCCTGGGACGGCGTGAAGCTGCGCTACACCAACCCGCAGACCGGCGGCTGGCCCATGCCCACCATGGCCACCTTCATGCAGAAGCTGCCCGCGGGCTTCTCGGGCCGGGGCTGGCGCCAGACCGATGGCGCGGTGTACAGCGTCGTCGAAGGGCAGGCTGTGGTCCATGTACAGTCGCCCGCTGGCCAGGAATGGCGCCTGCAGGCCTCGCCGCGCGACCACTTCGTGGTGCCTTCCTGGCACACCGTACGCCTGGCGTCCGAAGCGGGTTGCGTGCTTTTCAGTTATTCAGACCGCCCGGTCCACCAGGCCCTGGGCGTCCACCGAGAAGAAAGGTTGTCATGAGCTTCGTGTTTCCCCCGCCGGCCTGCGTGTCGGTGCCCGTCGTCGGCCGCGCCGAGCGTTTTCCGGTGGCCAGGGTCTACTGCGTCGGCCGCAACTACGAGGAGCACGCCAAGGAGATGGGATTTACCGGCCGCGAGCCGCCCTTTTTCTTCCTGAAGCCGGCCGACGCACTGGTCGTGGCCGATGCGGGCCAGGCAGTTTCCATCCCCTACCCCCGCCTCACCCACAACCTGCACCACGAGATCGAGCTGGTGGTCGCCATCGGCACCGGCGGCAGCCGCATCAAGGCCGCCGATGCACCCAAGCACATCTGGGGTTATGCGGTGGGGCTGGACATGACCCGCCGCGACCTGCAAGGCGAGATGAAGAAGCAGGGCCGCCCCTGGGAGATCGGCAAGGCCTTCGACCATTCGGCGCCCGTCGGCCCGATCACCCCGGCCGCCCAGGCCGGCGCCGTCGAGCGGGCCGGCATCTCGCTGCAGGTCAATGGCCAGGACCGCCAGCGCAGTCAGGTGTCCAAGTTGATCTGGAACATCGCCGAGACCATCGAGCACCTCTCGGCCGCCTGGGACCTGCAGGCGGGCGACCTGATCTTCACCGGTACGCCCGAAGGCGTGGCCGCCGTGGTGGCGGGCGACACCATGACGGGCCAGGTGGACGGCCTGACGCCGATCACGGTGCACGTGCGCGCAGCCTGAGAGGCCGCCTGCGGCCTGGCACGGGGCCCCTGCAGGGGCCTTTTTTGTTCCTCTTACACTGGCGCGATGCAGCGCAGCCCGATCAAACATTGCCGAGACTGCGGAAGCGCGGTCCGCTACCGCCTCCCCGACGATGGCGACACCCGCCACCGCGCCATCTGCACGGCCTGCGAGACCGTCCACTACGAAAACCCACTGAACGTGGTGGGCACCGTGCCCTATTCGGGGGAACGGGTGCTCCTGTGCCTGCGCAACATCGAACCGCGACGGGGCAAGTGGACGCTGCCCGCCGGCTTCATGGAACTGGGTGAGACCGCCTCCCAGGGCGCGGCCCGCGAGACCGACGAAGAGGCCGGAGCGCACTTCGAGATGGAGGGCCTGTTCTCGGTCCTGAGCGTGCCGCGCGTAGGCCAGGTGCACCTGTTCTACCGGGCCCGGCTGCTCCACGAGCGCTTTGACCCGGGTCCGGAGACGATCGAGGCGCGCCTGTTCACCGAGAGCGAGATCCCCTGGGACGAGATCGCCTTTCGAACCGTCCGCGAAACCCTGCTTCGCTATTTCGACGACCGCCGCCGCGGGACCTACGCGGTCCACACGCTGGACATCGACTGAGGCGCCCCGAGCCCCTTCCGCGACGCGTCAGCGCGGGCGCACCTGCGACAGCACCAGGGCTCCGCCCGTAAGCGAACCGTACTCCCAGGGCTGCTGCTTGCCGCCGGTGGCGGCCATCACCTTCTCGCGCACCTTGCGCAGGACCACCGCAATATCCTCGGGGTCGGACAGGTGCTCCAGCAGGGCCTTCGTGAAGGGCGAGTTGCGCTGGCCCACGCCGTCAGCCGCTACCTGGCCGTCCTTGGTCGCATAGGAGATCAAGGTACCCTGCGCCGCACTGATCGGGGCCAGGCCCCGGGTGACGCTGCGGCTGTCGGTGCGGGCCAGCGGGTTATCCCGGCAGGCGTCCAGGAACACCAGCTTGGTCTTGCCCGGCATGAACTGCTCCACCACCGAATTGAGTGACACGCCCTGGATGGTGGCTTGCGCCACATCGCTCTGGTCGAAGTCGATCGGGAGCATGTAGTTGGTGCCGAGGATCTGCACCCCATGGCCTGCGTAGAACAGCAGGCTGAGGTCAGCCTGCGCGGCGCTGCGATTGAACTGGCTCAGGGCCGACACCAGGCGGGCGCGGTTGGCGTCGGCTACTTCCGTCACCTTGAACCCCATCGCGCGCAGTTTCTCGGTCATGGCCCGGGCATCGTTCACCGGATTGGGCAGGCGGGCCGAGCCGGCATAGGCGGAATTGCCGATCACGAGGGCATGGGCGTCCAGCGCCCGGGCAGGTGCCGCGGGCACTGCGGGCCGCATTCCGCCCTGCGAGGCCGTCTGCTGCACCTGCTGCTGCATCCGGGCCAGGGCCTCCTCGGCCTGGCGCTGGCGTTCGCGGGCCTGTTCGGCCTCGGCGCGCAAGCGCTCGGTTTCGGCATTGGCAGACGGGGCAGGCGCAGCGGCCGGAGCGGGAGCGGGAGCGGGAGCGGGTGCGGGTGGCAGGGCAGCGGCCGTCATCGAGCGCACGAAGGGAAAGCGTGCGGTGTCCACCGGCTCGGCGCGCGCCAGTTTGCTGTCGGCCCAGGTGCCGGCGCTGGAGACCGATCCGTCGGCGCGGTAGAAAATCCCCTGACCGCTGAATCGGTCGTCGCGAAACTCGCCGACATAGCGGGTGCCGTCGGCGTACAGGTAGGTACCCACGCCATTGAACTTGCCATCCCGGAAAGCGCCCGTGTAACGGGACTTGCTCGAGGCGAACAGGTACGAGCCCTGGCCCACCCGGACGTCGTTCACGAAATCACCGGTGTAGACATCACCGTTGGCGAAATGGAAGGTGCCCTGGCCGTTGAAGTTGCCATTGCGGAAGGGGCCGACGTAGCGACCGCCGTTGTTGGTCACGTAGGTACCCACGCACTGCGTCCAGGAGGCGTTGTATTGCGCTCCCAGACAGGGTGGCAGGGCGGGCGACGCTGGCGCAGCGGCGGCGACCGGCGCAGGGTTTGCCGCAGCCACTGGCGCCGCGGAGGCTGCGGCTGCAGTCAACGCGAACGGGAAGCGGGTCGTGTCCACAGACTCCGTCCGCACCAGCTTGTCATCGGCCCAGATGCCCGCGCTGACCACCGCCCCGTCGGGCGCGTACAGGATGCCCTGCCCGCTGAACTGGTCGTCGCGCAGTTCTCCGACATAGCGCCGACCGGTGTCGAACACATAGGTGCCGACACCATGGAACCTGGCATTGAGCATCTGCCCGACGTAGCGGCCCTTGCCATTGGCGAACAGGTAAGTGCCCTGCCCCGTGCGCTCACCGGCCAGGAAATCGCCGATGTACTGGTCGCCATTGGGAAAGTAGAGTGTCCCCCGGCCGGTGCGCTTGCCCTGGCGGTACTCGCCCACGTACCGGTGGCCGGTCATGGCGATGCCGGTTCCGAAGCCCTGGAGCTCGCCGTCCTGAAAGGCGCCGACGTACTGGGTGCCGTCGCTGAAGGCGCGGTTGCCGATGCACTGGGTCCAGCCACTCTGGTACTGCGTGCCCGGGCACGGCGGCAAGGCCACGGCCTTCGCCGATTCCAGCGCCTCCGCCGGCAGCGCGGCGTTCAGGTCGAAGGGAAAGCGGGCGGTATCCAGGGCCTCGGCGCGAACGAGCTTGTCGTCCGTCCAGAACCCGCCGTGCGAGATCGTGCCGTCGCCCCGGTAGTAGATCCCGCGGCCGTTGTAGTTGTCGCCGCGGAACTCGCCCACGTAGCGGCTGCCGTCGCTGCGGAAGATGAAGCTGCCCAGACCATGAAACTTGGACTGCTG
>JBEGVR010000245.1:0-5536 GCA_041178265.1 Pseudomonadota bacterium | reverse complement strand
TTCCTGATCGGCAACGGCGACGGTGCGCACCGTGACGGCGGCCACGGACTCGGACCCTGCATGCTTCACAACCCGAGCTACGACTTCAACGACGACCTGATTCCGTTGGGTGCCACGTACTGGGTGCAGCTGGCGCACGCCTGGCTGGCGCGGCCCCGCGCCTGACGCGGCGCGACGGGAGCGCGCTCAGGCGGCCGCACGCCGCTGCGCGATTTCGAGCAGGCCGTCGAAGATGAGGTTCTCCACCAGCTCGAAGGGCACCGACATCGACGGCGCCATCTTCCAGCCGGCGCCGCCAGTCATGATGCACACGGGTTCTTCACCACTGTGCCGGCGCATGTGGGTCACCATACGCTCGATCGCCCCGGCAATGGCATAGGTGCCGCCGCTGGTCAGCGCGTCGCTGGTGTTGGTGGGGAATTCGCGTACCTCGCCGGTGGGCACATGCAGGCCGGCGGTGCCGGACTCCAGCGCGCGCAGCATGATGCCGTGGCCCGGCAGGATCAGTCCGCCCAGGAAGCGGCCGCCGGCGCTGACGGCCTCGACCGTCACGGCCGTGCCCACCATGACCACCACCAGGGGTCGCGCCGGCCCCTGCGCCAGCACGCGCTGGCGCGCACCGATCATGGCGACCCAGCGATCGGCACCCAGGCGCGTCGGATGGTCATAGCCGTTGACAAGGCCCGCCTCGGCCGCGCTGGCATGCACCCAGTTCAGGGGCACATCCCACAACTCTTCCATTTGCTCGCGGACGCGGACCTTGACGGCGTCGGCGGCGACCGCACACCCCAGCGTGCTGCGGGGTGCGGGCAGGCCGCGCCAGGCACCGCCCGAGAGCTTGTCGATGTTTTCCAGGAACTCGGCGCCCTGCGCCACCGCGAGGCAGCCGGGGCGTGCCTGTTCGTAAAGCGCCCACTTCAGGCGCGTATTGCCGACGTCGATGGCCAGAAACATGTCTTTTCCCAACTTCAGATTCTCCGGCCCCGCGCCTAGATGGCGCCGATCCAGCAGGCCCGCTGGATGGCGGCCAGCTTGTTCTCTACCTTGAGCTTGGCCATCGCGTTGGCCAGATGGTAGTTGACGGTCCTTTCAGTGCAGAGCATCTGGTCGGCGCTCTCCCGGGCCGTCAGACCATTGAAGGCCAGCATCAGGCATTGTCGCTCGCGCGGGCTCAATGATGAGCGCGCCTGGGCAATGCAGCGCTTGACCAGCGGCCAGACATTCAGGGTGGACCACACCAGCAGGGCCGCATCGGACCGGTCGGCCAGTTCCCGCGGACTGAACATGAAACATTCGAAGGCGCGATTGGCCGGCAAGGGAAACTCCACCCTCACCATGGTCTGGAATCCGTGGGCCAGGGCCAGGACCCGCCAGCGAGTGGCGTTGAGCGGCCCGGCGCGGGCGATGTGCTGCCAGGCCACCAGCGGCGCGTCGGACTCGCGCCAGGGCGCCCCGAATTCACGGCTTTCGGCCAGGGCAAACACCACGTCGCCGACTGCCGGCGGGTGCGCGCACAGGACCTGGCGGTCGTCACCCCCGCCGCAGGGATCCGGCCCCAGCACCGCCACGGCCTCCACGGCGAACTCCCGCAGGGCGGTCAGCCAGTCGCCCAGGATGCCGTCGAGGGTGACGCTGTCAAAGTTCACATGAAATCGCATCTTTGTGATCGAACCTTCCCTGACCTGTATCACCATATCATTACAAATTTCCCCGGCCTGCTGCGATTACCGCAAGGTGACCGGTCAACCCTGCAACCTGATGCAAGCCACCTTCTGGAAGCGATCGAACACGCGGCCGACGTCGTTCGTCACCGATGCGGTGTCCGAGCCCCTGGTTGAACCCATCCTGCACCCCTCGCGGTGGCGGATACGCGCGCTCGGCCTGTCCACCGCTCTTGGGCACCCTTTGTTCTATGCCATCTGGACGGGCTGGATACCCCAGCCCTATGAGCGCCTCTGGCAACGACTGGGGATCAGCCTGCTGGGCATCCTGTTGCTCACGGTACCCAGCCTGCAGGCACAGCCCCCCGGCCGCGCCGCGAACTTCATCCTGTGCACGATCTTCTGGATCACGCTGCCGGTGTACTTCACCTGGATGTACCTGTGCAACGAGCGCAATGCAGTGTGGTTCGCCACGATGTCTGCAATGTTCCTCATCTACTACCACCTGACCGACTGGCGGATCGCCACGGTCGGGATCGCCTCCGGCATTCCCACCGGCTGGGCCTTGTTCAAGGTGGCCGGTCCGGCGGTCCCACCCACATCTCTGGAGGAATTCATTCCACACGCCGTGGTGTTCACGTTCGCCTGGTACATGGGCGTGATGCTGGGGATTTCCTCCTCCAACCTGCGGCGTGAACAGCTCAAGCAGGCACTGGGCACGATGGGCATCATGGCCCACGAGCTTCGAACGCCCCTGTCGACCATGGGCCTGATCGGCAACGCACTGCGCAGCCAGGCACGCCAGATGCCGCTGCACGCCATGCAGCAGCTCGAGAACCTGACCGGACGGCTTCACGCCACCGTTCGCCACATGAACCGGCAGATCGACATGCAGATCGCCAATGCCAGGCTGATGCACCTGCCACCGGCCCACGCCACGTTGAGCGCCACGCAGGTGGTGCATGAGGCCGTCCAGGGCTTTCCCTACCGAAACACCCGGGAGCGCGACTGCGTGCAGCTTCAGGTGATTCATGATTTCAGCTTCCGCAGCGCAGACGGCCTGTTCATCCAGGTCATCGACAACCTGCTGAAAAACGCGCTGCGCTCCCTGGCGTCCATGCCCGACTGTCCGCAGCCGGGCGACCTGCGGCTGGAGATCGATGTCGGCCGTACACGGACACGGCCCGGCCGCATCTGCATCACGGACCGCGGGCAGGGCATGGGGCCCGAGTTGCAGGCACGGCTGTTCCAGCCCTTCGTATCGACCAACCAGCGCACCGGACATGGCCTGGGCCTGGCGTTCTGCCAGCGGGTGGTGCAGGCGTCAGGCGGTGTCATCCGGGTGGAATCTGCGCCTGGCAAAGGCGCCCGCTTCATCATCGAGTTGCCCGTCGTATGAGCTTCCCCCTGTTTCACCGGCCTGGCAGCGTGGTCTTCCTGGACGACGACCCGGATTACCTGGAGATCCTGGCCATGGTGCTGCCCGCCAAGTGGTACCTGCGCATGTTCATGCGCCCGGCCCAGTGCATCTACCATCTGCACCGCGAACCGCACCGGTGGGAACAGGACCGATGGAGCCAGCAGACCATGGTGGATCTGTGGCGGCAAGGAAAACCCCTGATTCCCCAGATCCTGCAGTACTGGGCGCGCACCCCGGAGCGGCATGCCCTGACCCATGTCTGCGTGGTCGATTTCTCCATGCCCGGCATGGATGGCCTGCAGGCGCTGAGCGAACTCACCGACTGGCCGGGTGCCCGCATCCTGCTGACCGGCCAGGCCGACGAGCGCGTGGCTGTCGGTGCCTTCAACCGGGGGCTGATCGACCAGTACATCCCCAAGCAGAATCCCGATGTCGCCGCGCGGCTGACCGAAGCCATCGAGACGCTGTGCGACCGGCCCCACGAACAGCACAACGCGATCTGGCGCTCGACCCTGCGGCCCGACCAGGTCGACCTGCTGGCCACACCCGATGTCGCGCAGGCGCTGCGGCAGTTCGCGAGTCGGCAGTGGGTCGAGTATGTCGTGATCGGCCAGCCCTTTGGTGTGCTTGGCATGAATGCCCATGGCCAGGTGAGTTGGCTGCAGATGGAAACCCGCGAGGGCCTGTCGGCCATGGCAGAGCTGGCGGAACTGCAAGGCATGGATGCCCATGGCTTGCAGGAGATCCGCAAGGGGCGATGCCTGGTGCCGCTGGAGGTCCGCCAGTCGCTGACCCTGCCAGGACCGGGTAAGCCCTTGCCCGCGCTTTGGCCCGCAGGCGACGGCAGGCTGCTGGCCGCCTTGTACGAGCTGCCGGCCTCCGCCCTGCCAGCCCCCCTGCTTGGTCACCAGGAGTGGCTGGCCATGCAACCGCGGCACCGGATCCACGACTGATCAGGGCGAGGCCGTCGACAGGGCGCGTTGACGGCGAGCGATCGGCCACTCCCAGGGACGCACCAGGGGCGCGATCTCCGCCAGCACCCGCTCCAGGTGGCTCAGTTCGGCGTCGGTCAGGGCTGCATTCAGGGTCAGCCGCACCATGGCCCGATTGCGCGCGGTGGCGGGGGCGACGAACACCGCGCCGAAGATCCCGCGCGATTCCAGCGCGTCGCGCAGGGCGAGGGTATTGACCTCGGTGCCGGCCTCCAGGGCGATGATCTGCTCGGAGCCATGTGCAATGGGGTACCCCAGTTGCATCAGATGCATTCGCACGCGCGCCGTGTGCCGCTGCAATTGTTCGCGGGCCGTGTCGCTTGTGCGCAGCACGTCCAGGGTGGCCGCCAGTCCAGCCACCTCGTGGGGCAACAGGCTCGAGCTGAAAATGCTGGGGAAGCTGTGGCACATGAGGTAGTGGCGCAACTCGTCGGGCATGGTGAAGAATCCCGCGCGCCCGGCGAAGGCCTTGGCCAGGCTCGCGGTGATGAAGTGCACACTGTCGGTCAGTCCCAGCTGCGCGCACAGTCCGCGCCCGCCCGGACCATGGGTTCCCAGGGAATGGGATTCATCCACCAGGATCATGCAGTCGCCGGCCTGCGCCGTGTCGACGACCTCACGCAAGGGGCACAGGGCCCCCGTGGTGCTGTACACCGAGTCGACCACCACCAGTCCGGACCCATGGCGCTGGATCATGCGACCGAGGTGGGCAGCATCGTTATGACGGAAGGCATGCGCGGCGGCGCCGGCGGCACGCACGCCCTCCCACAGGGACATGTGGGCCAGGCTGTCGATGTAGACGGGTGTCTCGGGGTCGGCGACCACTTGGAGCAGTCCGAGGTTGGCGGAGTAGCCCGATTGGCACAGGAGTGCGCTGTCGGCGCCGACCCAGTCGGCCAGCGCCTGCTCGAACTGGTGCGTGGGCGTGCCGGCCAGGTGAAAGACGCTGGACTGCACCACGACGTGCTGGTTGCGACGCAGGCTGTCGATCTGCGCCTGCACGATGCGCGGGTGGCTGGTAACGGCCAGGTAGTCGTTGCCATCGAGGCGTACCGCGTCGCTGCCCGGGGACTTGCCGTGCGTGACGAATCTGCCGCCCCATTCGTCGTGCCAGCGCGCATGGAATTCGCGGGCGATACGCCCGCGCAGATGCGCGGACAGACCCGGGCCACGCAGACGCCGTACGCGCCGGTTATCGGCGCACGATGTCATCTTGGGTGTGGGGTTTGTAGGAAAAGGTGCCGAGGTGGATGCGACGGCGCCGACAGATTGGATAGGTGAGAGTGTGGTCATGAAGGCCTCCTGGTGGAACACCTTCCAATTGAAGAGCCTGTCACCCCCTCATAACAAACAAACCCCTGTCAGCTCTGACAGGAGCAGTTACAAAAAAGCCGCCCTGAGACGGCTTTCGTAGTGCTTCACGCCGCTGTGCAACTCAGGCGTGCAAGCGCAGACCCCGGGTC
>JBEGVR010000244.1:0-4539 GCA_041178265.1 Pseudomonadota bacterium | reverse complement strand
GGCAAGACCGTGGGCTCGGGCGTCGTCGCCAAGATCATGGAGTGATTTCCGAAGGGGTATAGCTCAATTGGCAGAGCGTCGGTCTCCAAAACCGAAGGTTGTAGGTTCGATTCCTACTGCCCCTGCCACCTGAGTGGCAGTACCGACCGGCCTCACCGCCGATCACCTCCCTTAGGCCAGCCGTAACCCGGCGGAGAGCGAAGAAAAACCCCGCCGTAGCCCGGCGGAGAGCGAATAAGAAACCCGCCGTAGCCCGGCGGAGAGCAAATAAGAAACCCGCCGTAGCCCGGCGGGTTTGGCGCCTTCAAGGTGCCCTTGAAATTGATGCAGGAAAAGACGCCGTCCATGGCCAGTTCTCAAGTTGAAACCGTCACCTCGGTCGCCGACAAGGCCAGGCTCGCGACGGCCGTCGCCCTGGCGATTGCCGGTGTCGCGGGCTTTTACCTGCTGGGTAAGCAGGGCGCCCTGGCGCAGTGGGGCGCGCTGATCGTCGGCCTCGCCGCTGCCGTGGCGGTGTTCTTGACGTCCGAGCCGGGTCGCGAGCTTGTGGCCTTCGGCCGCGACGCCTGGCGCGAAGTACGCAAGGTGGTCTGGCCCGAGCGCAAGGAAGCCTTGCAGATGACGGCCTATGTATTCGTCTTCGTGCTGGTCATGGCCATCTTCCTGTGGCTCACGGACAAGACCATCGAATGGGTCTTCTACGACCTGATCCTGCGCTGGAGGTAATCATGAGCGAGACCGACACCCCCCAAGCCTCCGCCCCCGCGCAGCCCGTCAACCCGGACCTGCGCTGGTATGTGGTCCATGCCTATTCGGGCATGGAAAAGTCCGTCGAGCGCGCCATCCGCGAGCGCATCAACCGCGCCGGCATGCAGCATCTGTTCGGCGAGATCCTGGTGCCCACCGAGGAAGTGGTCGAAGTCAAGAACGGCCAGAAGCGCACCTCCGAGCGCCGCTTCTACCCCGGCTACGTGCTGGTGCAGATGGTCATGAACGACGACACCTGGCACCTGGTCAAGCACACCAACAAGGTCACCGGATTCGTCGGTGGCGCCAAGAACCGCCCCGCAGCCATCTCTGAAGAAGAAGTCGCCAAGATCCTGGGCCAGATGGAGGAGGGCGTCGAGAAGCCCCGCCACAAGGTCGAGTTCGAGGTCGGCGAGTACATACGCGTCAAGGACGGCCCCTTCACCGACTTCAACGGCACTGTCGAGGAAGTCAATTACGAAAAGAGCAAGGTCCGCGTGTCGGTCACGATCTTCGGTCGTGCCACGCCGGTCGAACTCGAGTTCAGCCAGATCGAAAAGACCTGACGGTCCTCCCGTTCTGAAGCCCATGGTTTGAAGGTGGGTCCGCGCTTCCCGACTCGGCGCGGATCCAGAAAGTCAGAGAGTCGTCAACCCCGGGGAGCTGGTGGTATCCAACCCGCCAGCGCCTGTACCCGCAAGGAGTGAAAAACATGGCGAAAAAGATCGTCGGTTTTGTCAAGCTGCAAGTCCCGGCCGGCAAGGCCAACCCGTCGCCCCCGATCGGCCCCGCGCTCGGTCAGCGTGGCCTGAACATCATGGAGTTCTGCAAGGCGTTCAATGCCCAGACCCAGGGCGTCGAGCCCGGTCTGCCGCTGCCGGTGGTGATCACCGCGTTTGCGGACAAGAGCTTCACCTTCATCATCAAGACGCCGCCCGCGACCGTCCTGATCAAGAAGGCCATCAAGCTGGACAAGGGGTCGTCCACCCCCCACAACAACAAGGTCGGCAAGATCACCCGGGCCCAGCTCGAGGAAATCGCCAAGACCAAGCTCAAGGACATGAACGCCGCCAGCGTGGATGCCGCCATCCGCACCCTGGCCGGTTCTGCCCGTTCCATGGGCATCACGGTGGAGGGCCTGTAAATGACCAAACTCACCAAAAAGCAAAAAGCCTTCGAAGGCAAGGTCGACAGCGACAAGCTGTACCCCCTGACCGACGCGCTGAACATCGTCAAGGAATGCGCCACTGCCAAGTTCGATGAATCCATCGACGTGGCCGTGCAACTGGGCATCGACGCCAAGAAGTCCGACCAGGTCGTGCGCGGCGCCGTCGTGCTGCCCCATGGCACCGGCAAGACCAAGCGGGTGGCCGTGTTCGCCCAAGGCGCCAAGGCCGAAGAGGCCAAGGCCGCTGGCGCTGACATCGTCGGCATGGACGACCTGGCCGCCCAGGTCAAGGCCGGCAACATGCCCTTCGACGTGGTCATCGCCGCCCCCGACGCCATGCGCGTCGTCGGTACGCTGGGCCAGATCCTCGGCCCGCGCGGCCTGATGCCCAACCCCAAGGTGGGCACCGTGACGGCCGACGTCGCCACCGCAGTCAAGAACGCCAAGGCCGGTCAGGTGCAGTTCCGCGTCGACAAGGCCGGCATCGTGCACGGCACCATCGGCCGCCGCTCGTTCAACGCCGAGCAGCTGCAAGGCAACCTCGCCGCGCTGATCGACGCCCTGAACAAGGCCAAGCCGGCCTCGAGCAAAGGCATCTTCCTGCGCAAGGTGGCCGTGTCTTCCACGATGGGTGTGGGGGTCCGCGTGGACGTCCAGACCCTGGCCGCCTGAGGCCGCAAGAAATTCCTGCCGGCCCGCAAGGGGCGGTGGACTGAAAAGTCTGCCGTCCCACAAGGGACAGCAGGTGTGGTGGGCTGCCGAAGCCCCGGGGTGCAAACCTCGACGGAATCGGCAGGCCATCAAAGACCGTTGGCGCACACCCTGGTGGGCTTAATCGCGAAAGCGGCCAACGCAGATGGCGATCCCGCTGCAGACGAAATCGAGAGATTTCCGAGAACAGTTGGTCGCTGCAGAGAAAGGCGTGTCGAGAGGCCCCGGGCCCGACGGCACATTTGAAGGAGTAGACCTTGAGTCTGAATCGCAGTGAGAAGCAAGCGGTCATTGAAGAAGTGACCGGACTCGCCGCTAAAGCTCAAACGCTGGTGATGGCGGAATACCGCGGCATCACGGTCGCCGACATGACGAAACTGCGCGTGGACGCACGCAGCAAGGGTGTGACCCTGAGTGTTCTGAAGAACACCCTGGCCCGCCGTGCTGTGGCTGGCAGCAGCTTCGACGTGGTGGCCGACCAGATGACCGGTCCGCTGATCTACGGCTTCTCCGTGGACGCCGTGTCCGCCGCCAAAGTGGTGGCGGACTTCGCGAAGACCAACGACAAGCTGGTCATTCGCGGCGGTGCCTACGGTGGCAAGGCCCTGGACGTCAACGGCGTGAAGCAGCTGGCAAACATCCCCTCCAAGGAAGTCCTGCTGGCGCAGCTTTGCGGCCTGCTCATGTCGCCCATGTCCCGCACCGCGGTGGTCCTGGGCGCCCTGGCAGCCAAGAAAGGCGAAGCGGCTGCCGCCTGATCGGCCGGCCCTTTCGCTCCCCAACTCATTTTTAGGAAATCAACATGGCATTCGATAAAGACGCATTCCTGACCGCCCTGGACAGCATGTCCGTGATGGAACTGAACGACCTGGTCAAGGCGATCGAAGAGAAATTCGGCGTGAGCGCCGCCGCGATGGCCGCCCCGGCTGCCGCCGCGGGTGGTGGCGCCGCCGCTGCTGCCGCCGAAGAGAAGACCGAGTTCAACGTCATCCTGACCGAAGCCGGCGCCAACAAGGTGTCCGTCATCAAGGCCGTGCGCGAAATCACCGGCCTGGGCCTCAAGGAAGCCAAGGACCTGGTCGACGGCGCGCCCAAGGCCGTCAAGGAAGGCATGCCCAAGGCTGACGCCGAGGCTGCGCTCAAGAAGCTGGTCGAAGCCGGCGCGAAAGCCGAGCTGAAGTAAACCAGTTTTCCGGTTTGCAGGGGGCTGGTTTTCGGACCAGCCTTTTGCGCTTTCAGAGCGCACCTGGAAACTTCGCCCCCGGCGGTGTTTCCAAGTGTCTTCTGACCCCGACTGCAGAAGACGCCTTGGTTCGGGCGATGTGCAATGCATCGCCGTCCGCCATGGTTGGTAGTGGCCAACCCACCAAGCCTGTCGAGCCCGGCTCAGAGCCCGGCTCGGCATGACAGTTGCGCAAGAGCTCATTTGTCCGGAGATCTCATGGCCTACTCATACACCGAACGCAAGCGCATTCGCAAAAGCTTCGGCAGCCGCGACAGCGTGCTGGAAGTTCCCTACCTGCTGCAGATGCAGAAAGACGCGTACACCGCCTTCCTGCAGGCCGACGTCGCCCCGCTGAAACGCACCGTCGAGGGCCTGCAGGCCGCCTTCGACGCCGCCTTCCCCATCGTCTCCCACAACGGCTTCGTGGAGATGAAGTTCCTCGAATACAACCTGGCCAAGCCCGCCTTCGACGTGCGCGAGTGCCAGACCCGGGGCCTGACCTTCGCCTCGGCGGTGCGCGCCAAGGTTCAATTGATCATCTACGACCGCGAGTCGTCCACGCCGCAATCCAAGGTGGTCAAGGAGATCAAGGAGCAGGAGGTCTACATGGGCGAAGTGCCGCTCATGACCGACAAGGGCTCGTTCATCATCAACGGCACCGAGCGTGTCATCGTCTCGCAGCTGCACC
>JBEGVR010000243.1:0-3643 GCA_041178265.1 Pseudomonadota bacterium | reverse complement strand
CTGGCGGCCCTGAACTTCGAGATCGTCACCTCCGAGGTGGTGGGCGGGCCGCGTTCGGGCGCCTACCTGCTGTTCACGTTCCTGGGTGGCGCCACCTTCTTCTTCGGCCCCATCATCGGCGGGGTGCTGATGGTGCTGGCCTTCGTGCTGCTTTCGGAACTGACCAAGGCGTGGCTGCTGTACCTGGGGCTGGTGTTCCTGTTCATGGTGATGTATGCGCCGGGCGGGATCGCCAGCCTGATCATGATGAACCTGCGGGTGGCGTCCTTCGGCCGCCTGCGCGAACTCTGGGTCAGTTACCTGGCCCTGGGCGTGACTGCGCTGGTGACGCTACTCGGGGCGGCCGCCATGATCGAGATGGTCTATCACCTCAAGCTCAATGCGGCCCTGGGGCCGACGGTGATCTTCATGGGCATTCCGCTGGACGCGACCGGTCTGAACAGCTGGTTCGGGTCGGCCTTCGTCATGCTCACCGGCCTGGGGCTGTTCGAGTTGGCCCGCCACGTCTTCCTGCGGCAATGGGGCGAGATCCAGGAAGACATCGAGAAAGAGATCAAGCGCAGGGAGGCGCTGATCACATGACCTACGCCCTCGAATTGCGGGACCTGCGCAAAAGCTTCGGCAAGACCGAAATCATCCGTGGGGCCAGCCTGGTGGTGAACGCGGGCGAGCGCGTGGCGGTGATCGGCCCCAACGGCGCGGGCAAGTCCACGCTGTTCAACCTGGTCAGCGGCCGCTTCGAACCTACCAGCGGGCAGATCCTGCTGAATGGCCAGCGCATCGACGGCAAGCGGCCTTTCGAGATCAATCGCATGGGGCTTTCGCGCAGCTTCCAGATCACGAACATCTTCCCCAAGCTCAGTGTCTTCGAGAACCTGCGTTGCAGCGTGCTCTGGAGCCTGGGGTATCGCTACACATTCCTGAAGTTCCTGGCCGACCTCGAGGACGCGAATGAGCGGGCCGAGCAACTGATGGAGATGATCCGCCTGGACCGCCGCAAGGACGTCCTGGCCATGAACCTCACCTACGCCGAGCAGCGCGCGCTGGAAATCGGCATCACCATCGCCGGTGGCGCCCAGGTGATCCTGCTGGACGAACCTACCGCCGGCATGAGCAAGAGCGAGACCCGGCGCTTCATCGACCTGATCAAGGAAGTGACCGTGGGCAAGACGCTCCTGACCGTGGAACACGACATGGGTGTGGTCTTTGGCCTGGCCGACAAGATCGCGGTGGTGGTGTATGGCGAGGTGATCGCCTACGACACGCCGGAGAAGGTGCGGGCCAACCCGCGCGTGCAGGAGGCCTACCTGGGATCGCACGTGGCCGACGCGCAGGCCGGAACGGCAGGCGGTTGAACATGCGCCCCCACGCTCGTCACTTCGTGTACTCACTGCCCCCCGAGGGGGCCTGCGCCTCCTTGAGGCGGCTCGGCGGAGGCTGATCATGCTCCGAGTCGACAACCTCCACGCCTTCTATGGCAAGAGTCATGTGCTGCATGGCGTGACCTTCGAGGTGCAGCCTGGCGAGATCGTGGCGCTGCTGGGGCGCAACGGCTCGGGCCGGTCGACCACGGCCAAGGCCATCATGGGCATGGTCGACTGCCACGGCCATGTGGACTGGAGGGGGCAGGCCCTGATGGGGCGCAAACCCTTCGAGATCGCCCACCTGGGCCTGGGCTATGTGCCTGAGAACCGCGACATTTTCCCCAAGCTCACCGTGCACCAGAACCTGATGCTGGGGCAGAAAAAGGCCAACGCCGTGGGCCGCTGGTCCTTCGACGACATGTACCGGCTGTTTCCGCGCCTGAAGGACCGCCAGCACACGGAGGCCGGCGTGCTCTCCGGGGGCGAACAGCAGATGCTGACCCTGTGCCGCACCCTCATGGGTGACCCTGACCTGATCATCATCGACGAGCCCACCGAGGGCCTGGCGCCCAAGATCGTGGAACTGGTGGCCGATTACCTGCGCGAGTTGAAGCGCCGGGGCATCTCGGTGCTGCTGATCGAGCAGAAGCTCACCATCGCGATGGCCATCTCGGACCAGACACTGGTGATGGGGCACGGCCGCATCGTGTTCCAGGGCACGCCCGAGAGCCTCAAGGCGGATGCGTACACGCGTCGGGAGTGGCTGGAGGTCTAGCAGTCCGCCAGGGCCAGTAACGGTCGCTCGATTTGTCCCAGGCGGGACAAGGCCTGGGCGGGTCTGACCGCAGGCTTTCTAGAATGGGCGACGAGTGATCCTTTCCAACCCGAGGTAGACCGAATGACCGCTGAATACAAGGTCCACGGCGACGTGGCCGTGATCACGTTGAACAACCCGCCGGTCAACGGCCTGGGAATGGCCACCCGACAGGGGATCGCTGCGGGGCTGGAGCAGGCCAACGCCGATCCGGCGGTCACCAGCATCGTCATCACAGGCGCGGGCAAGGCCTTTTCGGGCGGCGCCGACATCAACGAATTCAACTCCCCCAAGGCCTACGCCGAACCCAATCTGCTGTCGGTGATCCGGGCCGTCGAGAACTCGGCCAAACCCGTGGTGGCCGCGGTGCATTCGGTGGCCATGGGCGGCGGGCTGGAACTGGCCCTGGGCTGCCACTACCGCATTGCGGCCCCCGGCACCAGCGTAGCCCTGCCCGAGGTGAAGCTGGGGTTGATCCCCGGCGCGGGCGGCACGGTGCGCCTGCCCCGGGCTTTGGGCGTCGAGACGGCCCTGAACATGATCGTGAGCGGCGAACCGGTCAAGAGCGAGCTGCTGGCGCAGTTGCCGGGGCAGAAGCTGTTCGACAAGATGGCCGCCTCGGCGGCGTCCCTGGCCGACGAAGCCCTGGCCTACGCGCGTTCCGTGGCCGCCGCGCGCCCGCTGCCCCGCGTGCGCGACCTGCCTTGCAAGCATCCGCAGGGAGACGCCTACTTCCAGTTCGCCCGCAACATGGTGCAGGGCATGGCGAAGAACCTGCCCGCGCCGGCCAGGTGCGTGGACGCCGTCGAGAACGCCACGAAGAAGCCTTTCGAGCAGGCCCTGCTGGACGAGCGCCAGGTGTTCATCAACCTGATGAACACCGCCGAGTGCCGCGCGCTGCGCCACCTGTTCATGGCTGAACGCGCTGCGTCCAAGATCGCGGACGTGCCGCCGGACACGCCCCAGCGCACCATCGCCCAGGTGGCCGTGATCGGCGCGGGCACCATGGGGGGCGGCATCTCCATGAACTTCCTCAATGCGGGCATCCCGGTCACGATCCTGGAGATGAAGCAGGAGGCCCTGGACCGCGGCGTGGCCACCATCCGCAAGAACTACGAAGCCCAGGTCAAGAAGGGCAAGCTCAAACAGGATAAGTACGAACAGCGCATGGCGCTGTTGTCCACCACGCTCGACTACAAGGACCTGGCTGGCGCCGACCTGGTGATCGAAGCGGTCTTCGAGGAGATGGGCGTCAAGCAGAAGGTGTTCGAGACGCTCGATGCGGTGATGAAACCCGGGGCCATCCTGGCCTCCAACACCTCCACGCTGGACGTCGACCGGATTGCTTCGTTCACGAAGCGCCCGCAGGACGTGGTGGGCCTGCATTTCTTCAGCCCGGCTAACGTGATGAAGCTGCTGGAGGTGGTGCGCGGCGCCAAGACGGGCAAGGATGTCATGGCCACGG
>JBEGVR010000242.1:0-4045 GCA_041178265.1 Pseudomonadota bacterium | reverse complement strand
GACGGGGTTCTCGCAAAGCCAGGCATGCATGGGGGCGTCCTCGGAGCAAGCAAAGGTACTGATGATAGGCAGCGGCTCCCTGCGCCGCGTGTCCCCGCAGTGACGGGCAGCCCTACAATCGACCACCGACCGCCCATGAAAATTCTCATCTCCAACGACGACGGTTACCGTGCCCCCGGCATCGTGGCCCTGCATGAAGCCCTGCGGGATATCGCCGACGTCGAGGTGGTGGCACCAGAACACAACAACAGCGCCAAGTCCAACGCGCTGACACTGCACCAGCCTCTGTACGTGCACCCCGGCCCCGAGGGTGTGCGCTACGTCAACGGCACGCCTGCCGACTGCGTGCACATCGCGCTCACGGGCCTGCTGGGGTACCGCCCCGACCTCGTGGTCAGCGGCATCAACAACGGCGCCAATATGGGCGACGACACGATCTACTCCGGCACCGTCGGCGCCGCCATGGAGGGCTACCTGTTCGGGGTCCCGGCCATCGCCTTCTCGCAGGTCGAGAAAGGCTGGTCCCACCTGGACGCCGCGGCCCGCGTGGCGCGCGAGCTGGTGCAGCAGGTGATCGCCCAGGGCCTGCTGGCGCGTCCCGCGCCCTTCCTCCTGAACGTCAACATCCCGAACAGGTCCTATGACGCGCTCGGTCCCTTCGAGGTGTGCCGCCTCGGGCGCCGCCATGCTGCCGAGAGCGTCATTGCCCAGGCGAGCCCGCGCGGCGACACCATGTACTGGATCGGCGCCGCCGGTCAGGCCCGCGACGGCGCGGACGGCACCGACTTCCACGCCACAGCCCAGGGCCGCATCGCCCTTACGCCCTTGCAGGTCGACCTGACCGACCACGACGCGCTGGGCGCGTGGGCGCAGACGGCCCGAGCCTTCGGCATCGGCGCCGTGCGGTCATGACGGCCCGCCGCCCCTCCTTCCCCGCGCGGCTCGATCGTCCCTCGGGTCCGTCACCTGTCCAGCGGCCGGCGCGCGTAGCCGGTTCGCCCGTGCCGGCCGCAGCGGCCCCCCAGGGCCTGGGCCTGGACTCGGGCACGGTGCGCGCGCGCATGGTGCAAAAGCTTGCAGCCCAGGGTATTTCCGATCCGCGCGTGCTGGCGGCGCTGGGCGGGGTGGAGCGGCATCGCTTCGTCGACACCGCACTGGTGAACCAGGCCTACGAAGACACCAGCCTGCCGATCGGCCTGGGCCAGACCATCTCCAAGCCCAATGTGGTGGCCCGCATGATCGAACTGCTCCTGGCCGGCCTGCCCGATCCCGGAACACCCATGGGCCGCGTGCTCGAGATCGGCACCGGCTGCGGCTACCAGGCCGCGGTGCTGGCCTGCGTCGCGCGCGAGGTGTACAGCATCGAGCGCCTGCGCGGCCTGCATGACAAGGCGCGTGAGAACCTGCGGCTGCTGCGCCTGCCCAATGTGCATCTGCTTTTTGGCGACGGCATGGCCGGCTATCCCCGGGGCGCACCCTATGCCGGCATCATCGCGGCCGCCGGTGGCGATGCCGTCCCCCAGGCCTGGATCGACCAGCTCGCGGTGGGTGGGCGCATCGTCGCGCCCACGGTCATGCCTGGCGGGCAGCAGGCCCTGGTCGTGGTCGACAAGACGCCCGCCGGCCTGCGCACCAGCACCCTGGAGCCGGTGCACTTCGTCCCCCTAAAATCCGGCATCGCCTGACTCCATGCACACCCTTACCGTCATGTTGAACGCGCGTCAGCGCCTGTCCCATGGCCCTGGCCTGGCCGGCCTGGTGCTGGTGGCGGCTGTCCTTGCGGGGTGTACCTCCGGCGCGCGTGCGCCAGCGCCCGTCGAAGACCGCGGCGCCATGGCGCGCAACCGCCCGGCGCCGGTCGCCCCTGCCGGCACGGCGGCTTCGCGTCCGACCGCGCAGGCCGCCCCCGCACGCGCCAGCGGCCCGTCTGCTGTGGGCTCACAACAGGATGACGCCAGCCGCCCGCTGCCCCTGGGGGCCGAGAATGCCGGCAAGCCGGGTTACTACACCGTGCGTCGCGGCGACAGCCTCCATCGCATCGCCCTGGACGCCGGCCAGCCTTGGCGCGACATCGCGCGCTGGAACAACCTGGCCGATCCGAATTCGATTGAGGTCGGCCAGGTGCTGCGCATCCAGCCCCCACCCTCGGCCGAGGTCGTAACCAGGCCGGTCCAGCAGTCGACCGTCACGCCCTCCGGCAGCACGCTCCCGGCAGCGCCACGGCCTGCGGAATCCCCTTCGCAGGCGTCCGCGTCCACACCGGGCAGTCCCCAGGCCAATGCGTCACAGAGTGCCTCGCCCCCCGAGGACGAAATCTCCTGGGCGTGGCCCGCGCCCGGCAACCCCTCGGTCCTGACCGGTTTCGACGAAACCCGCAACAAGGGCCTGGATATCGCCGGCAAGCCGGGCGACCCGGTGATGGCTGCCGCCGACGGGCGCGTGGTGTATGCCGGGGCCGGCCTGCGCGGGTACGGCAACCTGATCATCCTCAAGCACAACAACACCTACCTCACCGCCTACGCCCACAACCAGGCGCTGCTGGTCAAGGAAGACCAGACGGTGCGCAAGGGCCAGAAGATCGCCGAGATGGGCTCCACCGATTCGGACCGCGTGAAGCTGCACTTCGAAATCCGCAGACAGGGCAAGCCGGTCGATCCGGCGCGTTACCTCGAGGCGCGCTGATCCACGCCAAGCAGGGTGGCAGTCGTGACCGCCGGTGCGCCGCGCCGTACATCCGGGGCTTGGAGGGCCTGGCCGCCCGGGTGCTGCAGCTTGATGTGCGCGGTCAGGCCACCCGTGGTCGTATTGGCCAGCGAGAAGATGCCTCCCATGCGCTGCACCGTCTTGTTGACGATGGCCAGGCCCAGGCCGGCGCCCGTTGCTGCGGTGCGTGCTGCGTCGCCCCGGAAGAAGGGTTTCATCAGGTTGGGCAAGGCGCCCGGCGCGACGCCAGGCCCGTGGTCACGCAACCGCAGCAGCACCCAGTCGTCCCGCAGCCGTGCGATCACCTCGACCTGCGCGATCCCGGTTTCCGGCGTCTTGCCATAGCGGTGCGCGTTTTCCAGCAGATTCGAGATCACCCGCTTGAGGTCGACCTCGTCGGCCAGCACCAGGAGGTCCTCGGGCACATCCAGCGCGATATGCAGGTCGTCGCGGTCCTTGACCGCGTACACGCAATCGCGCACCACCTCGGCCAGCTTGACCGGCCGCAGCTGGCTTGGGTCCGGCCGCGCGTAGTCCAGGAACTTGTCGATGATGGCGTCGAGCTGATCGATGTCCGCGGCCATGTGGGCGCGGGCATCGGGATCGCCCACGCTCATCTCGGTCTCCAGCCGCAGGCGGGCCAGCGGCGTGCGCAGGTCGTGCGAGATGCCCGCCAGCATGACCGCTCGATCCTGCTCGATCTTTCCCAGCTGCTGCGCCATGCGGTTGAACCCGATGTTGACTTCGCGGATTTCGCTGGTCACGGCGCGCTCGTCGAGACGGCTGGCGTCGAAGTCGCCGTCGCGTACCCGGCTGGCGGCGAAGGACAACTGCTTGAGTGGGCGGTTGATCAGCCGGGCGATCAGGGCCGCACCGGCCAGCGACAAGCCGGCCGCGGTCACCAGCCAGATCAGCCAGGTCTTGCCGCCGACCTGGGTGAAACGTTCGCGGTCCAGCCGCAGCCAGTAGGCATCGGCATCGATGGGAAATCCCACCCACAGCCCGGGTTCGCCGTTCACGCTGGCGGCCACCTGGGTGCCGGGTCCCAACTGCTGGTCGAGTTCGCGCGCGATGAGCCGTTCGGCCATGCCCGCGTCGATGGGGACGGCCTGGTCACCCGGTTCGCGCGGCTGGATGCGGACCTGCTCCTGGTCGGCCAGCGTCTTGATCAGGGAGATGCGCCCGATCGCATCGGAATGCAACAAGGCTGCGCGGCTGAGGTTGACGAGGGTGGCGATCTGCTGGGCCGCCTGGATGGCGCGCGGCGCGAACTCCAGGGCACGGAAGGTTTGAAGCCAGGCGATGATGGAGCCCACCAGCAGCAGCGCCAGCAGGAAGAAGG
>JBEGVR010000241.1:0-2838 GCA_041178265.1 Pseudomonadota bacterium | reverse complement strand
GGCGTCGATGGCCACCGACACGAAGTCGCCGACCTGGACTTCGGTTTCGCCCTTGTCGTTCTTGAATTCTTCCAACGGCACATAGGCTTCGGATTTGAGGCCCGCGTTGACGACGACGAAGTTGTGTTCGATGCGGACCACTTCAGCGGTGATCACCTCGCCTGTACGCATTTCGGAGCGTGTCAGTGATTCTTCGAACAGGGCGGCAAAAGATTCAGACATGGAGGTTTCCTTGCACGTCGCACAGGTTCACGTCCGCACGATTGCGGAGGTTTCTAAGGCTGGGACGGCGGTTGTGTGCGGCAAGACCGCGGTTAGGTTGTGGATCCACATCGCCAGTGCGCTGTCGCGCGGCAGGGGCGTTGTGGGCCTGGCAGCCTGTCAGACGGACCCTGAGGGCCCAGACCCAAAGGTCAGGGACTGAACGGCTGTTTGCCCGACCACCAGGCCAAGACGTTTTCGATCGATGCGGGCACCGTCAGATCGGAGTTGTCCAGGAGGAGGGCGTCTTGCGCGGGCTTCAGGGGAGCGACGGCGCGGGTGGTGTCCCGCAGGTCGCGCGCCTCAAGGTCTGCGCGAAGAGCATCGATTGTAGACGAAATTCCCTTTGAAATCAATTGCTTATGCCGCCGCTGGGCCCGCTGGGCGGCACTGGCCGTGAGGTAGACCTTCAGGGGGGCGTCCGGGAAGATGACGGTGCCCATGTCGCGCCCGTCGGCCACCAGGCCGGGCAGGGCGCGAAAGCCCCTTTGCAGGGCCAGGAGGGCGGTGCGCACGGCGGGCAGGGCCGAGACGCGGGAGGCGTTCATGCCGGCCTCTTCGGTGCGGATGGTGTCGCTGATGTCTTCGCCCGCCAGCAGCACCCGCTCGCCCTCGAAGCGCACGGGCAGGGCCTGGGCCAGGGCGGCGATGGCGGTCTCGTGGGCGGGCTCCAGAGCCAGCCCGGCGCGCAAGGCCGCCAGGGCGGTCACCCGGTACAGGGCGCCCGAGTCCAGGTAGTGGTAGCCCAGACGCTGCGCCACCTGCGATGCCAGCGTGCCCTTGCCCGAGGCGGTGGGGCCGTCGATGCAGATCACGGGGATCTGCGTGGCCTGCGCACGCGTCACCGAGAACAGGGCCTCGAAGTAATCGGGGAAGGTCTTGGCCACGCATTTCGGGTCTTCGATCCGCACCGGCAGGCTGGCGGGGTTGAAGGCGGCCAGCGAGAAGCACATGGCGATGCGGTGGTCGTCGTAGGTGTGGATGCAGCCCGCGGCCCAATCCTGCGCGCTGGCCGGCGGCGTGATCCGCAGGAAGTCCGCGCCTTCCTCCACACGCGCGCCCAGCTTGCGCAGCTCGGTGGCCATGGCGGCCAGGCGGTCGGTTTCCTTCACGCGCCAGCTGGCGATGTTGCGCAAGGTGGTGGGACCGTCGGCGTACAGGGCCATCACGGCCAGCGTCATCGCGGCGTCGGGGATGTGGTTGCAGTCCATGTCGAGGGCGCGCAGCGGCCAGGCGCCGCGCCGCACCTCGATCCAGTTGGGGCCGCTCTGGATGCTCGCGCCCATGCGCTCGGCCGCCTCGAGAAAGCGGATATCACCCTGGATGGACTCGCGGCCCAGGCCTTCGATGCGCACCGGCCGATCGGTCCCGGCGATCGCGCCCAGCGCCACGAAATAGCTGGCGGATGACGCATCGGCTTCCACGTGCACCACCCCGGGCGACTTCAGCTGGCTGCCCGCAGGAATGGTGAAACTCTGCCACCCCTCGCGGCGCACCTGCACGCCAAAGCGTGCCAGCAGGTTCAGGGTGATCTCGATGTAGGGCTTGGAGATCAGCTCGCCCTGCACCTCGATCACGATGTCCCGCGTGGCCACCAGGGGCAGGGCCATGAGGAGGGCGGTCAGAAACTGGCTGGACACGTCGCCGCGCACGGGGATGGGCTTGTCCAGGTGCAAACGAGCCGCTCCGATGTGTAGCGGTGGGAAGCCCTCGTTTCCCAGGTAATCGATACGGCACCCGAGTTCGCGCAGCGCGTCGACCAGGTCCCCAATCGGGCGCTCGTGCATGCGCGGGACGCCGGAGAGCTCAAAGTCGCCCCCCAGGACGGCCAGGGCCGCTGTCAGCGGGCGCATGGCTGTGCCCGCGTTGCCCAAGAAAAGCTTGGCGGGCGAAGCGGGGGGCGTGGCCCCCAGGCCGGTCAGGTGCAGCACAGGCCTGCGCCGCTCCAGGCGGCACCCCAGTTGTTCCAGCGCCGCGAGCATCACCCGCGTGTCGTCGGAGTCCAGCAGGTCGTGGATGGCGGTGGTACCCGCGCTCAGGCCCGCCAGCAGCAGCACGCGGTTGGAGATGCTCTTGGAGCCGGGCAGGGTGACCGTGCCGCCAGCGGACTGCAGGGGCGGGAGGTCGAGGAATTCGGTGGCGTACATGCGCGCAGTCGGTTCGCGGAAGGCGGGTGGTGGGGCTTAATCGTCTTCCAGGCCCTGGCCCATTTTCCAGCGCGCGCGCACGGCGCTGGCTTCCCGGATCAGGGTCTCCAGGGCCTCGCCGTCGTCGGCCTGCATGGCGTGCTCGAAGGCTGCGAGGCGTTCGCGCAGCAGGCGCGCCTGGTCGATCACCTCATGGCGGTTGGCCAGCAGGATGTCGCGCCAGATGCGCGGGTCGCTGGCCGCAATACGGGTGAAGTCCCGAAAGCCCGGCCCCGCCAGCGATAGAAACTCGCTCCCCTGGCCTTGCCTGCGCACCGCGTCCACCGCCGCAAACGCCACCAGGTGCGGCAGGTGGCTCACGGCCGCCAGCGCGGCGTCGTGCGCCTCGGGCGACATCATGTGCACGCGGCTGCCCAGGGCCTCCCACACC
>JBEGVR010000240.1:0-6604 GCA_041178265.1 Pseudomonadota bacterium | reverse complement strand
TCTGCGCAGGAGGGCCATCAGGCGCGCGCCGATGTAGCCGCTGCTGCCCAGGACCAGAACGTTCATGGTTGGATCGCTCCGGCGGTGGTGGACAGGGGCCTGGCCTGCGGGCGCAGCCGCTGCGCCAGATGGTCTGCGAGGCGCAAGGACAGCGCCAGCAGGGTCAGCGTCGGATTGGCCTGCCCGCTGGTAGGGAATACCGCGCTGCCGGCGATGTACAGGTTGTCCACGTCATGCACCCGCGCGTGCGCATCGACCACGCTGGTGCGCGGGTCGCGTCCCATGCGGGCGGTCCCGATGTGGTGTCCGCCATAGGCGCCATACCGCAGCAGGTCGTCCTCCAGCGAGGCATGGTCGATGTGCAGGTGGCCCACGCCGTTGCGCTGCACCTCGCTGGCGATCAGGTCCAGCGTGCGCCGCAGCGAGGCGATGTCCTCGGGCTGGTAGCGCCAGTCGATGCGCAGTCGCCGCAGCCCCAGGGCGTCGCGGCTGGCCGCCAGCGTGACCCGGCTGTCCGGGTGGGGCCGCTGTTCGCCCTGCACCTCCAGGCTGAAGCGGTTGGTGGTGTTGGCCAGGATCACCGACGGGAACTTGCGCAGCGCCAGGGTGCGCCGTGCCAGCCAGTGCGCCAGGAAGGCGGCAGTGCTGCCCGCGTCGCGCACGACGTTGAACGCATGGCGCGCCAGCAGGGACACCGACAGCGCGCGTCCGTCGTGCAGGCGGCGGCCGTACTCGTAGCGGATGAATCCGCGCGCCAGGAACAGCCCCGAGAGCACGCCGCTGCGATGGGCCGGGTCCGCGATGCGCGGAAAGTGCAGGCGCGCCACCGCATTGAGCAGGCGCTCCTGGCGCTGGCAGGCCTCGAAGACGGCCAGGCGGCGGCGGCAGTACACGCCGTCGGGCGCCACCTCGTAGCCGTGTCGCACGGCGGCGGGCGGGCCGTGCAGCGTGAGCGTGCCCAGGTTGCCCGCCAGGTGGCACATGTAGTAGCGGCCCACCACGTCGTGGTGGTTGCCCACGCCGCGCGGCTGCACGTCGTCGGAGGACAGGAGCAGGCGCGCCGTCTCCAGCCCGCCGGCCGCCAGCACCACGGCCCGCGCCTGCGCCTGCAGGCGGTTGCCCGCCAGCGTGGCGATGTCCAGGGCCCGCACCGGCACCGGCCGGTCGGCGGGGGTGTCCGGCGCCAGCCGGATGCCGGTGCACACCGCGCCGCGCAGCACCCGGATCGCGGGTGACAGGCGCAGGCGCCGCGCGTAGCGGCGGCCGAAGTCCGTCGGGCAGGAAAAGCGCTCCAGCCCCTGGGTGCGGACCGTCTCGCTGTGCCAGCCCCGCACCAGGGGCGGCGCCCCCGGCAGCGCCTCCTGCGCGTCGTAGGCATAGCGCCCGGCCTCGGCCAGCGCGTTGGCGGCCACGTAGTACGGACGCAGCGCCTCGTAGTCCAGGGGCCAGCCGCTGTACGGGACCCAGGACCGCGCCTCGAAGTCGATCGGGTCCAGGGGCATGCAACGCCCGCCCCAGATCGCGCTGGAACCCCCCAGGCCCCGCAGGCGATAGCGGTGCGGCGGGCTGTGGTGGGCGTTGGCCACCTCCCCTGCGTACAGGGCCTGGGCCGCAGCATCGTGTGGTTCGTGGCCCGCCTCCAGCAGCAGCACCTGCAGCCCGTGCTCGCCCAGCGCCAGCGCCAGCGCGATGCCGGCGGGTCCGGCGCCCACCACGCACACATCGGCCCGCAGCACGGTGTGGCGCGGCACGGCGTTCGCGTCCTCGATCATGCGGCGGCCTCCTGGGGGGCACCCGCGGCCCGTGCGACGTCCAGGCCTGCGGCGCGTCGGCCCGCGACACCGAAGTGCCGTGCGTGGAGGGCGGCGATGTGGTCGAAAAAGCGCGGTAGCGAAAACGATTGCGCATACAGCGCCCGCCCATTGCGCGCCAGTGTGTCGCGTTGCGCGCGGTGGGCCAGCAGGCCAGCCAGCGTCCGCGCCAGGCCCCCCACGTCGCCCGGCGCCACGAAGCACGCGTGCACGCCGTCGCGCAGCACATGCGGGATTTCGCCCACTGGCGTGCACACCACCGGCACCCCGCAGGCCAGGGCCTCCAGGATCACCAGCGGCAGCCCCTCGTCGTGCGAGGGCAGCACCAGCACGTCGGATTCGGACATCAGCTGCGCCACGCGCGCCTGCGCGGCCCAGCCTTCGAAACGCACGCGATCGCCCAGCCCCATGGCGGCGGCGATCGCGCGAAAGGCCTGTAGGTCGCCGCCGCCCGCCAGTGTGAGGCGCAGCGGCATCGACGCCAGCGGCGCCAGCGCCAGGGCGCGCAGCAGCTCAGGCACGCCCTTGCGCACCGACAGGTTGCCGACGAACAGCAGGCGCAGCGGACCGTCGTGCGCGTCACGCGGGGCCAGGACGCGCCGGGGCGGCTCGGGCACGCCGTTGATCACCACCTCGATGCGGCTGGCCGGCACGCGCAGTTCATGCTGCACGAAGGCGGCGGACTGGCGCCCCAGCACGATGCAGCAGGCGGGCAGGGCGAACACCCACCGCACCAGCGCCTGTGCCCCCGCCGGGAAGGTCGGCCAGGCCCGGTGCAATTGCGCTGCGTGCAGGTGCAGCACGACCGGGATGCCCAGCGCGTGGCAGGCGACGATCACCACGCCTTTGCGCACCAGGCTCAGGCGCTCGGCCATGTTCACATGCACCCCCGCCAGGCGCCCGTCCAGGCGTCCCCGCAGCAGGCGGCACAGGGCCAGGGCCAGCACGCCCAGCGACCACGCCGCTCCGCGCGCGCCGCGGGTGTCCAGCGGCCGCAGCTGCGCGCCGGGCGGCATCGTGCGCGTGTCGACGGTTGCCGCCTGCGACTGGATCAGGTAGTCGGCCACCTTGAACATGCCACCGCCCACTGGCGTCCAAGGGCAGGCGATGTAGATGTAGGGCCGCCGGCGCGGCGTGTCGCGAAGGGTCATGCGCTGGCTCCGCTCAGGTTGCCTGCGCCGAAGGCGGCGCCGGGTCCGACGCGGTGCAGGGACCGGCCGGCGCGGCTTCATGCGGCTCGCGCAGGATGCGGCTGGCGATGACCCGCTGCGGCGGGTGGCGTCGCCGGGCCAGCCCGCGCAGCAGGCCCGCGGTCTGCACATTCCAGGACAGCACGGCATAGGCGGCCCGGGTCAGCGAGCGCTTGCGAACGGTCATCGCCACCACGGGCAGCAGCACCAGTAGCGCCATGAGGGCGGCCCGCTGCGGCAGGGGCTGTGGCGCCTGGGCCGCCAGGGCCAGCACGATCCAGCCGGCCAGCACCGCGCCGTACAGGCGCAGCTCGTGCAGGTCGCGCAGCACCAGTCGCCACCACGGCTGCCCGATGGCCGCCCGCAGCAGCTCGCCAGTGCCGCAGGCGTAGCCGGTTTGCCACCGGTTCCACATCAGGCGCAGCGCGTGCGCGGTGTGGCCATGGTGGCTTACCGCGTCGGCCGGCAGGCGCCACAGTTTCCAGCCCCGCGCGCGCAGGCGCGCGGCCAGGTCGAACTCCTCGTAACTGTGCAGGTTGCGGTCCGACAGGTAGCCCACCTCCGCGATGGCGCGGCGCCGGTACAGGGCGCCGCCATCGAGCCGGTCGACCGGACCGGGCACGCGGTGCGCCTCGGCATGCGCCATGCGCTGCGTGCGCTCGCGGTATTCGAGGTTGGCCTGGTTGCGCTCGATCAGCCCGCCGCCCACACCGGCCACCTCAGGGTGCTGCGCCAGGAAGGACAGGGCCTGCGGCAGGAAGCCGGCCTGCAGTTGCATGTCGCCATCCATCAGGTACAGGTACTCGCCCTGCGAATGCTGGAAGCCCAGTTGCGGCCCGATGCCGCAGCTGCGTTCCTGCGGGTCCAAGAGCTGCACGACCCGGATCGGGTAGCCGCTGGCGATCTCCAGGGTGCGGTCGCCGGAGCCCGAATCCGCCAGGATCACCTCGCCCGCCAGGCCGGTCACCGCCGCCAGCGCGCTCTCGATCGCGCTGGCGATGCGGGCCTCCTCGTTGAGCGCCTTGATGATTACCGACACCGTGCAGGGCGATGCGCCTGCGCAGCCCGTGTCGGCGGTACCCGCCACCGGACCGTCCGCCGTCTTCATCGCCAGGCCTCCTGCGAAAACGCGTCGGCGCTGCGCAGGCGCCATCGCTGCCAGCGGTCCGCCAGCCGCACCGGCATGAACAGGGCCATCGCCAGCGTGAGCTGCCAGCGCCGGCTGCGGGCCCCGCGGCGGGCCTGCATCAGCCACGACAGGGCCAGAGCGCGTTCGCCGGCGGCCAGCGCCTCGCGCGCCAGCGTCACCTGCTGCTGCGCGACAAACCACAGCGCCGAGTCGCGGCGGTGCGCCGGCAGGGTGCCATCGAGCGCCTGCGCCTGCATCCGTGAGAGATAGGGTGCGAAGCGCCGGCGGTAATTCATGGTGAGGCTGCCCGGCACCTCGCCCCGCACCGTGGCATAGGGCCCATTGACCAGGGCCACCGGCGTCTGGTCGGCGATGCGAAACCACATGTCCAGGTCCTCCCCCCAGGATTCGCCCTCGATGAAGCGCGGCTGCATGGCGCGCAGGCGGCCGCTACGCACCGCCACGCTGCTGCTGCACAGCGGCGCGTTCTTCATCCACCGCAGGCGCAGGTCCTCGATCAGTTCCACTTCGCAAAATCCCTGGGGCACGGGCCAGGGCTCCAAGGGGCAGCCGGTGGGTTCGCGCACGATGCGAAAGCGCGTGCCGATCATGTCGGCCTCGGGGCACAGGGCGTGCGCGCGCGCCAGCGCCTGCAGGAACTGCGGGTGGTAGGCGTCGTCGGCGTCCAGCAGCGCCACCCAGTCGCCGCGCGCCAGGTCGATGCCGCGATTGCGCGCCGCCGACACGCCGGCATTGGACTGGCGCACCAGCCGCAGCCGGTCGTCGTGCAGGCCGGCCAGGGACTTCAGGCTGCCGTCGCTGGAGCCGTCATCGACCACGATCACCTCCAGCGGCGACAGGCTCTGGTCCAGGGCCGAGGCCACCGTCGCGGCGATGAAGCGCGCCTTGTTGTAAAGCGGGATGACGACTGAAAACCGCAGGGTCATGGCACGACTCCGTAGCGCAGCGTCCTGGTGGAGCCGGCCCGCGCGGGCGCCTTTTCCGCCGCCGCCGCCAGCGTGACCAGCAGGGCCAGGTGGACGAACAACTCGGTGCCATACCCCAGCAGGCTGAGCGGCACCTCGCTGACCGCGCGCAGCGCCAGCGACAGGAACAGGGCGACGGAAAGGCCCGCCGTGGCCCGCGCGTGGCGTACCGACAGTACGGCCAGCGTCAGCACATAGACCACCAGCGCCGCGGCCCCGATGCCACCGGCGCGCGCGGCGTCATCCATGAACTGGTTGTGCGCATGCGTGGCATGGGGCAGGCCGATGCGGGCGCGGTACAGGGAATCCCAGAGCGTCAGCCCGTAGCCGAAGACCGGGTGGCTGCGCCATTCCTCGGCGGCGATGGCCCAGATGCGGTCGCGGCCCGTCATCGTCGCCAGCCGCGCGCCCTCGGGGCTGTCCAGGAACAGGCCGATGCGCCCGGCCGCGTCGCCCGCGACCAGGGCCACGGCCATCGCCGCCACCCCCAGGCCCAGGCCGGTCAGCACCAGCAGGCCCAGGGCGCCGCGGCGCGGATCGCCGACGCGTCGCCACAGGGTGGCGCCATGCCGCGTCGCGGCCATCGCGCCGAGGCAGACCACGCAGGCGATCCATGCCGCCTTGGACTGCGCGATCACCAGCACGCCCAGGGTCAGGACCCAGGCCGCGCGGTTCACCCACGGCCGCGGGTAGGGAAAGGCCCACAGCAGCAGGGTCGCCACCTGCGCCAGCGAACCCTGCGTCACCGGGTGCGAGGTCAGGCCCGCGAACCGGGGCAGGCTCTGCAGCAGGCCCGCGCTGTAGCTCGGATCCAGCACCAGCGTCGGGCGCAGCGGGATGGCGGCCAGGCCGGCCAGCATCAGCGCCAGGAGCGCGTTGCGCGCAGCCCGCAGGATGCGATCGCGCTCGGGGGGTTGGACGAGGCAGCACGCGGTGCCCATGGCCAGGGCGTAGAGCAGTTCATGGCTCACCTTCGGGTGGGCCCCGAGCAGCGCGGGCGCGCCGATCGTGCCCACCCAGAACGCCACGAAAGCGGCCAGCAAGGCCGGCGACGGGGTGCGCCGCTGGAGTGCGACGTGGTTGACCGTCTGTTCCACCGCGGCGACCAACAGCAGCAGCGACACCGCGCGCTGCAGCCAGACCGCCATCGGCAGCCGGACCGGTTCGGCCAGTGCCTGCAGGTCGGAAAAACTCTGCGTGAGGTCGCGTCCGCTGGTGACGACGTTGACCGCGCCGACCAGCAGCATGGATGCAAGCGCTGCGGGCAGCAGCCCGGTACCTTCAGCGCGAGTGTGGCCCCCACGTCCGCCCACTGCGTGTGGCTCCCTGCCCCCCGAGGGGGCCTTCGCGCCTTGGGGCGGCCCGGCGGCGCGAATGTCGCCCCCACGTCCGCCCACTGCGTGTGGCTCCCTGCCCCCCGAGGGGGCCTTCGCGCCTTGGGACGGCCCGGCGGCGCTCATGCATCCCCCGCGACCGCGCTGGCTCGCG
>JBEGVR010000239.1:0-3064 GCA_041178265.1 Pseudomonadota bacterium | reverse complement strand
CAGCCGCTCCCTGCTCGTGTTCATCACCGGTCCCGTGGGCATTGCCGGCGTGGCCGGGGCGCTGCTGGCGCTGGATCGGCCCTTCGGCTTCGTGGCCCTGCTCGGGGTGATCGCGCTCATGGGGATGATCCAGCGCAACTCGGTGATCCTGGTCGACCAGATCGAGCAGGACCGCGCGCGCGGCGTACCGGCCTGGGACGCGATCATCGGTTCCACGGTGCGCCGGGCCCGTCCCATCATCCTCACGGCGGCGGCAGCGGTCCTGGCCATGATCCCGCTGTCCCGGTCGGTGTTCTGGGGGCCGATGGCGGTGGCCATCATGGGCGGCCTGATCGTGGCCACGGTCCTGACCCTGCTGGCCCTGCCGGCGCTGTACGCGGCGATGTTCGGGGTGCGGCGGCCTTGACCTCTCGGCTGCGCCGGGTGCCCCTTGCGGCCGGCAGGGGGCGTTCCCGCGCTTAAAATGCCGGGTTGACCGGAAATGCGGACGGGCGGTCAGGCATCTGCCGGCGGCCCGTTTTGCTTTCCTGCGCTGCGCGGGTGGCGAAATTGGTAGACGCACCAGGTTTAGGTCCTGACGCCTGCAAGGGTGTGGGGGTTCGAGTCCCCCCCCGCGCACCACACCGAACACATTGACTCCACAGAGAAGCGAGAAGCACCATGGCCGTGAACGTTGAAACCCTCGAGAAGCTCGAACGCAAGATGACGCTGACCCTGCCGGTGGGCGTGATCCAGTCCGAGGTCGACTCCCGCCTCAAGCGCCTGGCGCGCACCGTCAAGATGGACGGCTTTCGCCCCGGCAAGGTGCCCTTGTCGGTGGTGGCCCAGCGCTATGGCTACTCGGTGCAGTACGAGGTCATGAACGACAAGGTCGGCGAAGTCTTCGCCCAGGCCGCCAACGAAGCCAGGCTGCGCGTGGCTGGCCAGCCCCGCATCACTGAAAAAGAAGGTGCGCCCGAGGGCGAGCTGGCCTTCGACGCCGTCTTCGAGGTCTTCCCCGAGGTCAAGATCGCCGACCTGGCCACCGCCCAGGTCGAGCGCGCAAGCGCCGAGGTCGACGCCGCTGCTATCGACCGCACCGTCGAGATCCTGCGCAAGCAGCGCCGCACCTTCGCCCAGCGCGCTCAGGCCGAGCCCGCGCGTGACGGCGACCGCGTCACCGTCGACTTCGAAGGCAAGGTCGACGGCGAGCCCTTTCCCGGCGGCAAGGCCGAAGATTTCCAGTTCCTGGTCGGTGAAGGCCAGATGCTCAAGGAGTTCGAGGACGCCGTGCGCGGCATGAAGTCCGGCGAGAGCAAGACCTTTCCGCTGGTCTTCCCCGCCGACTACCACGGCAAGGACGTGGCCGGCAAGCAGGCCGACTTCCTCGTTACCGTCAAGAAGCTCGAGGCCGCCCACCTGCCCGAGGTGAACGAGCAGCTGGTCAAGTCCTTGGGGCTGGCCGAAGGCGGTGTCGAGGCCCTGCGCGCCGACATCAAGAAAAACCTCGAGCGCGAGGTCAAGTTCCGCCTGCTGGCCCGCAACAAGCAGGCCGTCATGGACGCCCTGGTGGCCAAGGCCGAACTGGACCTGCCCAAGTCCAGCGTCGCCGCCGAGGTCGACCGGATGATGGCCAGCGCCCGCGCCGACCTCAAGCAGCGTGGCATCAAGGACGCCGACAAGGCGCCCATCCCCGCCGAGTTGTTCCAGGCGCAGGCCGAGCGCCGCGTGCGCCTGGGCCTGGTGGTGGCCGAACTGGTTCGCAGCCACAACCTGGCTGCCAAGCCCGAGCAGATCAAGGCCCATGTCGAGGAACTGGCCTCCAGCTACGAAAAACCCGCTGACGTGGTCCGCTGGTACTACGGCGACAATCAGCGCATGGCCGAAGTCGAGGCCATGGTCATTGAAAGCAACGTCACCGAATTCGTGCTGTCGCAGGCCCAGGTCACGGACAAGGCCATCGGCTTCGACGAACTCATGGGCCAGCAGGGCTGACCCTTTTTCCTACCACCCCCATCCAACGCCACCCGCACCCGAGTCCAACCATGAGCGCATTTGAAACCCAGGCCCTCGGCATGGTGCCGATCGTCATCGAGCAATCCGGCCGCGGCGAGCGGTCCTACGACATCTACTCGCGCCTCCTGCGCGAGCGGGTGGTGTTCCTGGTCGGACCCGTCAACGACCAGACCGCCAACCTCGTGGTGGCCCAGCTCCTGTTCCTGGAAAGCGAGAATCCGGACAAGGACATCTCGTTCTACATCAACTCCCCGGGCGGCAGCGTCTCGGCGGGCATGGCCATCTTCGACACCATGAATTTCATCAAGCCCCAGGTGTCCACGCTGTGCATCGGCATGGCGGCCAGCATGGGCGCTTTCCTCCTGGCCGCCGGCGAGAAGGGCAAGCGCTTCGCCCTGCCCAACTCCAAGATCATGATCCACCAGCCCCTGGGCGGCACCCAGGGCCAGGCCACCGACATCGAGATCCATGCCCGCGACATCCTCAAGACCCGCGCGCAGTTGAACCAGATCCTGGCCGAGCGCACCGGCCAGCCCCTGGACAAGATCGAACGCGACACCGAGCGCGATTACTACCTCTCGGCCGACGAATCCAAGGACTACGGGCTGGTCGACCAGGTCATCGCCAAGCGCGCCTGAGGCCGGGCGTGGGCCGAACCGGCCCCCCGCAGCCCCCGGTTGCATCCAGGCAACGGCGTTTCCCCTGCGCGGGAAGCGCCGTTGCTCATTTGGTTATCATTGAATCTCCAGTCACAAGGCACGTCCCCATGGCCGACAAAAAAGGCTCAGCCAGCGAGAAAACGCTTTACTGCTCGTTTTGCGGAAAGAGCCAGCACGAGGTCAAGAAGCTGATCGCCGGTCCCTCGGTGTTCATCTGCGACGAATGCATAGACCTGTGCAACGACATCGTGCGCGAGGAACTGCCGCAGACCGTGCTGGCCAGGGCGAGGCCGGCGACCGGCTGCCGACCCCGGCTGAAATCAAGCAGCATCTCGACGGCTACGTGATCGGCCAGGAACTGGCCAAGAAATCGCTCGCCGTGGCGGTCTACAACCACTACAAGCGTCTGC
>JBEGVR010000238.1:0-12981 GCA_041178265.1 Pseudomonadota bacterium | reverse complement strand
CAGGAGCACGCCCAGGAACACGCCGGTCAGCGCGCGCCAGGCTGCTTCCAGCGCGCGGCGGGCTTTCAAAACGTGACCCCCACGCTCAGGTGCAGGCGCAGGCGGCGCGTGCGCAGGCCATAGGCCAGGTCGGCCTGCAGCGGTCCCACGGGGCTGGCAAAGCGCAGCCCGGTGCCCAGGCCCACCGAAGCCCGCCGGCTGCTGCCCCGGTCAGTGACCAGACCGGCATCGGCAAACAGCGTGTGCTCCCACGCCGAGCCTGTACCGTCCGCGCGCCAGGGCCGCTGCCACTCGATGCTGCCCACCACCAGGTAGCGGCCAGGGCCGGTCGGTTCGCCCGGACGCTGCGTACCGATGTCGCGAAAGCCGTAGCCGCGCACGGTGGTGTCTCCGCCCGTGCGGAATCGCTGCGTGGATGGCACGCGCGTCTGCGCCGCGGACAGCACCATGCCGCCTTCCGCGCGCAGCTGCAGCCTTCCTTGCGGCAGGGGCAGCAGGCCGAGGCCCCGCAGCACCGTGCGCTGGAACGGTCCGCGCGGGCCGCTCAGGGCCAGTCCGAAGCCGGCCTCCAGCCCGAGGCTGTAGCCGCGCGCGGGCCGCGTCGCGCTGTCGAAGTAACGGCCGCTCCAGAGGTAGTGGGCGGTCAGGGCCGAGCCGTCGCCCGTCGCGGCCGGCGCCAGGCCGGAGCCCTCGCGCACGCTCGCACGATCGAGCTGCACGTAGCCGTGCCGGCTGATGGGTTCGTCGTCGAGCCGACGTCCGACGCGCAGCCGCCGCGCCTGGGTCACCTGCGCCTCGTCGCGGATCCGCTCGGCGCCGGCCAGCACGCCCCAGCGCCAGCCGCGTTCGTCGGGAAGGGCGGTCCATTCGGTTTGCGCCAACGGCGCTCGGCGCTCGAGCGCCAGCCTCGAGTCCGCGCGCCAGCCGATGCCGGGCACGCGGTTGTGTCGGTGTTCCAGCGACGTGCGCGGCCCGCGGTCGGTGGTCAGGCCCAGGCCCAGCGCCAGGCGCTGCAGGGGCGCCTCGCGCACGCTGACCTGCACCGGTGCGGCCTGCGGGTCGCTCGCGGGGTCGATGTGCAGGAAGGCCGATTCGAAATAGCCGCTGCGGGTCAGGCGCAGCTGCGCCTGCGTGAGCTGGTCCTCGTCGTAGTCCGCGCCGGGGGGAAGGCGGGCCAGGCGCGGCACCAGCACCGGGTCGTAGCGCTCGATGCCGAGCACCTGTAGCGGCCCCAGGAAAAAGGCGGGGCCCGAGTCCAGCCGCAGGCCCAGGTCGGCCCGGCCGGCCTGCGCGTCGATCCGCGCCTGGCTGTCTGCGATACGTCCGCGCAGGTAGCGGTGCGCCACCAGGGTGCGCAGGGCCTGCGCCTTGGCGGCGTCCCAGGCCGGCTGCGTCCAGGGCTGCCCCGGCGACAGGCGCCATCCCGTGCGCACCGCCTCGCGCTGGCCCCGGGCGCCGGGGTTGCCTGCGATGTCGCCTTCGAACACGAGGTCCACGTCTCTCACGCGGGCCGCGTCGCCCGGCTCGACGCGCAGCGTCACGTTGGGCGGGTGGCTGGCGGTGTTGTGGCGCCATTCGATGCGGGGGTTGAAGAATCCCAGCGTTCCCAGGAGCCGCCGCGCGTCCAGGTCCGCCAGACGCAGCAGCCGCTCGATCTCGGCTTCATCAAGGTCGGTGACCTCGCGAAAGCGCGCCAGCTCGAGGTGGCGCATGAGGGTAGAGCCCGCGGGCTCGGGGGCCACGACGATGAGCGTGAAGGAAGGCCGCTCCAGGGGGCCGCGGCTGGCTCGGGTTCCCTGCGCGTCTCCCGGGGCCTGTCCCGCGCTCCGGCCCGGCATCGTCAGGGCCACCGCGAGCAGCAGGGCCCGTGTGATCTCGGACGGAAACGCGCGCATCGCGCGCAGCTTCCCGCAAGCCTGGGCGGTGCGACGTAGGACGGGCTCGACTCCCGCGCCGTCTCCCGCCCGGATGCCGGGGCGGGCGGCGCACTGCCCCTACCCGTGCAGGCGCGTGACGCGCATCTGGTGGTCGAACTTGACGTGCGCCTGCTCGATCAGGCCCTCGACCGGCGCGGCGCCGGCGGGTTCGGGGGTGCAGGCCAGGGGAATGTGCCCTTCGCTCGCGACCAGTCCGGAAGTCGGGTCCAGGCCGAGCCAGCCCGCACCCGGCAGGTAGACCTCGCACCAGGCGTGCAGGTCGGTGGCGCCGTCGCCGTCTTCGAGCAGGGTGTCCAGGGCGGGCGTGTCGGGTGAAAACTGGACCAGATAGCCCGAGACGAAGCGCGCCGCCAGCCCCAGGTGCCGCATCAGTTGCACCAGCAGCCAGCTGGCGTCGCGGCAGGAGCCGCTGCCCCGGGCCAGGGTCTCTTCGGGGGGCTGCACGCCGGGCTCGGTCCGTCGCAGGTACTGCACGTCCGCCCGCAGCTGGCGGTTCAGGTCGACCAGGAAGCCGACACTGGGCCGGGGGCTGCGGTCGATGCGGTCCAGGTAGGCCTGCAGCCGCGGGCCCGCCGGCGCAAGCGCCCGGTACGGTGCCAGGGCCTGGGCCAGCGGTGGTTCATAGGGGAACGGAAACGTCGCGGCGCCAGGCTCGAGGAAAAACTCGAAGGGGTTGAAAGGGGCCAGCTCGACGACCAGGTCCACCGTCAACTTCAATTCCTGCGTGCGCTGCGGAAAGAGCAGCCGCGCCTGGTAGTTGGCATAGGGGTCCTGGTGCCAGTGCACCCGTGCGCTGGCGGGTTCCACGGAGAGGGCGTAGGACAGGATACGGCTGCGTCCATGCGGCGCCGGGCGCAGGCGCACGAGCTGCGGCCCCAGATGGACCGGTCGGTCGTAGCGGTAATGCGTGACGTGATGGAGGGCGGCGTGGGGGGACATGGGGGCGACCCGGCAAGAAGCGGGCCGGCATGCATCCTAGTCGGTCTGGGCCCGGGGCCGTCGGGCGAGCAGCGCCTCCAGGGCGCTTGCTTCGACGGGCTTGGTCAGGTGGTGGTCGAAGCCGGCCTCGGCGCTGCGGCGCTGGTCGCCCTCGGTGCCCCAGCCCGTGACTGCGACCATCAGCATCCCTGCCAGTGCGGGGTCGGCGCGCAGGCGCTGCGCGACCTCATAGCCACTCATGCCTGGCAGACCGATGTCCAGGAGTGTCACGTCGGGGTGCCAGCCGGCGACGGCCGCCAGGGCCTGCGGGCCGTCGTGCACGGTGCGCACCTCGTGGCCCAGCAGGCCCAGCATCAGGGCCAGGCTCTCGGCGCCGTCCACGTTGTCATCGCACACCAGCACCCGGCAGGGCGGCGCCCGCAGGGTGGGGGCAGGGGTGCGAGGCCCGGTGGGGATGGCCTTCGTGCCGGGCGGTGGCGCCAGGGGCAGGCGCAAGGTGAAGCGGCTGCCCTGGCTCAGCCCCTCGCTTTCCGCGCGGATGTCGCCGCCATGCAGTTCGACGAGCTTCTTGACCAGGGACAGCCCGATGCCCAGGCCGCCCTGTGAGCGCTCGAGCGTGCGGTCCACCTGCGCGAAGAGGTCGAAGACGCGCGGCAGCATGTCGGCGCAGATGCCGGTGCCGTTGTCCGCCACGCGAACGACGGCGTGACCCTGCTCGGTGCACGCCGACAGCTCGATGTGTCCGCCCGCAGGCGTGTACTTGGCTGCGTTGTTCAGGAGGTTGCTCACGACCTGGGCCAGGCGGGTGAGGTCGCCCTCGACCCACAGGGGTGCGGCGGGCAGCTGCAGGCGCAGATGGTGGCCGCTGGCGTCGATGGCGGGCCGGCTGCTTTCCAGGGCGTTGTCCAGGACCGACTGCACGGTGATGCGTGCCAGGCGCAGGTCGACCTTGCCCCGGCTGATGCGCGAGACGTCCAGCAGGTCATCGACCAGGCGCACCATGTGGGCCAGCTGGCGCTCCATCATGTCGCGAGCGCGCTCGGCGGGGCCGGACAGCTGGCCGCTGCGCCGCAGGATTTCCAGGCCGTTACGGATCGGGGCCAGCGGGTTGCGCAGCTCGTGGGCGAGCGTGGCCAGGAATTCGTCCTTGCGGTGATCCGCCTCGCGCAGCGACGCATACAGGCGGGCATTCTCCAGCCCGGTGGAAGCGATGGCAGCCAGCTGTGCGAGCACCGCCTTGTCCTCGTCGGTGAAGTCGCCATTGGGGCTGCCGGCCAGTTGCACCAACCCCAGCTGCTGGCCGCTCTTGCCGGTGAGCGGCGCGGTCAGCAGCGTCCCGCGCGTGGGGGTCTCGGCCGGCGTGGTGCCGTCGGCCTGGGCGACCGCCTGCAGGGTGCGCGCGCCCGGCCCTTCGAGCGTGAGGCGGGTGACCGCGCGGCGTGCGCCGATGATCTCGCGGGCCTGCTGGGTCAGGACCTGCGCGATGTCGTCGGCCGACAGGCTGGCATGCACCAGCCGCGAGGCCCGGGCCATGCGGGCGAGCAGGCGCGCGTAGTGCCGCTCCTCCTCGAGCAGACGGTTGATGTCCTCTTCGGCGCGTTTTTTTTCGGTGTCGTCGTGCAGCACCGCCAGCACATGCTCGATCGCCCCCTGCAGCCCGAATTCGGGGATGAAGCGGCCCGAGAAATGCCGCAGCCCGCTGGGCGACTGGTAGCTGAAGTCGACGGCCTGGGGCTGGGCCTCGCGGAACGCGGCACGGACGGCGTTGTCCCAGCAGGCGCTCAGGTCCTCGGGCATGGCCAGTTCGCGTGGCGTGCGACCGATGAAGTCCTGCGGCGGGCGTCCGGTCATGCGCTCGATCGCTGCACTCATGAACACATGGCGCAACTGGCTGTCAAAGCGGACCAGGATGTCCGGCGTGTTGTCAGCCAGCGTCTGCAGCTCGCGCTCGCGTGCCTGCAGTGCCGCCTGTGTCTGCTTCAGCGACGTGACATCGGTGGACACGCCGCAGACCGCGTAGGCGCGCCCTGCGTCGTCGACCAGGGGGAACTTGCTGGACAGGTAATGAACCGGCTGCCCGTTGCTGTAAGTGGTTTCCTCCGCAACGATGAGCCGCCCCGAGGCCAGCGCCTGCTGGTCGTTGTGGCGCAGGGTGCACGCCACCTCGGACCCGTAGACGGCTTCGTCGGTGGTGCCGTTGGCCTGCTGCTCGGTCAGGCCGATGCGCTCGCGCCAGGCCCGGTTGGTCAGGAAATAACGGCCCTGCAGGTCCTTGGCGAAGACCAGGGCGCCCGCACCGTCGATGATGGTCTGGGTCAGGCGCTGCGCGCCGCGCGCCAAGGCCTCGCTGCGTTGCACGGCGTCATCGCGCTCGCACAGGTCGCGTTCCATGGCCCAGCGCACCCTGGCGTTGTCGACGGCACGCGCCAGCACGAAGGGACTGAGCCAGTCCTCGCCGATGTAGTCCTGCGCCCCGGCCCGCAGCAGCACGGGGCCCAGCTCGCGGCCGTTGCCTGGGGTGATCACGACCACCGGGCAGGGCGTGATGCCCTGCGGTCCTGCCAGCCGTGACAGCAGGCGCATCGCATCCATGTCATCCAGCGGCCCCGCCAGCAGGATGCGTTCAAAGGCGCAGGGGCCGGCCTGCACCCGCTGCAGCGCGGTCTCGCCCGTGTCGGCTTCCAGGAATTCGCAGGGCCGGGACGCGACGCTTCGCAACAGCTCATGGACCCATAGCCGGTCGGCCGGGCTGCTGCCGGCCAGGATCACCTGCAGGACATCGCCGTGCGGCTTGGAGGGCGGGGCCGGCATGGCGCAACTGGAGGTAGGGGTGGACATGGTGCGGCGGCCTGCAGTAGTTCCTAAGTAGTATATGAAGTCGACTGGACGGGATCGAGGGGGACGGAGATGCCACTGGGCTGGCTGCTGGCGGGGCTGGTGGCGGGAAGCGCGTTGCAACTGCAGCAAGCCACGCTCTGGCCTGCTGCGGCGTACGCCGGACTCGGGTTGGCCGGCTTGGCGGCAGGGGTCTCCGTGCGGGGCCGACCCTTGGCCCTCGTGGTGGGGATGGCGGCCTTCGCGCTGACCGGGCTGCGGGCCGGGGCTTTCATGCAGCAGGCCCTGCCCGCCGCCCTCGAAGGCCGTGACCTCCTGGTGCGCGGGGTGGTGGCTGCCATGCCCCAACGCGGTGAATTCGGCCCGCGTTTCGTGTTCGATGTCGAGACCTCCCAGCCGGCCGGCGTGCCCCCCCGCCTGCTCCTGACCTGGTTCGACGGCCCCCCCGGGGACCGTGGGGGGGTGGGTGAGCCGCCGCGCACCCGTGCCATGCTTCATCCTGGGGCGCATTGGCAATTCGTGGTGCGCCTGAAGGCGCCGCATGGCCTGCGCAATCCCCACGGCTTCGACCACGAACTGTGGCTGTGGGAGCGTGGCATCCAGGCCACGGGCGCTGTGCGCGCCGGCCCGCGCGATCTCGCGCCCCAGCATCTGCCCCAGGCCGATGCGTGGGCGCCCCTGGAGCGCGCCCGACAGTCGGTGCGCGACGCGCTGTTCGCACGGGTGTCCGATCCCGCCGCCGCGGGCGTGCTCGCGGGGCTGGCGGTGGGTGACCAGCAGGCCATCGCCCAGGGCGACTGGGACCTGTTCCGCGCCACCGGCGTGGCGCATCTCATGAGCATCTCCGGCCTGCACGTGACGATGTTCGCGTGGCTGGCCGCCGCCGTCGTGGGGGCGGCCTGGCGGCGCAGCGCGCGCCTGTGCCTGACGTGGCCGGCACCCTATGCGGCCGCTGCGGGCGGCGTGCTGCTGGCGGGGCTCTATGCCGCGTTCAGTGGCGGCGGCCTGCCCGCGCAGCGCACGGTCTGGATGCTTGCAATCCTCACCGCGCTGCGCCTGGCGGGCGTGCGGTGGCCCTGGCCGCACACCTGGGCGCTGGCGGGTGCAGCGGTGGTCACGCTGGACCCCTGGGCCCTGCTGCAACCCGGGTTCTGGCTCAGTTTCGTGGCCGTGGGCGTCCTTTTCGCCACCGATCCCGGGGTCGGTGACACGCCCTCGCCAGGCCCGGCCGTCCGCCTGCGATTCATGCTGCGTGAGCAGGCCGTGCTCACCGTGGCCCTGGCACCGCTCACGCTGTGGCTGTTCGGCCAGGTGTCGCTGGTGGGCCTGGTCGCCAACCTGGTCGCGATCCCCTGGGTCACCTGCGTGGTCACACCCTTGGCGCTGGCAGGGGTCGTGTGGTCGCCGCTGTGGCAGGCCGGGGCCTGGACGGTGCAGGGGCTCACGCAGGCCTTGCAGTGGCTGGCAGCGGTGCCCGGCGGGGTGTGGTCGGCGGCGGCCGCGCCGCCCTGGATGGCCCTGGCCGGCCTGATCGGCGGCCTGCTGCTGGTGCTGCGCCTGCCTGTGGCGCTGCGGGCCCTGGGCCTGCCCCTGCTGTGGCCGCTGCTGGTGTGGCAACCTCCGCGCCCGCCGCAGGGCCAGTTCGAGCTGCTGGCGGCCGACATCGGCCAGGGCAATGCGGTCATCGTGCGCACGGCGTCGCACAGCCTGCTATACGACGCCGGCCCGCGCCATGGCACCGAAAGCGACGCCGGCCACCGTGTGCTGGTGCCCTTGCTGCGGGCCCTGGGCGAGCGCCTGGACCAGGTCGTGGTGAGCCATCGCGACAGCGACCACATCGGCGGCGCCGCCTCGGTGCTGGCGCAGCACCCGCAGGCGAGCCTGCTGTCCTCGATCGACCATGGCCATACGCTTGCGGTGATGCATTCGCATACGCGGTGCCTGGCCGGCCGGGGCTGGACCTGGGACGGCGTGCGCTTCGAGTTCCTGCATCCGCAGGCCGCTGACTATGCGGCGCCTGGCGTCAAGCCCAATGCGCTCAGTTGCGTGCTGCGCATCGCCGCAGCGCCCGGCCCGCAGGCGGACGACGCACCCCCGGTCGTCGCCTTGCTGGCGGGGGACATCGAACGGGCCCAGGAGCGCCGGCTGGTGCGCGAGGCCTCAGGCCGCCTGCGCGCCGACCTGCTGCTGGTGCCGCACCATGGCAGCAAGACCTCGTCCAGCGACGACTTCCTGGACACGGTGCGACCCCGGATTGCGCTGGTTCAGGCGGGCTACCGCAACCGGTATGGTCATCCCGCGCCCTCCGTCCTGGAGCGCTATGCGCGCCGGGACATCCCCGTGGCCCTGTCGCCAATCTGCGGCGCGGCCCGGTGGTCATCGGCCGAGCCCCTGCGGGTGCACTGCGAGCGCGAGGCGGGCCGGCGTTACTGGCACCATGCGGGAGGTGCGCAGTCGCCGTTGTCCGATGACCCCTCAGCGCCCTGACGCGTCCTGACCCGGACGCCCTCCCCCGGTGCGTTGACGTGCCGGCCCGGATGTTGCTAACTCCGGGGTGTATCCCCTGCCATCTGCCTGCCTGGAGTTGCCCCGCATGCCCCGATTCGACGAAATGCTGGCCGGTTCGCCGGGCCCCGCCGCCCTGGCGCTGGCCGTGGGCCCCGCCGTGCGTCCCCACTACGCCGCCTACACCCGATGGCTGGTCGGCCAGACCGAGGCCTCGATGCGGGCGCGCCGCGAAGAGGCCGAGATGATCTTCCGCCGCGTGGGCATCACCTTCGCCGTCTATGGCGCGAAGGACGAGGAGGGCGCCGGCACCGAGCGGCTGATTCCCTTCGACCTGATCCCGCGCATCATCCCCGCGCACGAATGGCGCCAGCTGGAAAAGGGGCTGGTGCAGCGGGTCACCGCCCTCAACCGCTTCCTGCACGACGTCTACCACGACCAGGAGATCCTCAAGGCCGGTCGCATCCCCGCCGCCCAGGTCCTGGGCAACGCGCAATTCCGCCAGCAAATGATGGGCGTGTACACCCCGCACCGCATCTACTCGCACATCGCCGGCGTCGACATCGTGCGCGCCGCGAACGCCAAGGGCGAGGGCGAGTACTACGTGCTCGAAGACAACCTGCGCGTGCCCAGCGGGGTGAGCTACATGCTGGAAGACCGCCGGATGATGATGCGGCTGTTCCCCGAGCTGTTTCGCGAGCATCGCGTGGCGCCGGTGATGCACTACCCGGACCTGCTGCTGGAAACGCTGCGTGCCAGCGCCCAGCCCGGCGCGCCCGAACCGACGGTGGTGGTGCTTACCCCCGGCATGTACAACAGCGCCTACTTCGAGCACGCGTTCCTCGCGCAGCAGATGGGGGTCGAACTGGTCGAGGGCCAGGACCTGTTCGTTAAGGACCGCTACGTCTACATGCGCACCACGCGCGGCCCGCGCCGGGTGGATGTGATCTACCGGCGCATCGACGACGATTTCCTGGACCCGTCAGTGTTCCGCGCCACGTCCACGCTGGGTTGCCGGGGGCTGGTCGACGCCTATGCCGCCGGCAACGTCACCATCTGCAACGCCATCGGCACCGGCGTGGCCGACGACAAGTCCATCTACCCCTACGTGCCGCAGATGATCGAGTTCTACCTGGGCGAAAAGCCGATCCTGAACAACGTGCCCACCTACCTGGGGCGCAAGTCCGAGGACCTGGCCTACATCCTGGCCCACCTGCCCGAGCTGGTGGTCAAGGAGGTGCATGGCGCGGGCGGCTACGGCATGCTGGTCGGGCCCGCCGCCACCCGCCAGGAGATCGAGGACTTCCGCCGCGCGCTGCAGGCCAACCCGGGCGGCTACATCGCGCAGCCCACGCTGAGCCTCTCCAGTTGCCCCACCTACGTCGAGGCCGGCATCGCCCCGCGCCACATCGACCTGCGGCCTTTCGTGCTCTCGGGCAAGCAGGTGCAGATGGTGCCGGGGGGACTCACGCGCGTGGCGCTGAAAGAAGGCTCCTTGGTCGTCAACTCCTCGCAGGGCGGCGGCACCAAGGACACCTGGATTCTGGAGGAGTGACCATGCTCTCGCGAACCGCTGATCACCTGTTCTGGATGTCCCGCTACACCGAGCGTGCGGAAAACACCGCGCGCATGCTGGACGTCAACTACCAGACCTCGCTGCTGCCGCAGTCGGCTGCCGTGGCCGAACTGGGCTGGCAGGGCCTGCTGTCCATCAGCGAGCTGCTGCCGGCCTACACCGCCCGCCATGGCGACATCGCGCCCCGCGCGGTGATGGAGTTCATGGTCAAGGACGAAAGCAATCCCTCGTCCATCCTGTCGTGCCTGCGCGCCGCGCGCGAGAATGCGCGGGCGGTGCGGGGCTCGCTCACCACCGAGGTCTGGGAGACCCAGAACCAGACCTGGCTGGAGGTCAATCGCATGCTGGCCCAGGGCGAGCTCGAGCGCGACCCGGCGGTGTTCTTCGAGTGGGTGAAGTTCCGGTCGCACCTGTCGCGCGGGGTGACGGTGGGCACCATGCTGATGGACGAAGCCCTGCACTTCATGCGTCTGGGGACCTTCCTGGAGCGCGCAGACAACACGGCGCGCCTGGTGGACGTGAAGTTCCATGCGGTGCAAAGCGACTTCTTCGGCGCCGCCACCCTGCAGGACCAAGAGTACGACTTCTACCACTGGAGCGCGATCCTGCGCAGCGTCTCGGGCTTCGAGATCTACCGCAAGGTCTATCGCGACGTGATCCGACCCGAGCGCGTGGCCGAACTGCTGGTGCTGCGGCCTGACATGCCACGCTCCCTGCACGCGAGCATGAACGAGGTCGTGGCCAACCTGCGCATGGTCGCTGGCGACCAATCATCCGACACCCTGCGCCATGCGGGCCGGCTGCGCGCCGAATTGCAGTACGCCCACATCGAGGAAATCCTCGCCACCGGCCTGCATGCCTTCCTCACCCAGTTCCTGGACCGGGTCAATGCTCTGGGCGGGCGTATCAGCCGCGACTTCCTGGTGCCGCAGTCCGCCTGACGCAGGCGCGTTGACCACCGGCAACGGGATTTACAACACCCGATCATTGTGATGCCGCGGGCGCGCCGGGATCGGCCCACACGCATTCTGATTGGGACTACGCTGGCAGGCCTGACCGCCTCGCCCCCCCCTCGCCCCCCTTGCCCATGTCCCGGCCCAACAGCCCTGCCCCGCCTGAGCCACCGGGTGACCGCCACTACCGGCAGATCGTTGCCAGTGCGATCGACTACGCCATCATCACCTTCGCCGACGACGGCTGCGTCACCAGCTGGAATCGCGGCGCCGAAAGCGTTCTCGGGTGGACGTCCCAGGAAATGCGGGGCCAAACCATCCGCCGGATCTTCACCCCCGAGGACGTGGCCGACGGCGTGGTGGAGCGGGAGTTGCAGCAGGCGCGCCTGCGAGCCAGTTCGATCGACGACCGCTGGCACCTGCGCAAGGACGGTACGCGTTTCTGGGCCTCGGGCGAGACCATGCCGCTGCTGGACGACGAGGACCGTGCGCACGGATTCGTCAAGATCATGCGTGATCTGACGCTGGTGCAGCAGCACACGCGCGATCTGGAATTCATGGCCCGGGCCAGTGAATGCCTGGCCAGTGCGGCGGCTGAAACCGACATGCTGCAGCGACTGGCCGATATCGCGGTCGAACACTACGCCCAGCTGTGCGTCATTGACCTGGGCGAGGGCAGCTCGCCCCTGCGCCGCGTCGCGCTGGCCTGCCGCGATCCGCAATGGCGCGCGAAGTTTGCCGGATTGGACCCGCAGGATCCGGTCCACCCCGGGCTGCTGGACGGCCTGCCTCTGCGGGTGGCCCAGGGGCACGCCGAACTGGTCGCCGACATGCAGTCGACCGCGCTGGAGCGCCTGGTGCCCATGCCCCAACGCCGGCAGGAGCTGCTGGACCTGGGGCTGCGCTCCTGCATGGTCATTCCGCTGATGGCGCACGGCGAGCGCCTGGGGGTCATCTGCCTGGCCTGCGGTGACACGGAACGCCGCTACACCGAGGACGACCTCGCGCTGGCGGCGGACCTGGCCCGCCGCGCCGCGCTGGCGGTGCAGAACATCCGCCTGCTGCAGGCGCTGCGCGAGGCAGACCGGACCAAGGACGTTTTCCTGGCCACGCTGGCCCACGAATTGCGCAATCCGCTGGCGCCCATCGCCAACGGCCTGTCCATCATCCAGCGGGTGCCGGGCGATCGTGCCCGGGTCGAACAGGTCATTGCCATGATCGGCCGCCAGGTGCAGCAGCTCACGCGGCTGGTGGACGACCTGCTGGATGTCTCGCGCATCGCCACCGGCAAGCTGGAGATCAAGCCGGAGGTCGCCAGCCTCGCCTCCATCATCGGCGCCGCCGTCGAAATGAGCCGCCCGCACATCGAAGCGGCCCATCACCAGCTGGTGCTGTCCGTCTCCCCCGAACCCACCTTGGTGCGGGCCGACCCGGCGCGGCTGGCCCAGGTCTTCACCAACATCCTGAACAACGCGGCCAAGTACACGCCGCGCGGTGGGCGCATCGAGGTCGCGGTGCAGGCGCAGGGCGAGGAGCTGCAGGTGCGGGTGCGTGACAACGGCGCCGGCATCGAACCGACCATGCTGCGGCAGGTCTTCGGCCTGTTCACGCAGATCCCGCAGCAGGACGAACGGCCTGGTGCGGGCCTGGGTATCGGCCTGTCGCTGGTCGATGGCCTGGTGCGCCTGCACGGCGGACGCGTCGAGGCCCATAGCGCCGGCCTGGGTCAGGGCAGTGAGTTCATCGTGCACCTGCCACGCCATGTGCAGGCCGGCGAGGTGGCCGCCGCCGGGCCGGGCGAGGACCCGCGCGAGGCCCCGCGCCCCGCGCAGCGCGTGCTGGTGGTGGACGACAACACCGATGCGGCCGCCACCGTGGCCGATCTGCTGGCGATGTCCGGCAGCGAGGTCGAGGTGGTCCATGACGGGCGTTCCGCCGTCGACCACACCGCCCGCTTCCACCCCGACATCGTGCTGCTGGATATTGGCTTGCCAGACATCAGCGGCTACGAGGCGGCGCGGCGCATCCGGCGGCTTCAGGGCGTGCGCCAGCCCACGCTCATCGCGCTCACGGGCTGGGGCCACCAGGACGACAAGCAGCAGGCTACCGACGCCGGCTTCGACCAGCATTGGACCAAGCCGGTCGATCCGCAGCGCCTGCTGGCCTTGTCCCGCCCGGGCGCCTGGGCGTCTGAGCGCGGGCGCCAGGCAAGGGGCCTCGGGTAGCATGCGCTGAT
>JBEGVR010000237.1:0-5790 GCA_041178265.1 Pseudomonadota bacterium | reverse complement strand
ACCGTTGGGGCCGATGATGCCCACGATGGCGCCAGCCGGGACGTTGAAGGACAGGTTGTCGATCAGGACGCGGTCGCCGAACGACTTGCTCACGCCCTGGAACTCGATCACCTCGTTGCCCAGGCGCTCGGCCACCGGGATGAAGATCTCGTTGGTCTCGTTGCGCTTCTGGTATTCGAAGTCGGACAGTTCCTCGAAGCGGGCCAGGCGGGCCTTGCTCTTGGCCTGGCGGCCCTTGGGGTTCTGGCGCGCCCACTCCAGTTCCTTCTTCATGGCCTTGGAGCGGGCGTCCTCGGTGCGCTGTTCCTGCTCCAGGCGGGCTTCCTTCTGCTCCAGCCAGGTGCTGTAGTTGCCCTTGTAGGGAATGCCGTGGCCGCGATCGAGTTCAAGGATCCACTCGGCGGCGTTGTCCAGGAAGTAGCGGTCGTGGGTGATGGCCACCACGGTGCCCGGATAGCGCTGGAGGAAGACCTCGAGCCAGTCGACCGATTCGGCGTCCAGGTGGTTGGTGGGTTCGTCCAGCAGCAGCATGTCGGGCTTGGACAGCAGCAGCTTGCACAGGGCGACGCGGCGCTTCTCGCCGCCCGAGAGTAGTCCGATCTTGGCGTCCCAGGGCGGCAGGCGCAGGGCGTCGGCGGCGATCTCCAGCTGGTGCTCGGAATCGGTGCCGGAAGTGGCGATGATGGCCTCGAGCGTGGCCTGTTCGGCGGCCAGGGCGTCGAAGTCGGCGTTTTCTTCTGCGTAGGCGGCATAGACCTCCTCCAGGCGGGTCTTGGCGGCGTTCACCTCGCCCAGGGCCTCTTCGACCTCCTGGCGCACGGTATTGTCGGCGTTGACCTTGGGCTCCTGGGGCAGGTAGCCGATGTTCAGGCCAGGCATGGGCGTGGCCTCGCCTTCGATCTCCTGGTCGATGCCGGCCATGATTTTCAGGAGCGTGGACTTGCCCGAGCCGTTCAGGCCCAGCACGCCGATCTTGGCGCCGGGGAAGAAGGACAGCGAGATGTCCTTGAGGATCTGGCGCTTCGGAGGAACGATCTTGCCGACGCGGTTCATGGTGAAGACGTATTGGGCCATTTTGGGGATGTGCAGAAGTAGCGATGCGCGCGGTCCGTACGGGGCGCCCGGACCAGGAAGGCGCGCAAACCGCCCATTATCCCAGCCCGGCTCGCGCGAGGGGCCGGATGGCCGGGTGGCGGCTCCGTGCAGCCGGTGCTGCGCGGGGACGGACGCGGACCGGCGTCAGGGCACCAGGACGACCTTGGCCGAAGCGGTCTTGCCCTCGTGCAGGTTGGAGAACGCCCGGGCGCCCTCCTCCAGCGGCAGGGTCTGCACCCATTCGAGGGTGCCGAAGGCGCCGCGCCCGAGCAGGCCCACCGTGGCGCGCAAGTCAGCCGTGCTGTAGGTGTAGGTGCCGATCAGGGTGATCTCGGCCAGGGTGAGCTTGCGCATGTCGATTTCGCTGGCCCAGTCCTGCAGGCCCACATGGACGATGACACCGCCGGGCCGCACCGCCGCGAGTGCGGTCTGGCGGGTGATCTTGCTGCCCACGGCATCGATGACGAAGTCGAACGCGTTCTCGTCTGGCGCCTGCTGGATCGGGTCGATCACGAGTGCACCGGCGTGCCGCGCCACGGAGTCGCGGCGCAGGGCGTTGACTTCGGCCACGGTGACCGGAGGGCAGCCCTGGGACCGCAGTAACAGCGCAGAGAGCATGCCGATGGCCCCACCGCCGATCACCAGGGTTCGCTGCTCGGCCAGCGGGCGCGTCATGGCCCGTTGGCTCAGGTGAATGGCGTGCAGTGCGGTGGCCGCCGGCTCGGTGAGGGCCGCCGTGACCGCCGGCATGTCCTGCGGGATGTCGACCAGGGAAGCCGCCGGAATGGACATGCACTGCGCGAAGGCGCCCGCCCGGGTCATGCCGATCATGGTGCGGTTGCTGCACAGGTTGTTGCGGCCTTGCAGGCAGTAATCGCAATGGCCGCATGTGATCAGCGGGTTTCCGGTAAAGCGCTGGCCCGGCTGGATGTGGGGCACGTCGGAGTCGATGACCGTGCCGCAGAACTCGTGGCCCAGGACCAGGCCGGGTTTACGGCGCGGGTCGTGCCCGTGGTAGGCGTGCATGTCAGAGCCGCAGATGCCCACGGCCTCGATCTGGAGGACGACTTCTCCAGTGGTGAGGGTCGGGCGCGGGCGCTCCTGGATCCGAACTTCGTTGGGCTGGGTGTAGACGAGGGCTTTCATGGGATCGGTCTTCACTTTCAGGGAACCAGGGGCGTGTCGGCAATGGCGCGGCGCAACGCGTCGACCATGCGATCGATGTCGGCGCGCGTGGAAACGAAGGGTGGGGCGAGCACCAGGGAATCGCCGGGGGCACGGGTCAGCAGCCCATGGCCGAATGCTGCCGCCTGCGCGAACGCGCCACGTCGGCCCGGCGCACCCGGTGCCGCCTGCAGCTCGATGCCCGCGGCCAAACCTATGTTGCGCACGCTGATGACGCTTGGCGCGCTGGCCAGGTCGTGGACGGCGTCCTCGAAATACGGCGCGAGCTGCGCGGCGCGCGCGGGCAGTTCCTCCTCGTGCAGCACGTCGAGCATGGCCAGGGCGGCGGCACACGACAGGGGGTGGCCCGAGCAGGTGTAGCCGTGCATCAGCTCCGAGAGGTGAGCGGGTCCCTCCATGATCGCGTCGTGGATGCCCCGGCGCACCAGCACGCCGCCCAAGGGCGCCGCGCCATTGGTCACGGTCTTGGCGAACAGGATCATGTCCGGCACCACGCCGAAGGCATCGGCGGCGAACATATGCCCCAGCCGACCGAATCCGGTGATCACTTCATCGAACACCAGCAACAGGCGATGGCGGTCGCAGATCTCGCGCAGGCGCTGCAGGTACCCGACCGGCGGCACCAGCACGCCGACGGAACCGGCCACCGGCTCGACGATCACGGCGGCGATGTTGGAGGCATCGTGCAGGGCGATCAACCGTTCGAGTTCGTCTGCGCGCTGCGCCCCCGTGGCCGGCTGGCCCCGCACGAAAGCCTGCGTGGCGGGATCCCAGGTATCGGGCAGATGGTCGGCGCGCAGCATCGCATTGCCGAAGGCACGCCGGTTCTGCGTCATGCCGCCCACCGAAATGCCCCCAAAGCCGACCCCGTGAAAGCCGCGCTCGCGACCGATGAAGACCGTACGCTGCCCTTCGCCGCAGGCGCGCCCATAGGCCAGCGCGATCTTCATCGCGGTGTCGCAGGCCTCGGATCCGCTGTTGGTGAGAAAGACCCGGTCCAGGCCGGCGGGTGCGATCGCCGCCAGGCGCTCGGCCAGCTCGAAGGCGCCGGGGTGGCCCACCTGGAAATTGCTGGCGAAATCAAGCTGGTCGATCTGGCGCCGCAGGGCCTCGGAGATCCGAGGATGGCAGTGGCCCGCCCCGACGCACCACAGGCCTGAGGTGCCATCGAGGATTTCGCGGCCATCGGGCGTGCGATAGGCCACGCCCTTTGCGCTCTGGACAAGGCGGGGCGCGTCCTTGAACTGCCGGTTGGGCGTGAACGGCATCCAGAAAGCGTCAAGGTTCACCATGGCATCGCTCCTTCATAGGCTGTCCGGGAATCACTTGGCAGTGAACCCGCCATCGATCATCACGGTCTGCCCCGTGATGTAGGCTGAGGCGTTGCTCGCGAGGAAGACGGCCAGCCCGTGCAGGTCGGCCAGTTCGCCATTGCGTCGCAGGCAGGTTTGCTGGGCGTTGTGGGCGACCAGAGCCGGGTCGCCGAAGACCGGGGCGGTGAGGGCCGTCGGAAAGAACCCCGGGCCGATGGCGTTGCAGGTGATGCCGTCGGGCCCCCAGGCCTGGGCGATGGCGCGCGTGAGTTGCACCACCCCGCCCTTGGCGGCGCCGTAGGGCGCGCTGTTGGGGAAGGCGCGGTAGCTCTGGAGCGACGCGATGTTGATGATGCGGCCCCAGCCCCGCGTGGCCATGCCGGGCGCCAGCGCCTGGGTCAGGAACATGGGTGCCGCCAGGTGCAGGTTCATCTGCTCCTGCCAGGCCGCCATCGACACTTGTGGGAAGGACTGGCGCAGGTTGATGCCCGCCGCATTGACCAGGATGTCGGCGCCGGGATCCAGGGCCGCCGCGGCCTGGGCCAGGACATCAATGCCGTCAGGGGCGGACAGGTCGCCGGGCAGGGCCCGGGCGTCGATGCCCTGGGCCTGCAGGCGGCTCACGGCCTCCTGAAGCGGCCCGGGACGCCGGGCCACCAGCACCACGCGGGCGCCCGCCTGGCCCAGGGCCTGCGCGATGGCCAGGCCGATGCCCGAGCTGCCGCCCGTGATGAGGGCCGTGCGTGCAGCCAGGGAAAACGCGTCGTGCCATGCAGCCATGGGCCTTCCCGGACTCAGACGGTCACCTGCTCGCCCAGCTCGAAGCGCTGGTCGGGGAAATACTTGGCCAGACGGTCATCGGCAGTGCGCGCATGCGCCTCCATGCCTTCCAGGCGCGAGATGCGGGCGGTGGCCAGGCCGATATCGCGAGCGGCCTCGCGACTCATGGATTGCCAGGTGAGGGTCTTCATGAACTTGTGGACCGACAGGCCGCCCGAGTAGCGCGCGGCCCCCTTGGTGGGCAACACATGGTTGGGCCCGCTGCACTTGTCGCCGTAGGCCACGGTGGTTTCCTCGCCCAGGAACAGGGAGCCATAGCAGGTCAGGCGCTGCAACCACCATTGGAGGTCCGCGGCATGGACCTCCAGGTGCTCGCTCGCATACCTGTCGGAGACCTGGGCCACCTCCTCGCGGGTGCTGCAGACGATCACTTCACCGTAATCGCGCCAGGCGGCCCCCGCGGCGTCGCGCGCAGTGGGCGGCAGGTCCGCGATCAACTGGGGCACGCGGCGCATCACGTCGCGCGCCAGCGACTCGCTGGTGCTAAAGAGCCAGGCTGGCGACTCGTGGCCGTGCTCGGCCTGGCCCACCAGGTCGCTGGCCACGATGGCCGGGTCGGCGGTCTCATCGGCGATGACCGCCACTTCGGACGGACCGGCAAACACATCGATGCCCACCTGGCCGAACAGGGTCCGCTTGGCCTCGGCGACGAACTTGTTGCCGGGCCCGACGATCACGTCGGCCCGCTGGCCGGTAAACAGGCCATAGGCCATGGCGGCAATCGCCTGCACGCCACCCAGGGTCATGATGATGTCGGCGCCGGCCTGCTGGAACGCGTACATCAGGTAGGGATGCATCGGTCCGCCGCGAAACGGTCCCGAGCAGGCGATGATGGTCTTGACGCCCGCGGCCTTGGCGGTGGCCACCCCCATGTAGGCGCTGGCGATGTGGGCATAGCGGCCCGCCGGCGCATAGCAGCCTGCGACATTGACGGGAATCACGCGCTGGCCCGCCGTGACGCCAGGGTGCAGGTCGACGCGGAACTCGGACAAGGACTTGCGCTGCGCGTGGGCGAAGGCGGACACCTGCTCGATGGCGAAATCGATGTCCTGGCGTACGGCTTTGGGCACCGCCGCTGCATTGGCCTTGAGCTGCGCGGGCGTGACGATCAGATCACCCTCCCAGCCATCGAGCTCCTTGGCGTAGCGGCGCACGGCGGCCTCGCCGTCACGCTGGATGTCGGCGAGCATGCGGGTCACCACCGCCTGCGCGGTGGCGGTATCGGTCTCGGGGGTCTTCTCGGCTTTTTTCAGGTAGGCAAGGGTCATGGGTCGCTCCGTGGGGACAGGCAGATTCCCCCAGCGCGCCGCCGGCCCGGCGGCGCGCTCTAGGAAGCTGACTGGAAAAGGACGGATGT
>JBEGVR010000236.1:0-40824 GCA_041178265.1 Pseudomonadota bacterium | reverse complement strand
TGGTGTCGGCGGACTTGGGTTCGACCATGATGGCCGTGGCCTGGCCCATGAGGAATAGGAAGTCGGGGTCGAGCTCCTTGTTCACGATGACCAGCGTGTACTCCTCGACCGCGCGCACCGTCTCCATGGTGGCGAAGGTGCGCTTGTCCTTGTTGGTGCTCTTGTCGGAACCCGCGCGCACGAAGGAAAAGCGCGCGGTCTCGGCGTTGAAGGCCTCGCCGTTGTGGAACTTCACGCCCTTGCGCAGTCGGAAGGTGTAGGTGCGCAGGTCGGGCGAGACCTCCCAGCTTTCGGCCAGCAGGGGCGACACGCTGCCGTCCGGGTTGATCTTGGTGAGGGTCTCGTAGATGTTGTAGTGGGTGATCTCGGCGATCGCCGACGCCGCGCCGGCGGTGGGGTCCAGGCCGGGCGGCTCCAGCGCCATGGCCAGCGTCATGCTGTCCTTCTTGCCCTGGGCCAGGGCGGCGGTGGGCAGGTTGGCAAGGGCCGCGAGTGAGGCCGCGTTCGTGAGCAGGTGGCGTCGTTTCATGATCTGTAGGTTTCCAAAAGAAAGACCGCTGCATCATCCCCGAGATGCGTGCAGGCAGGCAAGAGTAAGGAAGTCCTCATTGGCCCCCGCAAGCCGGTCAAGGCTTCACGCGCGGGACGGCGTCCAGCAGGGCCCGGGTGTAGGGGTGCTGCGGGTCGCGAAACAGCTGCTGCGGCGGGCCCTGTTCGACGATGCGGCCTTGCCACAGCACCGCCACCTCGTCGCACAGGTGGTGGACCACCGCCAGGTCGTGGCTGATTAGCAGGTAAGTCACCCCGAACCGCGCCTGTAGGTCCTGCATCAGGTTCAGGACCTGGGCCTGCACCGAGACATCCAGCGCGCTCACGGGTTCGTCAGCGACGATCAGTCGCGGGCGCGTGACCAGAGCCCGGGCGATGGCGATGCGCTGGCGCTGTCCGCCGGAAAATTCGTGCGGGTATTTGTCCAGGTCAGTGGCGCGCAGGCCGACCGATTCGATGACCTCGGCGGCCAGTTCCCGCTGCTGCGCGCGCGTGCTTTGGCCCTGCGCCTGCAGGGGCTCGGCCACGATGCGCGCCACGGTCTGGCGCGGGTCGAGCGAGCCATACGGGTCCTGGAACACCATCTGGAAATCACGCCGCGCCTCGCGCAACTCGCCGGGGGGCAGGGCGTGCAGGTCGCGGCCCTGCATCAGCACGCGGCCCGCCGTGGGAGTATCCAGCGCCATCACCAGGCGGGCCAGCGTGGACTTGCCCGAGCCGGATTCGCCCACGATGCCCAGGCTGCGACCGGCATGCAGCGTGAAACTCACACCCTGCAGCGCCTTCACGGTGGGCGGCGCCTGCAGCAGCCGCTCGCGCGGGAGCGTGTAGGCGCGCGTGAGGTCCTCGACGCGCAGCAGGGGCGGTGCGGGATTCGTGTTCATGCCGGCGCCCCCTGGGCCACGGCATCCAGCCGGATGCACCGCACCTCATGGCCTTGCCCCAGGTGGGTGGGGGTGGGCGTCGTGTGGTGGCAGGCGGGAGCGGTGTACGCGCAGCGACCGGCAAAGGGGCAGCCTGCCGGCAGGTCCACCAGTTCGGGCACCGTACCGGCGATGGTGGCCAGGCGTTGCCCGCGCGGGGCCAGCAGCGACGGCCGGGCCCCGAACAGGCCCTGGGTGTAGGGATGGCTGCGGTGCGCGAACACCTGGGCCGTGGGGCCGCTTTCGACCACGCTGCCGCCATACATCACCAGCATGCGCGCGGCGTTCCGGGCGATCACGCCCAGGTCGTGCGAGATCAGGAGCAGGGCCATGCCCCGCTCGGCGACCAGGTCGCGTATGAGGTCCAGGATCTGCTTTTGCACGGTCACGTCCAGCGCGGTGGTGGGTTCGTCCGCGATCAGCAGGTCGGGCCCGCAGGCCAGCGCCATGGCGATGGTGATGCGCTGGCGCTGCCCGCCCGAGAACTGGTGCGGGTAGGCGTCGGCGCGGCGCGCGGCGTCGGGGATGCCCACGCGATCGAGCAGGGCGATGGCCTCCTGGCGCGCCAGTTTGGCGGACAGGCCCCGGTGCAGGCGCAGAGGCTCGGCCACCTGGCGTGCCACGGTGTGCACTGGATTGAGGGCCGTCATGGGCTCTTGAAACACCATGCCGATGCGGTTGCCGCGCAGCGCCGACCAGGCCCGTTCCTCCAGGCCCACCAGTTCCTGGCCGTCCAGCCGGATGCTGCCAGAGACACGCGCGCCCTCGGGCAGCAGGCCCATGAGAGCCATGGCGGTGAGCGACTTGCCGCAGCCCGATTCGCCCACCAGGCCCAGGGTGTCGCCCCGCGCCAGCGAAAAGCTCACGTCCAGCACGGCGATCGCCAGGCCGCGATGCGTCTGCAACTCGATGCGCAGGTCTCGGACGTCCAGCAGGCTCATGGCGGGCTCAGCGTTGGCGCGCGAGTTTGGGGTCGGACAGGTCACGCAGCCCGTCGCCCAGTAGATTCAGGCCCAGCACCGCCAACGCGATAGCCACGCCGGGGTACACCGCCAGCATCGGCGCCTGGAACAACAGCGTCTGCGCCTCACTGAGCATGCGGCCCCAGGATGGCTGGGGCGGCTGCGTGCCCAGGCCCAGGTAGGACAGGGCGGCTTCGGCCAGGATGGCGATGGCAAAGCGGATGGTGGCCTGCACGATCAGCACCGAGGCGATATTGGGCAGCACATGTTCCCGGGTGATGGCCAGCTTGCCCTTGCCGCTGGCGCGCGCGGCGAGCACGTACTCGCGGGTCCAGACCGCGTTGGCGCTGGCGCGCGTGATCCGCGCGAAGGTGGGGATGTTGTAGATGCCGATGGCGATGATGGCATTGACCATGCCCGGACCGAAGACGGCGGTGAGCATGATGGCCGAGAGGATGGCGGGAAAGGCGAAGCCGAAGTCGGACACGCGCATGATGGCTTCTTCCACCCAGCCGCGCCGCGCGGCGGCCAGCAGGCCCAGGGCGGTGCCGATCACCAGCCCGATGCCCACCGCGATCACACCCACCAGGATGGACGCGCGCGCGCCCACCAGCAGCAAGGAGGCGATGTCGCGCCCATAGGGGTCGGTGCCGAGCCAGTGGCGGGCATCCGGCCCGCGCAGGCGCAGGTCCATGTCGATCTCGTAGGGCGAGTATGGCGTCCACACCAGCGACAGCGCAGCGGCCAGCACCAGCAGCAGGCACAGCACCAGGCCGATGGCGAAGCTCGGGTGATGCAGGGCGCGAGCCAGGGCGGACTTCATATGTCGCTGGCTTTCACGCGCGGGTCGATCACCGCATAGAGCACGTCGACCACGAAGTTCACGACCACCACCATCACCGCCAGCAGCATCACGCAATTGCGCACCACGATCAGGTCGCGGTTGGCGATGGACTGGAAGATCAGGCGGCCCAGGCCCGGCAGGTAGAACACGCTTTCGACCACGATGGTGCCCGCCAGCAGCTCGGCGAACTGCAGCCCCATCACCGTGATCACCGGGATCAGCGCATTGCGCAGGACATGGCCCCACATCACCCGGCGCGCGCTGGCGCCCTTGGCGCGGGCTGTGCGCACGAAGTCCTCGCGCAGGACCTCCAGCACCGCCGAGCGCGTGATGCGCGCCAGGATGGCGGACTGCACCACGGCCAGCGACAGCGCGGGCAGCAGCAGCGCGCGCAGGGCGGGCAGCGCCCCGTCCTGCCAGCCCGGAAAGCCGCCGGCGGCAAACCATTTGAGGTGCACCGAAAACAGCAGAATCAGGAGGATGGCGAACCAGAAATTGGGGATGGCGATCCCCACCTGGGTCAGGCCCATCACGCCCACGTCGCCGGCCTTGTGGTGGCGCGCGGCGGCATACACGCCGGCGGTGAGCGCCAGCACGAGGGTCAGGCCCATGGCCATCACGGCCAGGGGGACGGTCAGGGCCAGGCGTTCCAGCACCAGTTCGCCCACGGGCGTGCTGTAGGTGGCGCTCAGGCCCAGTTCGCCCGTGAGCAGGCCGACGATCCACTGGCCATAGCGGGCGGGGGCGGGCTGGTCCAGGCCCAGCTTGGTGGTGAGGGCCGCCACGGCCTCGGGGGAGGCGTCGGGCCCCATCAGGACCTGGGCGGCGTTGCCCGGGAGCACCTCGAGCACCGTGAACACCACGACGGAGGTGACTGCCAATGTGGCGATCAGGGTGATCAGGCGCTTGAAAAGATACAGGGCCATTCGGTCGCGGGATAATGCCAGAACTATGGAAGCGAGGAATCCGGCATGGCCCTGATGATCACCGACGAGTGCATCAACTGCGATGTCTGCGAGCCCGAGTGCCCGAACGAGGCCATCTTCATGGGCCCCGAGATCTACCAGATCAACCCGGACAAGTGCACCGAGTGCGTGGGGCATTTCGACACCCCGCAGTGCGTGCAGGTCTGTCCCGTGGCCTGCATCCCGATTCACCCCGAGCATGTCGAGGACCGCGAGTCCCTCTGGCGCAAATACCGGCGGCTGACCGGCCAGGCCGCCGACGGCGCCTGAACCCCGCCTAGACCCCTTCGGGCCTTGGAGGTTTGGGCCGCGGTGGCTTGTGCGTGTGCACCACCGCCGTCGCCTTGACCATGTCGCCTGTCAGCATCTCTGGTGCCGCCTTGAGCGTGCGGGCCACGCAGGCCTCGATGGCCTCGCGCTGCTCGGGGGCGGGTTTCTTCAGCACCCAGTCGGCGACCTCTTGCTTGTCGCCTGGGTGGCCGATACCCAGGCGCAGCCGCCAGTAGTCGCCGGTACCCAATTGGGCGTGGATATCGCGCAGGCCGTTGTGGCCGCCGTGGCCGCCGCCGAACTTGAGCTTGGCCTGGCCGGGGGGCACATCAAGCTCGTCGTGCACCACCAGGATCTCCTCGGGCGCGATCTTGAAAAAGCGCGCCAGGGCGGCCACCGACTTGCCCGAGAGGTTCATGTAGGTCTGGGGCTCCAGGAGCCAGACCGTCTGCCCATTCACGGTGCCCCGCGCCACCAGGCCGTGGTAGGCGCGGTCGGCCACCAGGGAAAGCTTGAATTCGCGCGCGAGCGCGTCGACCCACCAGCAGCCGGCGTTGTGGCGCGTCGCCTCGTAGGGGGCGCCTGGATTGCCCAGGCCCACGAACAGCTTGATCATGGAGACGTATTAAAAGCGAAAAACAAAATGGAAAAGGCCCGCACGAGGCGGGCCCTGGATGCCGGCAAATGCGGGGGACCCGCGCTTACTTCTTGGCGGGCTTGGTGTCGGCCTTGGTGTCGGCCTTGGCGTCTGCGGCAGGCTTGGCCTCCGCAACGGGCGCCGCAGCGGCGGCCGCGGGCGGGGCGACCTCTTCGGCCACGGTGGTCACGACCGAAACCAGCACCGGGTTCTTCTTGCCGCGGGTGACGGCGGTCACGCCCTTGGGCAGGGTGATGTCGTCCAGGTGCAGCGAAGTGCCCTTCTTGAGGCCGGACAGGTCCACCTCGATGAACTCGGGCAGGTCGGCCGGCAGGCAGCTGATGTCGAGTTCGGCCATCACGTGGTTCACCACGCAATGCTCGAACTTGACGGCCTGCGATTCCTCGGACTTCACGTAGTGCAGCGGCACCTTCATGTGCAGCTTGGTGGTGGCATCGACCTTCTGGAAGTCCACGTGCAGCACGAGCTGCTTGAACGGGTGGTATTGCACGTCGCGCAGCAGGACCTTGCTGCTCTGGCCACCCAGTTCCATATCGAGGATGGACGAGTGGAAGGCTTCCCTCTTCAGGGCGTGCCACAGCGCGTTGTGATCGAGCTCGATCAGCTTGGGCTGGCCTTCGCCCCCGTAGACGATGCCGGGCGTCTTGCCCGAGATGCGCAGACGGCGGCTCGCACCCGTTCCCTGCTTGGCGCGCTCAAAAGCGACGAATTTCATGTTGTTCACTCCGATATCCGGCAACCACCGCGACCAGTGTGTTGCCAGGTTGAAAAAGACCCGCCTTGGCAGTGCGCCAGGGTGGGCCGGCTACCGCCTCAGAACAGGTTTTCCTGCTCCGAGAACAGACTCATGACCGACTCGCCCTTGGCAATGCGCTGGATCGTCTCGGCGATCAGCGGCGCCACGGTGAGCTGGCGGATCTTGCCGCAGGCCTTGGCGCTGTCGGACAAGGGGATGGTGTTGGTGACGACCACTTCGTCGAGGGCCTGGCCCTTGGCGATGCGGTCGATGGCCGGACCCGAGAAGATCGGGTGCGTGCAATAGGCGTAGACCTTCCTGGCGCCCCGCTCTTTGAGCACCTCGGCGGCTTTGACCAGGGTGCCGGCGGTGTCGATCATGTCGTCCATGATCACGCAGTTGCGGCCTTCGATCTCGCCGATCACGTGCATCACTTCGCTGACGTTGGCGCGCGGGCGGCGCTTGTCGATGATGGCCAGGTCGCAACCGAGCTGCTTGGCCAGTGCGCGCGCGCGTACCACGCCGCCGACGTCGGGCGAGACCACGATCAGGTCGTCGTACTTCTGGTGGCGCAGATCGGTGAGCAGCACCGGCGAGGCGTAGATGTTGTCGACAGGGATGTCGAAGAAACCCTGGATCTGGTCGGCGTGCAGGTCCATGGTGAGGACGCGCGAGACGCCCACGGTCTGCAGCAGGTTGGCCACGACCTTGGCCGAGATCGGCACGCGCGAGGAGCGCGGGCGACGGTCCTGGCGGGCGTAGCCGAAGTAGGGGATGACGGCGCTGATGCGTTCGGCCGAGGCGCGCTTGAGCGCGTCGACCATGATCAGCAATTCCATGAGGTTTTCGTTTGTGGGGGCGCAGGTGGACTGCACCACGAACACGTCGCGGGCGCGCACGTTGGTGTTGATCTCGACGGTCACCTCGCCGTCGGAGAAGCGTCCCACGGTGGCCGCACCCAGGGTGATGCCCAGATGCCCGGCAATCTCCGCAGCAAGCGCCGGGTTGGCGTTGCCGGTGAAGACCATGAAATCGGAGTGCGGTGCAGCCTGCATCAGCGTTGCCAGCGAACTGGGTGTGTGGATATCTGGCAGGGGAGGAAGGACTCGAACCCTCGCATGCCGGAATCAAAATCCGGTGCCTTAACCAACTTGGCGACTCCCCTACACGGGTGGACGGCCCGGGAGCCGCCTACCGATCAACCGTCGTTGTCCGACCAGCCCACCAGGGGATGCGCGGACAGATTGCTGCACTCCCGCAGTGTCCAGCCCTCGGGGGGCCGGGCGGCAAACGGCTCTGGGAAGGGCCACCTTGCGAACACCGCGCTGCCGGAACCGGTCATTCGGGGCGACAGCCCCTGCGATTCAAGCCAAGCCAGGGCCTGGGTGACGCCGGGGCATAGCCTCTGGGCAACCGGCTGCAGGTCGTTACAACCGAAGTCGTACGGACGCACAGCAAAGCCCGAGATTGTAGCAGGTTGCGTGTCGCGACGAAGCCCGGGGTCGCAAAAGATGCGGGCGGTTTCCAGGCCCTGGTCGGGCTGGACCACCACGAAACGGGCGGGTGGCAGGTCGATCGGAGTGATGCGCTCGCCCACGCCCTCGACCCAGGCGTTGCGCCCGCGCAGGAAGAACGGCACGTCGGCGCCCAGGCGCAGGCCGATGGCTTCCAGGTCGGGGCGGCCCAGGCCCAGGCCCCACAGGCGGTTGAGGGCCAGCAGGCAGGATGCGGCATCGGACGAGCCCCCGCCCATGCCGGCCTGCGAGGGCAGGCGCTTGGCCAGGGTGATGTGGGCGCCGTGCGAGGTGCCCGTGGCCTGCTGCAGCGCCCGTGCCGCCTGCAGGCACAGGTCGTCCCCGGGCAGGGTGGCGCCGTGGTCCTCGCGGCTCAGGCGCCCGTTCGGGCGCAGCTCGAAATGCAGGGTGTCCTGCCAGTCGACCAGCATGAACACCGACTGCAGCAGGTGGTAGCCGTCGGCCCGCCGCCCGGTGACGTGCAGGAACAGATTGAGCTTGGCCGGGGCCGGGACGTCATGGAGGGCCTTCATGGCTGCTCCAGGAGGATGCGCAGGTCGGCCGCCGGGTCTGCCAGCCGGCGGGCGCGCAGACGGCCCGATGCATGCTGCGACAGGTCCGCCTGCCAGCCGGCCACCGCCGTCGGGATGCCTGCGAGCCAGTCGAACAGGGCTGTCACCGGAATCGCGGTGCCGGTGGCCTGGGCGACCAGGTCGTCCAGGGACGAGGCCTCGCGCGTGGGCTGGCCCGGCGCGCGCAGGGTGGCGCGGCCCGGGGTCCATTGCAGCAGTGCCGCGCTTGCGCCCAGCGGGGTGTACAGCGCCAGCTCGCCCTGGCGCGGGGAGCCGCGCAACTCGAAGCTGGCGGTGAAGCCGGTACTGGCATCGCCTTGCACCTGCAGGGCCAGCCGCCCGCTCCAGCGCGGACCTGCCGAGGGCGCGGCCGGGGATGTGAGGGCGCAGCCAGACACCGCCAGCGCCAGGGCCGAGGCCACCGCGGCGGCGGCGCGTAGCGAGGCGCGACGGTTCACAGCTTCACGCGCAGCCGCTTGAGCGTTTCCTGCAGGGTCTCGTTCTCTCGATTGAGCAGGAGGCCCTCTTTCCAGATTGCCCGGGCGCGATCGCGTTGGCCCATGGTCCAGAGCACCTCCCCGAGGTGGGCCGCGATTTCCGCGTCGGGGCGGCCCCGGTAGGCTTGGTCCAGCAGGCGCAGGGCCTCGGGCAGGTTGCCCAGGCGGAACTCGACCCAGCCCAGGCTGTCGGTGATGAAGGGGTCGCCGGGCGCGCTTTCCAGGGCCTTGAGGATCAGGGTCCGGGCTTCTGGCAGCCGCACATTGCGTTCGGCCATGGAGTAGCCCAGCGCGTTGTATGCGTGGTGGAAATCAGGCTTGAGGGCGATCGCCTGGCGCAGCAGGCGCTCGAGGTCGGCATAGCGCCCGAGCTTGTCGGCGATGGTGGCCTGCTCGTACATCAGCTCGGTGTCGGCCGGCTGGCGCCGTGCGGCTTCCTCCAGGAGGTCGTAGGCAGCCTGGTACTGCTTGTGATCCCGCAGCAGCTGCGTCTCGGCCAGCAGCTTGGAGCGGGCGTCGGGGGGGGTGCGTTCGGGCAGGGCGCGTATCAGCCTGCGCGCTTCGTCCATGCGGCCCTGGCGGGCCAGGATGGAGGCGCGCCGGTTCTGGGTGGCGACCAGGTCCTGCGGGTTGTTGATGCGGTCCAGCCAGGCGTTGGCCTGGGGCAGGTCGCCACGCTTTTCGGCGATCTGGGCCAGGGCCAGGAAGGCCTGGGCCTGGCCACGCCTGCGTTCGCTGCCGTCGCTGCCGCTTTGGACCAGCCCCAGGTAGCGCTTGAGGGACGCTTCGCCAGGGTCCAGTTGCCCTTCCTGCACTTGCAGCACGCCTTGCACCAGCCAGGCCTCGGCCAGGTCGGGTTTGGCTGCCGTGATGGCCGCAAGCTGCGCGCGCGCGTCGGACTGGCGCTGTGCGTCCAGGAGCGTGCGTGCGTAGGCCATGCGCACCTCGGGCAGGGGCTGGCCGTCCAGGTACCGCCTGACCAGGGCCTCGGCCGGGGGCTGGTTGGCGGCCATCAGGTCCAGGGCGAGCAGGGCCGGGCCTTCACTGGCGGGTTCGGCGGCCTGGGCGCGGGTGGCGGCTTCGAGGGCGGCGGCGGCGTCGCCTGCGGCCAGGCGCACGCGGCCCACGGCCGTCCAGGCCGGCGAGGCAGTTTCCGGTCGCGACAGCGCATCGGCCAGCCCCTGTTCGACCACGCTCGCCGCCAGGCGCCTGTCGCTGGCGCGGGCGTACACGCGCGGCACCAGGGCAATCGCGGTGTTGCGCTCGGGGGCGGGGGTGAGTGCGATCAGGGACTTGAGCAGGTCGGTGGATTCGGCCACCCGATTGAGCGCCAGCAGCAGCTGCAGCACATAGCGGTTGGCGTCGCGCGAAGCGGGTTGCGCCTGGCGCCACGCGCGCGCGGCCTGCAGGGCCGACTCGCCGGCGCGGCCCTCTAGCGCGATCTGGACGGCGCGCTGGTACAAGTCGGGGTCGTTGGTCTTGCGTGCTGCGTCCAGCATGAGGGAGAAGCCCGCACCCGGGTCCGCGCCGCGCGCGGCGAGTTCGCCCACCAGCAGCTGGTAAAAGAGCTCGGCGCTCAGGGCCGAGGACTGGGGCGGCGCGGCGCTGGCCGAGGCCGGTGCCTTCGCAGGGGCGGACACCGGGGCTTGCGCGTAGGCACCCGGGACCCCCGCCAGCAGCAGCGACGCCAGCGCCGTGACGCGAGTGAACAGCTTCATGCGGGCCATCATAATCTCCGGGTTGCGCCCATGCCCGAACTGCCCGAAGTTGAAGTCACGCGTCTGAGCTTTGCCGACCGCATCGCGGGCGCCCGCATCCTGTCGGCGCGTACGGGCAAGCCCCTGCGCTGGGCGCTGGGTTGCGACCCCTCGCAGCTGGTGGGGCGTACCGTGCGGGGCGTGCGCCGTCGGGGCAAGTACCTGCTGGTCGACCTCGACGACGGCCTGCTGCTGTTGCACCTGGGGATGTCGGGCAGCCTGTCCTTCGCCGCCACGCAGCCGCCACCGGGTTCGCATGACCACTTCGACCTGGCCACCAGCCGCGGCGTGTTGCGGCTCAACGACCCGCGCCGCTTCGGTGCGGTGGTGTACGCCCGCAGCGAGTCCGCCCCTGCGGCGGTGAAGCTGCTGCGGCGCCTGGGTGTCGAGCCTCTGGGCGCCGATTTCGACCCTGCGGCCTTCCACGCCGCCTTGCAGGGCCGGTACGCGCCGATCAAGCAGGTGCTGCTCGCCGGCGACATCGTGGTGGGCGTGGGCAACATCTACGCGTCGGAGGCCTTGTTCCTTGCAGGTATCCGTCCGACCACCCGGGCGTCGCGCATCAGCCTGGCGCGCGCCACGCGGCTGCACGCGGCGGTGCGCGACGTACTGGCCCGCGCGGTGGAAAAAGGTGGCAGCACGCTGCGCGATTTCTCCAATGCGCAGGGCGAGTCGGGTTACTTCCAGCTGGAGGCCCATGTCTATGACCGCGCGGGGCTGCCGTGCCGGGTGTGCGAGGCCCTGGTGCGCCGCATCGTGCAAGGCCAGCGCGCGACCTATTACTGCGTCCGGTGCCAGCGGTGACTGCAAGCGGCGCGTCCCTCCCTACACTGGCGGACGGCGTGCCCCATGAATTTCCTGTGCGCGTCGTGCAGTGGCAGCGCGCCAGCGGCCGCAGCGGCCTGCCCTGGCAGGCCACCCGCGACCCCTACCGCGTCTGGCTGTCCGAGATCATGCTGCAGCAGACGCAGGTGACGACGGTCCTGGCGTACTACGGGCGTTTCCTCGAGCGCTTCCCCGACGTGCGGGCCTTGGCGGCCGCGGCGCAGGACGAGGTGCTGGGCCTGTGGAGCGGCCTGGGTTATTACAGCCGCGCCCGCAACCTGCACCGCTGCGCGCAGGAGGTGGTGGCCTCTCATGGCGGCGCCTTCCCGCGCGAAGCTGCGACCCTGCGGACCCTGCCGGGCATCGGCCGCTCCACCGCCGCCGCGATCGCCGCGTTCTGCTTCAGTGAGCGGGTGGCCATCCTGGATGGCAACGTGAAAAGGGTGCTGGCGCGCGTGCGGGGCTTCGCGGGCGACCTGGCAGTGGCGCGCGAGGAACGTGCGCTGTGGGACCTGGCGCAGGGCCTGGTGCCCGCCGATCCGGCCGATATGCCGGCCTACACGCAGGGGCTGATGGACCTGGGTGCCACGGTGTGCACGGCCCGCGCGCCGCGGTGCGCGGCCTGCCCTGCGCAGGCCCTGTGCGTGGCGTACGGGCAAAACGAGCCGACACGCTACCCGGTACGTACGCGCAAGCTCAAACGCAGCGCGCAATCGCTGTGGCTCTTGCAGGCGCGCCGCGCGGATGGCGCCGTCTGGCTGGAAAAGCGCCCGCAGCAGGGGGTGTGGGCCGGCCTGTATTGCCTGCCGGCATTCGACTCGCACGCGGCGCTGGCCGCGTCGGTACCGGCGCGATCGGTGCTGCAGGAGGGGACGCCCTTCGTCCACGTCCTCACGCACAAGGACCTGCACCTGCACCCGGTGGTCACCAGCCTGGATGCGGGGTCACCGGCCGGTGCGGGGGGGTGGTTCGGTGCCGGCCAGTGGCCGGCTCTGGGCCTGCCCGCGCCGGTGCGCAAGCTGCTGGAGGGCTAAGGGGCCGGGCTGTGGCCCTCGAGCTCGCGGTGGCGGCGCAGCGTGGTCCATTGCGCGCCAAAGTGCGCGGCCAGCCTCTCCACCAGGTACACCGAGCGGTGCTGCCCCCCGGTGCAGCCCAGGGCCACGGTGACGTAGCTGCGGTGGTCGCGCGCCAGCGCCGGCAGCCAGGTCGAGAGGAAACCCTCGACGTGCGCGTACATCTTTTCCACATCGGGCTGGGCGTTCAGGTAGGCGACCACTGGCGCATCGGCGCCGGTGAGCTCACGCAGGCCAGGCTCGTAGTGCGGATTGGGCAGCATGCGCACATCGAACACGTAGTCGGCATCCACCGGGACGCCGCGCTTGAAGGCGAAGGACTCGAAGACCAGCGTGAGCTGGCTGCCAGGCGCCGAAATCAGCGACTTGACATGGGCCTGCAACTGGGCCGGTCGGATCACGCTGGTGTCGATCACATGCGCGCGTTCGCGCAGGTCCGCCAGCAGCTCGCGTTCGAGCTCGATCGCATCGACCAGTGCGCGTTGCAGGTCGGTGGCGGTGGACGCGCCCTGCAGGCGCCCGGACAGGGGATGGCGGCGGCGCGTCTCCGAAAAACGGCGCACCAGGGTGTCGGTGGTGGAGTCCAGGAACAGCGAGCGCACGGCCATTCCGCGCTGGGCCAGTTCGGCCAGGTGCGCGGGCACCTGCGGCAGGGACGCGGCGCTGCGCACGTCCATGGCGATGGCCACGCGCTGGGCGGAGGACTGCTCCTCGAGGTTCACGAAGGACAGCAGCAGCTCGGGCGGGAGGTTGTCCACGCAGTAGTAGCCGGCGTCTTCCAGCGCGCGCAGGGCAACCGACTTGCCCGAGCCGGACATGCCCGTGATCAGGACCAGTTCCAACCCGGCGGCGCTGCGTGGTGTGCCCCCACGTCCGCCCACTGCGTGTGGCGTACTGCCCCCCGAGGGGGCGTTCGCGCCTTGGGGCGGCCCGGCGGCGCTCATGACGCCGCGCCGTCGCCGAGCATTTCCTTGGCGTGGGCCAGGGTGGTGCCCGAAAGGCGTTCGCCACCCAGCATGCGCGCGACCTCGGCCACGCGCTGCTCGCCGTGGGCAGGGGCCACGCTGCTGGACGTGCCCAGCGCGTCGGCGCGCTTGGCCACCACCAGGTGGTGGTCGGCGCAGGCGGCCACCTGCGGCAGGTGGGTGACGGCCAGCACCTGGCGGTCGCGCCCGAGCTGCTTCATGAGGCGGCCCACGGTCTCGGCGACCGCACCACCCACGCCGGAATCGACCTCGTCGAAGATCAGGGTCTGCGCGCTGCCCAGCTCGCTCGTGGTGACCGCGATGGCCAGCGCGATACGCGAGAGCTCGCCCCCCGAGGCCACCTTGCCTACCGGGCGCGGCGTGCTGCCCGCGTGGCCGGCGACCAGGAAGGCGACGTCCTCCAGCCCGTGCTGCGCGGGCGCCGCCAGCGTTTCCAGGGCCACCTCGAAGCGACCGCCCTGCATGCCCAGGCCCTGCATGGCCTGGGTGATGGCCTTGGCGAGCTTGGGGGCGGCCTTGGCGCGGGTCTTGGACAGGGTGCGGGCTTCGGCCAGGTAGGCCTCTTGGGCCTTGCGCTCGGCGGCGGCCAGGCCCTCGAGGTCGGACGCGGAGTCCAGGCGCGCGAGTTCTTCCTTCCAGCCGGCAAGCAGGGACGGCAGCTCGGAGGGCGTGCGCTTGTAGCGGCGCGCCAGCGACATCCACAGCGACATGCGCGCATCCAGTTCGGCCAGGCGCTCGGGGTCGAGTTCGGTCTTGCGCAGGTAGGTGTGCAGGGAGTGGGCGGCGTCCTCGGCCTGGGCCAGGCTGGAGGCGATGACCTCGGCCAGGGCCGCAAACTCGGGCTCCAGGTGCTCCTGGCCTTGCAAGGCGGCGCGGGCCTGGGCCAGTCGGGCCGTGGCGCCGCCGTCTTCGGCCTGCAGTGCGTCCAGGGCTCCCTGCGCGGCATCCAGCAGGCTCTGGGCGTGGGCCAGCCGGGTGTGGCTGGCGTTGAGTTCGTCCCATTCGTCGGTGCCGGGGGCCAGCTTGTCGACTTCGCCGATCTGCCAGGCCAGGCGTTCGCGTTCGCGCTGCAGCGTGTCCTGGGCGGCCTGGGCGTCGGCCAGGGTCTTCTGCGCCGCGCGCCAGGCTTGCCACAGGGCGGACAGGGCTTGGGTGCCGGTGCCCGCGTAGGCGTCAAGCAGGGCGCGCACCGCCTCGGGCCGGGTCAGGCTTTGCCAGGCGTGCTGGCCGTGGATGTCGACCAGGCGGTCGCCGGCCTCGCGCAGCTGGGTGGCGGTGGCGGGGGCGCCGTTGATCCAGGCCCGGCTCTTGCCCTGGGTGTCGATGCTGCGGCGCAAAAGCAGGGTGTCGCCGTTTTCGAAACCGGCCTCTTCGAGCCAGGGCGCGAGCGCAGCCGGGGCGTCGAACTCGGCGCTGATGTCAGCCCGTGCCGCGCCCTCGCGCACGGCGGTGGCGTCGGCGCGCGCGCCCAGGGCCAGCTGCAGCGCGTCGATCAGGATGGACTTGCCGGCGCCGGTTTCGCCGGTCAGGACACTGAAGCCAGCGGACAGGTCCAGGTCCAGTTCACGCACGATCACGAAATCGCGCAGGGCAATGCGTCTCAGGCTCATGACGTACTCACGCGCCTCCCTCGTTCCAGTGCATCTTCTGGCGCAGGGTGTCGAAGTAGCTCCAGCCTTGCGGGTGCAGGAAGCGCACCTGGTGCTCGGAGCGACGCACGCTGATGCGGTCGCCGTGCAACAGCGAGGCCAGGGACTGCATGTCGAAATTGGCGCTGGCGTCGCGGCCTGCCACGAGCTCGATGGTGACCTCGCCGGCGTCATTGACCACCAGCGGCCGCACCGACAGGCTGTGCGGGGCGATGGGCACCAGCACCCAGCCCGGGTTGGACGGGTGCAGCAGGGGCCCGCCCGCGGACAGCGCGTAGGCGGTGGAGCCGGTGGGCGTGGCCACGATCAGGCCGTCGGCGCGCTGCTTGGCCACCAGGTGGCCGTCCACCTCGACCCGGATTTCCACCATGCCGGAGGTGGCGCCACGATTGACCACCACGTCATTCATGGCCAGTGCGTCGAACACGCAGCGGCCCTCGCGCATCACGCGGGCGTGCATCAGGCTGCGGCGGTCTTCGTCGTAGGCGCCGGCCAGCATGGGCGCGAGCACCGCGCGGTAGCCGTCCAGGGCGATGTCCGTGATGAACCCCAGGCGCCCCTGGTTGATGCCCACCAGGGGGACGTCGTAGGGGGCCAACTGGCGCCCGATGCCCAGCATGGTGCCGTCGCCGCCGACCACCAGCCCCAGGTCGCACTGGGCGCCGATGCCCGCCACGTCCAGCGTGGAATGACCCTGCAGGCCGGCATGCATCGCGGTCTCGCGTTCAATGGTGACTTCGCAGCCTTGCGCTGCCAGGAACTGGGCAATATCCTCCAGGGCCGCGCGGGTGGTCCCGCCGGACGCGCCGGAGGCCGGATACTTTCCAATCAGCGCGACGTGGCGGAACTGCGAACTCATTCTCAAATTACATCATTAAAATCGCGCGAAAGCCGTTCAAGATGCTCGATGACCGTGCCAAGCTGTTGTTGAAAGCCCTGGTCGAGCGATACATCGCCGACGGGCAGCCGGTGGGTTCACGCACCTTGTCGCGGGCGTCCGGCCTGGAGCTGTCGCCCGCCACCATCCGCAACGTCATGTCCGACCTGGAGGAACTGGGGCTGATCGCCAGCCCCCACACCTCCGCCGGGCGCATTCCCACGGCCCGTGGCTACCGGCTGTTCGTGGACACCATGCTCACGGTGCAGCGCGAGGATCTGTCCTCGGCCAGCCTGGCCCCCGACCAGCCCCAGCGGGTCATCGCCAATGCGGCCCACCTGCTGTCCAACCTCTCGCACTTCGTCGGCGTGGTGATGGCGCCGCGCCGATCGTCGGTGTTCCGGCACATCGAATTCCTGCGCCTGTCCGAAAAGCGCTATCTGGTGATCATCGTTTCGCCCGAGGGCGACGTCCAAAACCGCGTGGTCTTCACCGAGACCGACTACACCCAGGGGCAGCTGGTGGAGGCGGCCAACTTCCTCAATGCCCACTACGCGGGGCTGGCGATCGAGCAGGTGCGTGAGCGCCTCAAGGGCGAGGTCGATCAATTGCGCACCGAGATCGCGCAACTGATGCAGGCCGCAGTGCAGGCCACCTCCGAGGCCCTGACCGAGTCGCAGGACGAGGTGGTGATCTCCGGCGAGCGCAACCTGCTGGCCGTGAGCGATTTTTCCGGCGACATGTCGCACCTGCGCCGCGCCTTCGACCTGTTCGAGCAGAAGACGCAGCTGATGCGCCTCCTGGACATCTCCAGCCAGGCCGAGGGCGTGCGCATCTACATCGGCGGCGAGAGCCAGGTGGTGCCCTTCGAGGAACTGTCGGTGGTGAGCGCGTCCTACGAGGTCGACGGCCAGGTGGTGGGCACGCTGGGCGTGATCGGGCCCACGCGCATGCCCTACGACCGCATGATCCAGATCGTGGACATCACCGCCAAGCTGGTGAGCAACGCCCTGAGCCATCCCAAGTGAGCGCGCCGGGGCCGCGGACGCGGTCGGCCTCAGGTCGCCCGGCGTGCCGCCAGGGCGCCGCATGCCCGGGCCTAGAATCGGCTGCTCGGGGGGGCGTTAGCTCAGTTGGTCAGAGCAGGGGACTCATAATCCCTTGGTCGCTGGTTCGAGCCCAGCACGCCCTACCATCGATTCGGGACACAGATCCGCTCTGTCCCGTTTTCGTTTTCGGCCCTCTCCCCCTGTTCGCGCATCGGTGGCAAGCCACAGGGCTGGCTATTTCTTGGTTGCTCCAAACGCGGCGCTTGCGATCCGGACCATGCTCGGGTGAAGGCTCCCGAGCTTCGGGTTTTGCCCGTGGGGAGCGTGAGGCGGGACAGAAAAATAGATGCCGTTGAACGGCAATTCCAAGACGTTTCGCAAATCGAACTTGGTGTCGTAGCTCAGGCCGGCGCTGGCGTAGGCAGTCGGATGCTCGTCTTTTGTGATCCGAAACTCTCCGCTGTAAAGCCGGTTTGTCTTTTGGCTCGTGCCGTAGGCGACGCGAATGAAGATCTTGCCCTCGTCGTCTTCCTTGGTGGAGACGATGAGTCCCGGACGCGGCTTGGGTCGGGGGTTGATGTTGTCTGGGAAGTGGCACCAAACGATATCGCCGGCAGTAGGCTCAGGCCACCAGCGCATCAGGCGCTGTCCGTTTCAAACAGGCTGCTTCGCACCGTTCCACCCTTTGCCTTGAGGGCGGTCTTTTTGACCTGACTCAGTTGTGTCTTGGTGAGAGGACCTTCGTCGGGCTCGTACTGAGGCAGGAACTTGGCGGCCAGTTCATGCAGCGCCAGGTGAATGACCTGAGTCTCGTCGACTCCCAGGGTCTCAGCCAGCCGCTTGGCTGTTGTTCGGGTGACGCCTGTGGCGCTGTCCCGGGGGCGGTAGCGAAACGCGATTTGAGGGGCGACGGCTGTCATCGTGAGACCTTCCAGAAAGATATCTTAAAGATATCCACTCGGCGGCGTTGTGTCAACTGCCCAGGCGCTGCCTGGATATCACCGACCGCAGCAAGGACGTGATCAAGTCCAGCGGCGAGTGGACCAGTCTTCCCGCCGGGTCTCCACAAGTCGCGCCTGGCTCAGCGCTCTGAGCCAGGAGACTTGCCACAACGGCTGCGCGTTCCGTGTGGCCACCCCCCCTTTCCAGGTGGCCTTTGCAGCTCTGCCCCCTCGGCAATTTGTTACATGTCTGCAACAATATGATGACCATAAAGGAAAGCGACAGACAGAGCCGATGGGACCGCGCTTGGTTGAGATCGTTCCGCGCTTGCTCGCTGCTGCAACGCTGGCAGCCTGCCTGCCCTTGCACGCCAAGGCACCGGTCCACATCGCCCTCGACGAGGCCTACAGCATCAAGACCAACACCGCGCCCCGGGCCATCGAGCGCGGGGTGCTGGCCGCCATCGAAGAGATCAACGCCCGTGGCGGGGTGCTCGGTGGGCGGCCGCTGAAGCTCCTGACCACCGACAACCAGGGCTTGCCCCCCCGCGGGCGCGACAACCTGATCGACCTCGCTGCCCAGCCCGACGTGATTGCGGTGCTGAGCGGCAAATTCAGCCCGATCACCGTCGAGATGACGGCGGAGGCGAACCGCCAGAAGATTCCCCTGATCAGCGTCTGGGGTTCAGCCGACCAGATCACGAAAGGTGCGGTCAACCCCTCCTTCGTGTTCCGCCTGTCGCTCAAGGACAGCTGGGGCGTCGAGGCCATGATCCAGCGGGGCAAGAGCGCCCATCGCGCGGTGCGCCAGTGCGCGATCCTGCCCAATACGGCCTGGGGCCGCTCCGCCGATGCGGTGCTGGCATCGCGGGCCTCGCGTCTTGGGGTGACCGTGGTGCACACCCACTGGTACAACTGGGGTGAGACGAAGTTCGTGGAGGTCCTGGCCCAATGCGTCCAGGCGTCCGCCCAGTCCATCCTGCTGGTGGCCAATGAGCGCGAAGCGTCCATCCTGCTCAACCAGCTGTCTGAACTGCCCACCGGCTCTCGCCTCCCCGTGGTGGCGCATTGGGGCCTGACCGGCGGTGCCCTGCACCAGCTGGCCGGCCCGGCACTGGACAGGGTGGACATGCAGGTGATCCAGACTTTCACCTTCGTGGGCAACACGCGGCCCGCCGCACGGCGCCTGGCGCAATGGATCCTCAAGGACGCGCAGCTGTCCGCGGTCGAACAGATTCCCAGCCCGGTGGGTTCGGCCCACGCCTACGACATCACCCACCTGCTGGCACTGGCCGTGAACAAGGCGCGCAGCACCCGCGGCGACGATATGCGCCAAGCCCTGGAGAACCTGCCCCCCTTCGAGGGAGCGGTGCGGCGCTACGCACCGGCCTTCAGCGCGACGTCCCACGACGCGCTCACGCCGCGTGAGGTGCTGTTCGTGCGTGTGAGCCGCGGCGGCGAGCTCACGCCCGTACGCTGACCCGGAGCCCTGCCGCGATGTTGCAGGCCCCATCGCCTTCCCGTTTCAGTGACCGGATCAGCGGGCCGCTGATCCGCATCCTGCGCCTTTACGTGACGGTGGTCACCGGCCTGGTGATGGGACTGACCATCCTGGCAGCCTACCTGTACCAGAGTGCGACGCTCGAGAACGTGCGCGAGAAGGTGCTGACCCGCGTGGTGGCGGAGGTCAGCAACCAGGCCAGCGAGCTGAGTGCCCTGGCGACCTCTTCCCTGCTTTGGACCGGCCTGACCGACAGCCAGGGACGCGAGGCGTACCTGGCACCCTTGCTGGCACGGTTCAACCGCGGCGCGCTGCGGCAATTCCATGTCCTGGACTACCGGGGCCGCATCTTCCTGGCGCCCGAGTCCCGGCCCCTCGCCGAGGCGCAGGCCGTCGCAGCCGACCCCTTCGTGATCGCCGCGGTGCGGGAGTCGCGTGCGAGCTTCAACCTGCGCACCACAGCCCAGGGTGGCACGCAGATCGTGCTGGTCGAGCCTATCCAGAACCCGAATGCGGAATCGGCGGTCGGCTACATCGTGGTGGTCATCGACCTGCCCACGCTCTTGTCGCAGCTGAGCATCGATGCCGATGTGGGCATCGCCCTGGCCCTCGGTGACCGGCCCCTGGTGCCCACGCCGGACGGGCGCTTCAAATTCACGACCGAGGGCCGGGCCGTGACGACGGCAAGCGAAACGGAGGTGCCGGTACGCGTCCATGTGGAGCGCTCCATGCAGGCCATCGTCCTGCCCAGTGTGGCGGGCCTGCTGGTCGCCCTGCTCCTGGGCGTCTGGATGATCCGGCGGGTGAAGTCCTGGTCGCAGCGCTTTGCCGCGACCACGACCCAGCGTCTGGACCGCCTGCTGCTCGAGTGCCAGCAGATTCTGGCCGGCGAGCGACTGGAGGCTGTCGAACCTGGGCCGAACGACGAACTGGCCCAGGTGACGCAGGCCCTGAATGCCATGCTGATCCAGCAAAAACGCTTCACCGACGATCTGCGCACCACATCCCTGGTCTTCTCGACGGCCGCTGAAGGCATCCTGGTGACGGATCCTGAAGGCTGCATCGTGCGGGCCAACGACGCGCTCCTGGCCATGATGGGTTACCAGCGCGACGAGTTGCTGGGACGGCCTGCGGGCACTCTCTACCGCGACGCCGACAGCCAGGAGATGAGCCGCGCGATGTCCAGCGCCCTGGAGTCGCAAGGCCGCTGGGGCGGCGAGACCACTTTCATCGGGCGCGACAAGCGCCTGATCCCGGCCTCGGTGGCGATCTCGCGCATCCTGGACGATGAGGGGGAGGTCATGGGCAATGTGACCGTGATCACCGACATCTCGCGCCTGAAGAAAGTCGAGATCCAGCTGCGTGACCTCGCCAACCAGGATGCACTGACCGGCTTGCCCAACTTCCGCCACATGACCGAGCAGGTGCAGCGGCTGCTGGACGACGCGAAGTCCGATGGCCGCCAGCTGGCGATCCTGTTCCTGGACCTGGACCACTTCAAGACGGTGAACGACGAGCACGGGCACGACATCGGCGACACCGTGATCCAGGCCGTGGCCTCGCACTTGGCTCGGCACCTGCCGCCCGGGCATCTTTTGTGCCGGCGCTCAGGTGATGAATTTGTCGCCGTGGTCGATCGCACGGGGATGGACGACCATGACCTGGGCAAGCAATTGCATCGCCTGCTGCCCCTGGAGGTCACCACCGGCGGCGGGCCGCTCACCGTGACCGGCACGATCGGGGTGAGCCGCTTTCCCGAGGACGGCGTTGGCTGGCACGAGCTGCAGATCTGCGCCGACGTCGCCATGAACGACGCCAAGCAGGACAAGCGTGGGACCCTGGGCTGGTACGGCGCCGCCATCGGCCGGCGGATGCACCGGCGCCGCCAGGTCCGGGGGCGCTTGCTCGAGGCGCTGCGCACGCAGGCCTTCGAGGTGCATTACCAGCCGGAGGTGGACCTGCGTGATGGACGCGTCATCGGCTTTGAGGCGCTGGCACGCTGGCAAGACCCCGAGCTGGGTGCCGTGGGTCCCGCCGAGTTCATTCCAGTGGCCGAAGAGGCGCGAGTCATGGACACCCTCACCCTGTGCATCGCGGAGATGGTGATGCGTGACAAGCCCCGGCTTCAGGCTCGTTTTCCAGGTGCCGTCGTGGCCTTCAACGCGTCGCCCCAGGTCTTCCGCCGCTCGCGTCTGCTGGAGTTCCTGTCCGAGCGCAGCGTGCATGACGACACGGCGCTGGAGGGGCTGGAGATCGAGCTCACGGAGAGCGAGGTGTCTCGCCTCGCCCCGAGCTTGCAGCTGCAGGTGCAGGCGCTGGTGGGGATGGGGGTGCGGCTGGTGATCGACGATTTCGGAACGGGCTATTCCTCCCTGAGCCGCCTGACGCAGTTCCCGATCAGCCGCATCAAGATCGACCGCTCCTTCGTGAATGGACTGGCCCGCCCGCGCGAGGCGCGGATCGTGCGCCTGGTGATCGACCTGGCCAAGGTGATGGGCTTTGACGTCACGGCCGAAGGCGTCGAAACCGCGGAGCAACGGGACAGCCTGGTCGCCATGGGCTGCTACCGCGGCCAGGGCTGGCTCTTCGCGCGGGCGCTTCCCGCCAGCGAACTGGTGGCCTGCGAAGCGCCAGTGCAGTTTCCGTCGACTCCCAACCCCGCCCCCGTGTCATGAAATCCGCCGAACCCCTGGGCCACTACATCGACCTGTCCGCCCGCGACAGTGCCGTGGTGCGCACCTACGTCGTCGAGCCCCGCCAGGCGCCGCGCGCCGTGGTGGTGGTCCTGCAGCACATGGACCTGCGCCGTCCGGGCAGCACGCACAAGGACCGCTTGCCTGCCGCCGCGGGCGAAAACCTGCCGGGCGTCGGGCCACACGCCCGCCATATGTGCGAAGCGTTCGCGCGCGAGGGCTACCTGGCGCTGGCGCCGTCCACCTTCGGACGCGGCGTCTCGGGCACCGATTACGGGTACCGGATCGAACGGAACTTCTGGTGGAGGCGGCTGGCGTCGCCGATGTCGGCACTGCCCTCGCCCCAGGTGATGTTCGACATCGAGGCGGCCGTCCTGCACGCCGGCCGGGTGGCGCCCAACCTGCAGGTGGGAATGGCCGGTTTCTGCTGGGGCGGTCTGCTCGCCTGGCGCGCCGCCTCCCGGATCCGCGGGCTGCAAGCGGTCGTGTGCCATTACCCCGGAGGCATCGACGGCCAGGAAGATCGCCACTTGCAGCCGCTGTGCCCGGTGCTTGTGCAGTTCGCGACCGACATACGATGGATGCCCTGCGAGCGCGTGGACAGTTTCATCCAGGCGCAGCGCGTGCGGGCCGGGCTCGCGCCGGCGACGCAGGCCCAAGTGCAGTGCCAGGTCCACGCGGCGCGTTATGGTTTCATGCAGCCCCAGCACCCGTCCTACGACGAGGCCGCCCACGGGCAGGCCTGGCGGCACACGGTCGGTTTCCTGGCGCAGCACCTGGCCCCGCCCTGAGCCGCACGCCGGCTTCGGGCTCCCCGCGGGCCACCTGGACTGCTATACTTGCGGGCTTAGCGGCTGTAGCTCAGTTGGATAGAGTACTTGGCTACGAACCAAGGGGTCGTGGGTTCGAATCCTGCCAGCCGCGCCAATTAAATCAACGGGTTAGCTCCTTCACGGGGCCGACCCGTTGCTCTTTCCGGGCGGCCATCAGGCCGCCGTCCCCCTCCGGGCATGCGGCTTGCCGCACAGGCCGAGGCGTTCGCCACACCGGCGGCGCATCAACCCCAGGAGGTACCTTCCATGCCCCAGCAGTCCACTTCCAAGCGCCTGGCCGGCCTGGCCAGCCTGTCCCTGTGCCTGGCCGCCACCCTCGCCGGCTGCGCCCAGAGCGGCCGCAGCACGATGGGCGGCCCCAGCGACCCCACCGCCCGCGAGGAGGAACAGCGCGCCCGGGGCTCCATGCATCCCATGCCCCCCGGACAGAACATGCCGGGTGGCGGCGAGGCCACGGGCGGCGAGGCCTCCGGCAACGGTGCCCGCAGCAGCGGCCCGGGCCAGTGACTGCAGATGGGGCAGCGGGGCGGGTGAGCCTCCCCCGTCCTACGCCATCGCCGTGACCCGGCCGACGGGGTGCGCCCGCCCAGCCCCTACAGTGACCGTCGCCATGACGACATTTCATCGATGCTGCATTGCGCCGGTCCTGGTCACCGCACTCGGGTGGCCGTCAGGGCAGGCGCTTGCCAACCCCGTGGAAACTGCAACCCCCGCCCCGGTGCATCGCGCACAGGCTGCGCCCGTCACGCAGCGCCTGGCATGGCGCATCACGGAGCTGGAGGGTGAACTGGCCGCCTTGCAGCGTTTCGCGCAGCAGCAGGATGCCAGCCTGCACCAGCTGGAGTCCGCGCTCGACGCGTCCGAGGCCCGCCTGGTTCGTGAGAACCTCACGCTGGCGGTGATGTGGGCGCTGGTAGCGGGATGGGCCGCCTGGCGGGCGGTGCGTCGCCCGCGCCGTTGAGGCCGCGGGCGAGGGCCTGGCCGCGCAGCACGCACTGTCGGATGCAATAGTCCACCAGCGCGTCGATCTCGATGGATTTATCAAACACCGCATCGACACCGAGTTGCGCGCCGCGCTTGCGCACCCCGGCGGTCACGTAGTTGCTGAAAAGCACCACCTTCTGCCAGGACGCACGCACCGCCAGGCCTTCCACCAGATGCATGCCGCTGCCTCCCCGAAGGAACAGGTCGATGACCAGCAGATCCCAGTCGGACATGTGCTGCGAGAGCCAGTTGGCGGCCTGTGCCTCGGTGTGGCCGGTGCCGATCACGCGCACGCAGGTCAACTCCTGCAGCGTGCCCACCAGGGTCTCGCACAGGCTGGGGTTGTCCTCGACCACGAAGGCATGCAGTTCGGTCGGATCCATGGCACAGGGGTTAGCAAGTGGTTACCACTCTAGGCCGCAACGTGTCGAATCCTTCGGGCGCGGGGCGTCAAATCGCGTCAGACGGAGCAGACACCTGCCGCGCCCGTGCATGACATGACTTCCAACGTCCGCACCGCTGCGCACTGCGGTCCCCAGGCCGGCCCGGCGTTCCCGGCCAGTCCGGGTGCCGTCGACCTGCTCGAGCAAGCCACCGATGCGGGCCTGTGGCGCCTGGACCTGGCCACGGGCGTGCTGCATGGATCACCCCACCTGACCAGGATCCTGGGCCGGCCGGCCCGCAGCTTGGACTTTCTCGCGCCGGGCTGGCGCGAGGCGCTCGAAGCCCGGTTGCATGAATGCGTGGACGCGGGGCGCGGCTTCGACTGCCAGGCGCAGGTTGCGACAGCGGACGGGCGCCTGCGCTGGGTGCGCCTGCTGGGGCAGCCGCTGCGGGGGTCTGGCGGGCCCATTGTTGCGGTCGAAGGCGTGGTGCAGGAGATCTCGCCCCGCGCGGTGTCCACCGGCGCCCTGGCCACCATCGATGGCGAGGGCCGCTTCACCTACCTGAACGCGCAGACCGAGCGCCTGCTGGCGCGCGAGGCGCTGGATCTGCAGGGGCGCGCCGTCTGGGGCCTGTTCCAGAAGACCGCGCGCCTGCGGGTCGAGGAGCAAGTGCGCGCGGCGCTCGCGCAGGGCGCGGCCCTGGAGATCGAAGCGCTCGACGCGAACCAGAGCCAGTGGCTGGCGCTGCGCGGAGAGCCTTTCGCCAACGGCCTGGCCCTGCAGATTCACGACATCACGGCGCGCAGGCGGGCGCAGGAGCAGTTGCGGCTGCTCGAAGGCAGCATTGCGCGGCTGAACGACCTCGTGATCATCACCGAGGCCGGTCCTTTCAACGAGCCCGGACCGCGCATCGTTTTCGTGAACGACGCCTTCGAGCGGCGCACCGGCTACACCCGCGCCGAGGTCCTGGGCCGCTCGCCGCGCCTGCTGCAGGGGCCGCAGACCCAGCGCCCGCGGCTGGACCAGATCCGCAGCGCGCTGGAACAATGGCAGCCGGTGCGCGTGGACCTGATCAACTACCGCCGCGACGGCGAACCCTTCTGGGTGGACCTGGACATCTCGCCCGTGTGGGACACGTCGCGCCGGCTCACGCACTGGGTGGCGGTGGGGCGCGACGTGACCGAGCGCAAGGCGGCCGAACAGAAGATCCGCTACCTCGCCTTCTACGACGCCCTCACCGGCCTGCCCAATCGGCAGCTGCTGCTCGATCGTCTCAATGACACGCTGGATCGGCGCACGGGCGCGCCCGGGGGTGCGTTGATGTTCATCGACCTGGACAACTTCAAGGTCCTGAACGACACGCTGGGGCACCAGAAGGGCGACCAGCTGCTGCAACAGGTTGCCGGGCGGCTGCGCGCCTGTGTCGCACCCGAGGACACGGTGGCCCGCCTCGGCGGCGACGAGTTCGTGGTCCTTCTGCAACCGCCCACCGGCCTTGCGCCGGCCAAGTCTGCCGACCAGACCGCCGGGGAGGCAGCGGACCGCATACGTCAGGCGCTGGGCGAGCCCTATCCGTTACCCGGGCACCTGCATCACAGCACCTGCAGCATCGGCGTGACGGTGTTCGGGCCCCAGCGGGTGGCTGTGAGCGAGCTTCTCAAGCAGGCCGACCTGGCCATGTACCAGGCCAAGCGCTCGGGCCGAAACGCCGTGTGCTTCTTCGATCCGCGGATGCAGGCCCTGGCCAGCGCGAACGCGGCGCTGGCCGCCGACCTGCGCCAGGCCTGGCGCGAGGGGCAGTTCCTGCTGGACTACCAGCCGCAGGTGGACCGCCAGGGACGCATGACCGGTGTCGAGGCCCTCCTGCGCTGGGCGCATCCGGTGCGCGGACGCGTGCCCCCCGCACAGTTCATCGCCATTGCCGAAGAAACTTCCCTGATCCTGGACATCGGCCGCTGGGTCCTGGAGCAGGCGTGCGCGCAATTGGCCCGCTGGGCGCAGCGGCCGCAGCGCCGCCACCTTTCGATCGCAGTGAACGTGAGCGCGCGCCAGTTTCGCGACCCCCAGTTTGTCGACCAGGTCATTGAGGCCATCGCCCGCGCCGACGTCGCGCCGCACAGGCTGAAGCTGGAGCTGACCGAGAGCCTGCTGGCTGACGGCATCGAGGTCACTGTCGCCAAGATGGGAAACCTCAAGGCCATGGGCGTGGAGCTGTCGCTGGACGATTTCGGCATGGGCTATTCATCACTCTCCTACCTCAAGCGGCTGCCGCTCAATCAGCTCAAGATCGATCGCGAGTTCGTCAAGGACCTCCTGACCGACGCCAACGACGCGGCGATTGCCCGCACCATCATCGGCCTGGCGCAGAGCCTGCGTCTGGACGTGATCGCAGAGGGCGTGGAGACCGAGGCGCAGCGCGATTTCCTCGTCGCCCAGGGGTGCGAGGCTTTCCAGGGGCACCTCTTTTCCAAGCCGCTGCCGATCGACGCGCTCGAGGCCTACATCGACCGTTGACGCCGGGTCACACCGGCGCGATCTGCAGCGGCGAGGTGGGCACCAGGCGCTGCAGCCGGATGAAGATGCAGGGATCTTCCAGGCGCAGGTCGGCATGCGCCCCTCGCGCCAGCGCCAGGACATCCTGGGTCTGCATCCGCCGGTAGGGCGCCTCCGTGTCTGCGGCTTCGCGCACGGCGCCGGGACCCGTCTGTGTCCGCGCGAGGGTGAGCGTCGCGTGGCCGGGATCGAGCCGCGCGCTGACAGCCAGTTCGCCCGGCGCGCGTTCGTGGTCCGCCAGGTGCAGCAGGGCGGCCAGCACCAGGGGACGAAGCGACGCGCTCGAGACCTGGAAGTCGGTCTCCTCCAGCTCGGCCCGCACCGCGTAGCCGCGAAACTCCAGCCCGCTGCGCACCAGCGCCAGGCACTCCAGCACGCCATCGCGCAGGCTGATGCTGTCGTCTTCCGGGGGGACCAGCCACGTCGCCACGCGCAGCGAATTGGCGATCGCCTCGCGCGTGCCTCGCTGGATGCGTGCCAGGTGCTGCTGCAGTTCGGCCAGCGGCGGCAGGCCTCGATCGATCCTTGCGGCCACGACGTCGGTCATCATGCCCACGGCCTGCAGGTTCACGATCAGGTCATGGCGCAGGGCGGGCCCGATGCGGCGCAAGACGGCGTACCGCGCGGCCTCCGCCGCTTGCCCCGGGGGCTCGTCTGCATCCATCGCGCGATTCTGGGCAGCACCCGGCCGCCCTGCTGTCAGGCGCGGGCCGCGGCCCCTGTAGGAAGCGCGTGGAGAAGCCGACAGGCGGGCCCGTTATCCTTGCAGGAATCATGGACCACCCACACGCTTGCGGCTTCGCGTATTCGCTGCCCCCCGAGGGGGCCTCAGCCTCCTTGATATGAACAAGGCCTTCACCCGCGAATCCGAGTCCGAGGACGACGACCTTCCCGCCGGGGCGTCGCCTGTTCCGGCCGGCGCGCGCAACTACATCACGCCCGCGGGCTATGCGCGCCTGCGCGCCGAGCTGCTTGAATTGATCGACGAGGAACGCCCGCGTGTCGTCGACGTGGTGCACTGGGCCGCCAGCAACGGCGACCGGTCCGAGAATGGCGACTACCTGTATGGCAAGAAGCGCCTTCGTGAAATCGACCGCCGCATCCGGTTCCTGACCAAGCGCCTGGAAATCGCCGAGGTCACCGATCCCTCGGTGCACTATGGGCGTGACCAGGTGTTCTTCGGCGCCACCGTGCGTTACGCGGACGAGGCCGGCACCGAGCGCGAAGTGACCATCCTGGGCATCGACGAGGCCGACAGCAGCCAAGGACAGGTCAGTTGGATATCGCCGATCGCCCGCGCCCTGCTCAAGGCCCGGGGAGGCGACGTGGTGAAGCTGCAGACGCCCGCGGGCCTGCATGAGATCGAGGTGTTGCAGGTGCGCTACCCGCCGCCCTGAGGGCCGGGCCTGCGTCAGGCGCTGCGTCGCCCGCGCTGCACCCGCAGCACGTCGGGGATGCGCTTGATCGCCCGCATCACGGTGTCCAGGTGGCTGCGGTCACGCACCGCCACCAGGAAACGCAGGTCGGCGGCGTCCTGGGCGCGGTCTTCGTCCATGTCCACATGGGTGATGTCGGCCTCCGCGCCGGCCAGCGCCGAAGCCACGCGCGCGAGCACGCCCTTGCCATTGCCCACGGTGACCATCAGGTCCGTCTCGAAGGAGCGCACCGGTTCGTCGGACCATTCCACGCCGATGAAGCGCTCGCTGTCCTTGTTCAGGAGGCGCCGCGCGCTGGGGCAGTCCTCGGAGTGCACCACCAGGCCTTCGCCACGACCCAGGTAACCCACGATGCGATCGCCCGGCACCGGGCGGCAGCAGCTGGGGTATTGCACCGAGGCGTTTTCGCTGCCGTCCAGGATGACAGCGCCGTGTGCCGGGTTCTCGTGCGCGGTGAAGCGCTCACGCGTCATGAGCAGCGCGTCGGGTTTTTCGCCGCCCTCGGCCAGGAGGGCGACCAGGCGCTTGGCCACGATGCCGGCGATGCGCTTGCCCAGGCCGATGTCCATCAACAGCTCGTCGCGGTGGCGGTTGCCGGTGAACCGCAGCAGCTTGTCCCACACGCCCTGGCGCGCGGCGCCGGTGTCTGGAAGCCGCTCGATGCCTTCGGCGCGCAGGGCCTGCGTCAGCAGCTTCTCGCCTAGACCCAGGGATTCGGCCTGGGCCATGGTCTTGAGGTGGTGGCGGATCTTGGAGCGCGCGCGCCCGGTGCGCACGAAGCCGAGCCAGGCCGGGTCGGGCGTGGATACCGAGGCAGTTTCCACTTCGACGACGTCGCCGTTTTTCAGCTCGGTGCGCAGGGGCACCTGCGCACCGTTGATGCGGGCGGCCACCACATGGTCGCCGATGTTGCTGTGGATCGCGTAGGCGAAATCGACCACCGTGGCGCCCCGGGGCAGGGCCAGGATCTGGCTTTTGGGGGTGAGCACGTAGACCGCGTCGGGGAACAGGTCGATCTTGACGTGGTCCCAGAACTCTGAGGCGTCGTGTGTCTCGTGCTGGATGTCCAGCAGTGACTGCAGCCAGGTGGCCCCGGTGCGGTCGGCGGCTGCGGGGTCGGAGGGATTGGCCTTGTACAGCCAGTGCGCCGCCACGCCCGATTCGGCCACCACATGCATGGTCTCGGTGCGGATCTGGAATTCCACGTTCACGCCGGACGGACCCACCAGCGTGGTGTGCAGCGACTGGTAGCCGTTCACCTTGGGGATGGCGATATGGTCCTTGAAGCGCCCTGGCACCGGCTTGTACATGTGGTGCACGATGCCCAGCGCGGTGTAGCAGTCGATCAGGGTGGGGACGATCACGCGCAGGCCGTAGATGTCGGTGACCTGCGCGAAGCTCAGGTGCTTCTCGTCCATCTTGCGGTAGATGGAAAAGAGCGTTTTCTCGCGCCCGGCCAGGCGGATCTTCAGGCCCGCGGCGTCGAAGGCGGCTTCCACATCGCGCTGCACCTTCTGGATCAGGTCGCGCCGGCGGTTGCGGGCCTTGTCCACGGCCTTGGACAGCACTGCGTGGCGCCAGGGGTTGATGTGGCTGAACGCCAGTTCCTGCAGCTCGCGGTAGGTCTGGTTCAGGCCCAGGCGGTTGGCGATGGGGGCGTAGATCTCCAGCGTCTCCGAGGAGATGCGGTGCCACTTGGCGCGCGGCACATCGTCCAGCGTGCGCATGTTGTGCGAGCGGTCCGCCAGCTTGATCAGGATGACGCGCACGTCGCGCGCCATCGCCAGCAGCATCTTGCGGAATGACTCGGCCTGGTTTTCCTCGCGGGTGTTGAACTGCAGCTTGTCCAGCTTGGTGAGGCCATCGACCAGTTCGGCCACCGGGGCGCCAAAGCGTTCGATCAGCTCGGGCTTGGTGACGCCGCAGTCCTCGATGGCGTCATGCAGCAGGGCCGCCATCAGGGCCTGCGCGTCGAGCTTCCATTGGGCGCATTGGGCGGCGACGGCAATGGGATGGGTGATGTAGGGATCGCCGCTGCCGCGGATCTGGCCCAGGTGGGCCTCGTCGGCGAATCGGTAGGCCTGGCGCACCTGCTCGATCTCGCCAGGGTCCAGGTAGTCCAGCTTGGCCATGAGCGCGGCGAAGCTGGCCGCCGCCGCCTTGGCTTGCGCGGAGCTGGGGACGACGGGGGCCGCACGTTTGCGTTTGCCTGAAGAGGGTTCGAGCACCGCACTCATCCCTTAAATGTAGCGCGGCCCCCCCGCCCTGGAAATGGCCAATGAAAAAGCACCGCCGGGGCGGTGCCTTTGAGGCGGCGGGCCTCAGCCCGCCAGGGGGGTGGCTCAGCCCGGAACTTTTTTGAGCATCTCCAGGCCCACCTTGCCTTCGGCGATCTCGCGCAGGGCGGTGACGCCGGGCTTGTTCTTGCTCTCGATCTTGGGCGCATGGCCCTGACTGAGCATGCGGGCGCGGTAAGTCGCGGCCAGCACCAGCTGGAAGCGGTTGGGGATCTTTTGCAGGCAGTCTTCGACGGTGATGCGGGCCATGAAAGCTCTCCGGGGTCAGGTGATGTGCAGGGCCTTGAAGGTGTCGGCCCGGGTCCGGCGCTGGGCCGAGAACTTCAGCCGCTGGGCGTGGACGATGGTCTTGAGGTCGAACAGCGCGCGCTCAAATAACTCATTGATTATAACGAAGTCGAATTCCCGGGCCTGGGCCATTTCCTCGGCGGCGTTCTTCAGGCGCAGTTCGATCACCTCGGGCGTGTCCTCGCCCCGGCGCTCCAGGCGGGCGCGCAGTTCTTCCCAGCTGGGGGGCAGGATGAAGATCAGGACCGCATTGGTGAAGATGCGCTTGATCTGGACGGCGCCCTGGAAGTCGATCTCCAGGATGACGTCGGTGCCCGAGGCGATGCGCTCCTCGATGGCCTTCTTGGAGGTGCCGTAGCGGTTGCCGTGGACGTTGGCCCACTCGACGAAGGCGTCGGCCAGGACCATGGCGTCGAATTCCTGGGGGGACACGAAGAAATACTCGCGCCCGTGTTTTTCCTGGCCCCGCGGCGCCCGGGTGGTGTGCGAGACCGAGGGCTGCACCTGGGCGTCCAGCTCCATGAGCGCCTTGACCAGGCTGGATTTGCCCGCCCCGCTGGGGGCGGCGACGACGAAGAGGTTGCCTGGGTAATCCACGGGTAATGCCTTTATTCGATGTTCTGGACCTGCTCGCGCATCTGCTCGATCAACACCTTCATGTCCACGGAGATACGGGTCAGCTCCAGGGCCGCCGACTTGGATCCGAGCGTGTTGGCCTCGCGGTGCAGTTCCTGGATCAGGAAGTCCAGCCGCTTGCCGGCCTCACCGCCCCGGGCCAGCAGGCGTTCGATCTCGTCCAGGTGGGCCGTCAGCCGGGTGAGTTCTTCGGCCACATCGATGCGGATGGCAAATGCAGTGGCCTCGGCCAGTGCGCGGTCCTGCGCCGCCTCAGGGGCAGCGCTGGCGCCCGCCTGGGCGCCCAGGCCCATGGCTTCTTGCCAGCGCTCGAGGAAGCGCATGCGTTGCTGTTCGACCAGCTGGGGTACCAGGGGCCGTGCCTGCAGGGCCAGCGCGCGCAACTGGCCCAGGTGCCCGCGCAGCATGTCGGCCAGGCGGGCGCCCTCGCGCGCGCGGGCCGACAGCAAGGCCTGTACAGCCTGCTCGGCCAGGGGCATCAGGTGCGCACCGGCATCAGCCACGCCGGACTCGCTGGCAGCGGCCAGCCGGAGCACATCGGCCACGCCCAGCGGGCGGGCATCGGGCAGCACACGTCGGACCTGGTCCTGGAAGGTGTGCAGGCGCTGCAGCAGGTGCGCGTCGGGCGCGCGCAGAACGGCGGCGCCAACGGCCTCGAGGCCGGCGCGCACTTCCACCTTGCCCCGCTTCAGGCGGGACTGCAGCAGTTCGCGCAGGGCGGGCTCGTGCTGGCGCAGGTCCTCGGCCAGGCGGAAGGACAGGTCGAGGAAGCGGCTGTTGACCGAACGGATCTCAACGCCCAGCCGGGCCAGCGCAAGACCGCTCTCGGGCACAGCGCCGCCGGACTGGGCGCTGGCGTAGCCGGTCATGCTGTAAACTGGCAAGTGATAACTTTCTAACTATTTTTCGGGGCTGGGCGGGAACTTTGAGGCGGCATGGCCTGCGGCCTTCTTCATTATGTCAAAGCTCACACCCGCCGCCCTCCCGGCCGGCACGCTCGTCGGTGGTTACCGCTTGCTGCGCAAGCTCTCGGCAGGGGGCTTCGGCATTGTGTATCTGGCCCTGGCCCCGGAGGGCCAGCAGGTTGCCGTCAAGGAATACCTGCCCGCCTCGCTGGCCACACGCGAGCCGGGCCAGTGCCTGCCCCAGGTGCCGCCGGACAAGCTGGCCCTGTACCGCCTGGGTCTCAAGAGCTTCTTCGAAGAGGGTCGCGCGCTGGCCCAGATCTCGCACCCCGCGGTGGTGAGCGTGCTCTATTTCTTCCGCGAGAACGAGACCGTCTACATGGTGATGAACCACCTGGAGGGCGCCTCGCTGCAAGACTACCTCATGGCCGCCCGCGGCCTGAAGCAGGCGCGCGTGCTGGGCGAAGCCACCATCAGATCGCTCTTCGACGAAATCCTGCGGGGCCTGCGCATCGTCCACCAGCGCAAGATGCTGCACCTGGACCTCAAGCCGGCCAACCTGTTCATCACCGACGACGACCGCGCCGTCATGCTCGATTTCGGCGCAGCCCGCGAGGTGCTGGCCAAGGAGGGCCGGTTCGTGCGTCCCATGTACACCCCCGGATTTGCCGCACCCGAGATGTACCGCCGCGAACTGACCCTGGGCCCCTGGACCGACATCTACGCCATCGGCGCCAGCCTCTACGCCTGCATGCAGGGCGGACCGCCGCCCGAGGCGCCGCAGCGGCAGGCCGCCGACGCCCTGCCCGCCGCGCTCGACGCCCTGCGTGAGGCCTATTCCGACCCCCTGGTCCAGGTGGTGCGCTGGTGCATGGAACTGGACGCCCTCCAGCGGCCGCAATCCGTGTTCGCGCTGCAGCGCGCCCTGAGCCGCGAGCCTGAACCGCGCGGGGCTCCCCTGACCCTGGCCGGCCACCTGCGCCCGCGCCTGCATCGGGTCCCGGCCGACGCCCGCGCGGGCGGGAACGCCCCATGAAGTTCTCGGTTTTCCAGGTCAGTCGCAAGGGCGGGCGGGTCCGCAATGAAGACCGCATGGGCTATTGCTACACCCGTGAATCGGCGCTGTTCATCCTGGCCGACGGCATGGGCGGACACCCTGGGGGCGACCTCGCGGCGCAACTGGCCCTGCAGACCCTGGCCACGCGTTTCCAGCGCGAAGCCACGCCCCGGGTGGGGTGCCCGGCCACCTTCCTGGCCACGGCGCTGATCGCAGCCCACCAGGCGATCACCCGCAGCGCCCACTCCCAGGGGCTGGCAGACCCTGCGCGTACCACCCTGGTGGCGGCCTTGGCGCAGGGCGGCGCACTCACCTGGATCCATTGCGGCGACTCCCGCCTGTACCTGCTGCGCAGCGGGCATTTGCTGGCGCGCACACGAGACCACTCCTACGCAGCGCACCAGGTACAGGCGGCCCGGGGGCAAGAGGCCCTGCAGCGCAACCTGCTGTTCACCTGCCTGGGGTCGCCCTCCCATCCCATTCACGATCTGGGGGGACCAGTGCGCCTGCATCAGCAGGACAGGTTCCTCCTGTGTTCCGACGGCCTCTGGGACAGCCTGCCCGAGGCCGTGATCCTCCAGCGCCTGCAGGCCCTGCCGGTGAACGAGGCCGTACCGCAGCTGGCCGAGGAGGCCCTGCGCGCGGGCGGCCCCCACAGTGACAACGTGACCCTCATCGCCGTCGAGTGGGAAACGCCGGCTGCGTCCGATTCATGTCACGGTGTCTCTACGGAGGGCCTGAGTCAGGGCGTGTTCGCGTCGACCATCCAGTGCGGGGTGTCGCAAGCCCAGGAAGCGGCGGCCGACGACCTCGACGATGCCGCCATCGAGCGGTCCATCGCCGAGATCAATGAAGCGATCCGCCGCCTCAGAGGTAGCTGACCTGCCCGTCGCATTCGGGCCGGCCGCGGGGGGCGATGCGGGGCATTGTTAGCATTGCCCACCATGACCCCCTTCCAAAGAAGCAGCGCACGCCGCGCCGACCAGCTGCGCCCGGTGCGCATCACCCGCGGTTTCACCATCCACGCCGAGGGCTCCGTCCTCATCGAGTTCGGCCAGACCCGCGTGCTGTGCACCGCCTCCGTCGAAGACAAGGTGCCGCCCCACAAGCGAGGCAGCGGCGAAGGCTGGGTCACCGCCGAATACGGCATGCTGCCGCGCGCCACCCACACCCGCGGCGACCGCGAGGCGGCCCGGGGCAAGCAAAGCGGGCGCACCCAGGAAATCCAGCGCCTGATCGGACGTTCGCTGCGCGCCGTGTTCGACCTCAAGGCCCTGGGCGAGCGCACGCTGCACCTCGATTGCGACGTGCTGCAGGCCGACGGCGGCACCCGCACCGCAGCCATCACCGGCGCCTTCGTGGCGGCCCAGGACGCGGTGAACCTGCTGCTGGCGCAAGGCAGGCTCGCCGCCTCGCCCGTCACCGGGCCGGTGGCCGCCATTTCCGTGGGCATCGTCCAGGGCACGCCCTTGCTCGATCTGGAATACACCGAGGACGTGGCCTGCGACACCGACATGAACGTGGTCATGACGGGGGCCGGCCACTTCGTCGAGGTGCAGGGCACGGCCGAAGGCGCGGCTTTCACCCGCGCCGAGATGGACCGCCTGCTGCAACTGGCCGAAAAGGGCATCGCCGAACTCGTGACCCTGCAGGCGCAGGCCCTGGCGCGTGCGCTGCCCGCGGCGTCATGATCGACACCCTGGTGCTGGCCTCCAACAACCGGGGCAAGCTGGCCGAACTCCAGGCGATGTTGGTGCCCCTGCGGGTGAAACTCGTGTGCCAGGCCGACCTGGGCATCGGTGAAGCCGACGAGCCGCACCGCACCTTCGTGGAAAACGCGCTGGCCAAGGCGCGCCATGCCGCCCGCGCCAGCGGCCTGCCGGCGCTGGCCGACGACGCCGGCCTGTGTGTCGACGCCTTTGGCGGCCTGCCCGGCGTGGACACCGCCTACTACGCCACGAAATTCGGCTATCCCAAGGGCGATGACCACAACGTGCGCGCGCTGCTCGAACAGATGCAGGCTGTCGACAATCGCCGCGCCGCGCTGGTCAGCACCCTGGTGGCCCTGCGCAGCGCCGACGACCCCGAACCCCTGATCGCCGTCGGACGCGCGGCGGGCGAGATCACCCGCGCGCCGGTGGGCGATCATGGCTTCGGCTTCGACCCGGTGATGTTCATTCCCGCTCTGGGCAAGACCTTCGCCCAGCTGCCCCCCGACGTGAAGAACGCGAACAGCCACCGGGGCCTGGCGGCGCGCGAGATGCTGCGGCTGATGCAGGAGCGCTGGTGATGGCCGACCGCGGGCCGGGCGCAGGGCGCCAGGACCTGACTCATTACATGCGCCCCGGCACCTTGCAGCTGGGGGCCTTGCCGCCCTTGTCGCTGTATGTGCACCTGCCCTGGTGCCTCAAGAAATGCCCCTACTGCGATTTCAATTCGCACGAGGTGACGGGCGAACTGCCCGAGCAGGCCTACCTCGATGCCCTGGTGGCCGACCTCGAGCAGGCCCTGCCCCTGGTATGGGGGCGGGGCGTGCACAGCATCTTTATCGGCGGGGGCACGCCCAGCCTGTTCTCGCCGGCCGGCATCGACCGGCTGATCGCGGACATGCGTGCGCGCCTGCGGCTGGAAGCCGACTGCGAGATCACGCTGGAGGCCAACCCCGGCACCTTCGAGAAGGACCGTTTTCGCGCCTTCCGGGCGGCCGGCGTGACGCGCCTGTCGGTCGGCGTGCAAAGCTTCCACGATGCGCACCTGCAGGCCCTGGGGCGCGTGCATGACCGCGCGCAGGCCCTGGCTGCGTGCGAGGAAGCGGCCGCCACCTTCGACACCTTCAACATTGACCTGATGTATGCGCTGCCAGGCCAGACGCTGGCCGAACTGGAGACCGACGCCCGCCAGGCCCTGGCGCTGGCGCCGCCGCACCTGTCGATCTACCACCTGACCCTGGAGCCCAACACCTACTTCGCGAAGTTTCCGCCCGAGCTGCCGCCGGACGACACGGCCTATGCCATGCTCGATCGCCTGACGGAGCTGACGCAGGCCTCAGGGCTGCAGCGCTATGAGGTGTCGGCCTATGCCCGCGAGGGGCACCGCTGCTGGCACAACCTGAACTACTGGCAGTTCGGTGATTACCTGGGCATCGGCGCCGGCGCGCACAGCAAGCTCAGTTTTGCGCACCGCGTGGTGCGGCAGGTGCGCTATCGCGAACCGCGCCTGTACATGGACCACGCGCGAGCGGGCCATGCCGTGGCCCAGGAGAGCGAAGTGGCGCGGGGCGACCTGCCCTTCGAGTACATGCTCAATGCGCTGCGACTGCGCGAGGGATTTGCCCTGCGTGATTTCATGGCGCGCACAGGGCTGCCGGTGTCGACCATCGCAGTGGCCCTGTCAGAGGCCGAGGCTCGCGGCCTGGTCACGCGCACGCTCGAGCGCGTGCAGCCCACCGAAAGAGGCTTTGATTTCCTGAGCGATTTGCAGGCGCTGTTCCTGCCGGCGTGAGCGCGCGGGACGCCCGCCACGCCGCTTCAATCCACCACAAAACTGAACAGCCGCGAACCCACGCGTCCCGCCGAGTCCTGGATCTCCAGCACCAGCCGGTGCGAGCCTTTGGGCAGGTGGGCCTCGGACACGTCCAGGCCCTGCGAGCTCACCTGGGACTTTCCGGTGATGCGGCTGGTGATGTCCAGCTTGAGGGCACCGTAAAACACCTTGAAGGTCTCCGGCCGGATGCTGGCTTGCGGGCTGGGTTCGAAGCGCAACGCAATCCGGGTGGGCGACTGGATGGTCGCTGCCGTGTCGGGAGCCACCAGCTTGATTACCGGGGCGCCGGCGGCCGCGGGCGAGCGCGCCACGAGCGGCAGGGGCGCCGCGCGCGATTGCGCGGCTTCCTCTTCGGAGACCAGCACCAAGGCCTGGGCGGCTGGGATCGTGCCGATCAGGCCCCAGAGAGCCCACGCACGAAGTGACACGAACGCCATGGCGTGGCCCCCCTTACTCGATCGCGACGATGCGCACGCGCCGGTTCTCTGGCGCTTCGGGCTGGTCCTTCAGCAGCAGTTCGCTGAAGCCCTTGCCCTCCGTCCTGAGGCGGTCCGCTGGGATGCCCCGGAATTGCAGGAATTCGGCCACAGCCTGGGCGCGGCGCGCGGACAACGCGTCGTTGTAGGCCGCCGTGCCCTTGGCGTCCGTATGGCCCTGCACCAGGAAGCGGGTTTCCGCCAGGCGCGGCGTCGCCATCGCCTCGGCCAGGTTCTGCAGCAGCGGGCGGCTCACGGATTGCAGGCGGGCAGAGTCGAAGTCGAACTGGACCACCAGGTCGAGTTCGCGCTTTTGCGGCACCAGATTGCGCAGGCTGCGCGTGGTCGCGCCGCCGGGTGGTGGCGAGGCCAGGCGTTCCACCATCTCCCCCACGGAGGCATCACGCATGGGCGCCTGCTGGGCCCAGGCTGGCGCGAGGCAGGCATACACGGCGCAGGCGAGTGCCATGCGGGTCAGGCCAGAGCGGAACATCAGCGAACCTCCTTGATCGTGATCAGCTTGGCGCCGAAGGATTCGGACGAACCGGTCACGCCGCCACCGGAGAAGAAGTCGAACAGCGCCGCGCGCCCTGGCAGGTCGTTGAGCGCGAAGGTGAAGGGTGCCTTGGCATCGGGCGGCGAGAGCGTGAGCGCGCTCAGGTCGCGCGGCGTATCCGACACCACGACCAGCATGTGGTCGGTGCCGGCAGGGCCCTGGGCCACCACTTTCCAGTCGGGGCGGGGCAGGTTCATGGTCACGTTGGCGCGGATCGCATTGTCGCGGTCCAAGCCGTTCGGAAACAGGATGTAGAAGCTCTTGCGGTCGCTTCCGAGCAGGACCAGGTAGACGTAGCCGTCACGGGCGGACTTGATCTTCAGGTTCAGGGGGTCCTTGCCGATACGCAGCTCGGACTTGTCCATGGTGATGTCCACGCGGCGCTTCGGATTGCGCTGGGCCTCGATTTCCTTGAGCGTGGACAGCGAGGCGAGCGCGGGCTCCACTGGCGGCGCAGGTGGCTCGGCCACCACAGGCAGCGAAGGGGTCGGCGCCGGCGCAGCGACGGGCAGGCTGGCCGGGGGCGCGACGGGCGTCGTGGGCGGCGCGATCGCCACGGTCTGCGGCGGGGGCGTGATGGGCAGGGCCGGTGCGGGAGGGGTGGCCACGGGGGTGGGCGCAGGTGCAGGTGCAGGTGCAGGTGCAGGCGGGGTTGCCGTCCCGGTGGGGGTGGGGGCGGCAGGCGCCACCGGTGCGGCAGCTTGCGCGGGCGGTGCGGGCGGGCGCACCGGCGCGGGCGCGGCGACGACCACGGGAGCCACAGGCGCTGGGGGTGGGCGCACGGTCGACACCGGCACGAGGTTGCGGTTGCCCGTGACGCTCACGTGGTGACGCAGTTGCGGTTGGGCCTTGAGCCGCTCGTCGATGAAGGCCTGCGCGCATTGCTCGATTTCGGCCATGGAGACAGCGCCGGAGGCGTCGCGGTCGCGGGCGCGGCCCATCAGGCAGTCGCGCACGCCCTGCGTCGCCATCCCGCCCTTGTCAGGCTCGTCGTAGCTGACCTCGTTCGCGCGCGAGGACGTGATCTGCACGAAGTTCTCGCTCAGCGCCCCCAGGCGGGTGGAGGCGTCCAGCAGGCTGCGTGTCTGCAGGTTGCTGGCGGCGCAGGCGTTCTCGCCAGCACCGGCCTTGAGGAAGAACTTGGGGGTGAGATCGCCCTGGGCGATGGAGCGTGTCGTAGCCCCGCGCCTGGTGACACCCTCGGAGTGGCAGGCGTCGAACATCACGATCACCTTGTCCGCGAGCTCGCTCATTCGACGCGTGCGCTGGGCGATCTCCTCGTTGGTCAGCGCCTGGCCGTCGTAGGCCAGGAGGCCTTCCTTGCAGGCGCCGTTGCGCTCGAGCCAGCGCGTGCCATGACCCGAGAAGTACACCAGCACCCGCGAGCCCTCGCCCACGGTGCGGCCCAGGTCCTCCAGGGCCTGCAGGATGCCGGCCTTGGTGGCCTGGGCGTCGCGCAGCACGTTGACGCGCTGGTCTGGGATGCCCATGGCCCTGGCGATGGTACGGGCGCTGTTCACGTCGAACGGCACCCCCGCCAGGGTGGGAATCTCGGCCGGGCCGTAGTTGGAAATGGCGATGATCAGGGCGCTGCGGGTGGCGCGCTCGCCGGTTGCGGCCTGGGCCAGACCTACCGACAGCGCGAGGACACCCGCTGCCTGTAACGCCATCCGCGAAAGCCGGGGCCAAATTGGATACATGTTGACTACTTTAGAAGGGTTCATCTGAGTGCTTGGCAGTTCACTCTCGGAGCCGCGAGAATGGGTGGCACATTGAGATCATCTTAATCAATAGTCGATTCTTCCATCCCAAGGTGGCTTCGACAACGCATGCGGGTCATTCCAGGTGGCCGGTGCACCCCAAACAGGAGACGGCCATGGCCCCAAGCATTCCCGACCGACTGCGTCGCCTGGGGGCCTGCGCCGGCGTCCTTTGCGGGCTGCTGGTGTCCGCCTCGTTCGCGCAATCCCCGCCCGCCGCGCCAGCGCCATCGCCCGCCGAGGCGACGGCCCGCCAGCGGCTGGAATCGCTGCAGGCGGCCACCATCGGCGTCGAGGTCAGCGTGATCGGCGACGCATCATCGGCCCGCACCCTGGGTCGGCGGCGCGAGGGCACTGGCATCGTCATCGCGCCGCAGGGGCTGGTCCTGACCATCGGGTACCTCGTGCTCGAAGCCGAGCGGATCGAGCTCGTCACCCGCGACCAGAAGCGTCTGCCCGCGCAGCTGGTGGCCTACGACTTCGTCAACGGCCTCGGACTGCTGCGGCCCCTGTTCCCGCTGGCCGGGGTGGAGCCCGTGCGCCTCGGGTCTGCCACAGCGCTGACCAAGGGCAGCCCGCTGCTGTTCATCACTGGCAGCGCGCCGCGCCAGGCGGGCGCCGTGCGGCTGGTCGATGCGCGTCCCTTCACCGGCTACTGGGAATACCACCTCGAGTCCGCCCTTTACACCGCGCCCATGGTCCCCGACAACCATTCGGGCGCCGGCCTGTTCAACCTGGCGGGCGAGCTGGTGGGCGTCGGCAACCTCGCGTTGCGTGACGTCCTCCCTGACGACAGCCCCAGTGTCATGCCCGGCAACCTGTTCGTGCCGGTCGATGTGCTGGCCCCGGTGCTGGACGACCTGCTTCGCACCGGCGAAAACCCCCAGGGCAAGCGGCCCTGGCTGGGCGTGAACGCCGCTGAACTCAGTGGCGGTGTGCGCATCACCCGTGTCAACCCCAACAGCCCGGCCGAGGCCGGTGGTGTGCGCCCCGGCCAATGGGTCGTGGCGGTGGACGACCAGCCGGTGCGGACGCTGGAGGCCTTCTACAAGCAGGTGTGGGCCCGCGGCCTGGCGACGGGCGCCATTCGCCTGAGCGTGCGCGAGGGTGGCGCGGTACGCGTGCTGGAACTGCCGATCCGCGACCGCGGTATGACCATCGCCCGACCCCGGGGGATCTAGGCGTTCACGTTCCGAGACCGGTCCGACCCGCTGAGGCCGGAGGGCAGGAGGTCGACGTGATGCAGGGGGCTGGCGGAGGCGGTGTCGGACAC
>JBEGVR010000235.1:0-4601 GCA_041178265.1 Pseudomonadota bacterium | reverse complement strand
CCGAGCAGGGAATGGCGTTGTCGGCGTCGATGCCGATCACGTCTTCGATTTCGCTCCTGGCGTTGTCGGGGTCGGCGTTGGGCAGGTCCATCTTGTTCAACACCGGCACCACCTCCACCCCCAGGTCCAGGGCGGTGTAGCAGTTGGCGACGGTCTGCGCCTCCACGCCCTGGCTGGCGTCCACGACCAGCAGCGCGCCCTCGCAGGCGGACAGCGAACGAGAGACCTCGTAGGAGAAGTCGACGTGGCCCGGGGTATCGATCAGATTGAGGTTGTAGACCTGGCCATCACGGGCCGTGTAGTGCAGTGATGCGGTCTGCGCCTTGATGGTTATCCCACGCTCCTTCTCGAGATCCATCGAATCGAGCACCTGCTCCTGCATCTCCCGGTCGGACAGGCCGCCACAGCGCTGAATCAGGCGGTCTGCGAGGGTGGACTTGCCATGGTCGATGTGCGCGATGATCGAAAAGTTTCTGATGTGATTCATCAAGGGGAACACTTAAGTGATTGAATTCAAACGCGCAAAGCCCAAGAAAAAAGGGCGCGTCGAGATGCGACGCGCCCTGAACCAACAAGCAATGGCAACTGCAGTAGTTGGAACTTCATTGTAGGCAAAAAGCCCCGTCCGTACAGGCCCGGCGACCGGACCGAGGGCGAGTTGCAGGGCAGCAACAGGATTTTTATACACAGGTTATCAACATTTCGTGAGGCCGCTCAGGGGGACAACATGTGGGCGATCTGTGGACGAGCAGTGGTTATCCTGAAGCCATCCCGCATGGTGATCCCGAGCCTCCCTGTTATGCACGTATTCGCGCAAAAAGGCGTCTGATTCTATCGAAAAGTCCCTAAGCCATTATTGCGAGTGAGCGCCCGCCCACCTTCAAAGAAACAGGGACAGACCGTAAAAAATTTCCGGCCCGGGGGCTGCAAGCGCCCCGCCGGCACCCCATTTCCGACCTTGGCCCGGGGGCATTGGCACTCCCCGGGGAGGCCCGTAGGCCGGGGGTCAGCGGGTGGCAGGGCGGATCAGGGCGTAGGTGGCCAGTTCGCCGCGCCGCAGCAGCAGGGGAACCGGCTTGCTGCGGTCTGCCCGCGCGAGGGCTGCCTCGAACTCGCGCAGGTTGGCCACCTCGGTGTTGCCCACCGCCACGATCACATCGCCCTCGCGCAGGCCCGATCGCGCGGCGGCCTCGGTGGCCGATTCGACCCGCACGCCCCCCTTGATCTTCAGCTCGCCCTTCTGCGCTTCGGACAGCTCGGAGACGGCCAAACCCAGGGACTGCGCCGCAGGCGACGCCGGTGGCCGGGGCTCGGGCGCGGCCGAGGTGCGGCGGGCGGGGCGCTCGGGTTCGATCTCGGCCACCGTGACGGACAGCTCCTTCTGGCTACCGCGTCGGAACACGATGAGGTTGGCGCGCGTGCCCGGCTTGGTGTTGCCCACCTGGCGCGGCAGGTCGCTGGCACGCTCGATGGGCTTGCCATCGAAGCGCAGGATGATGTCGCCCGCCTCCACACCCGCCTTTTCGGCCGGCGAGCCCGCCTCCACGCTGCGCACCAGCGCACCCTGGGGCCGGCCCAAGCCGATGGATTCGGCCACGTCCTTGGTGACCTGGTCGATGGACACCCCGATGCGGCCACGACTCACGCGCCCGGTGGGGCCACGCAGCTGGTCGGCCACCCGGATCGCTTCGTCGATCGGGATGGCGAAGGAGATCCCCATGAAGCCACCCGAACGCGAGTAGATCTGGCTGTTGATGCCGACCACCTCGCCGCGCAGGTTGATCAGGGGGCCGCCCGAGTTGCCCGGATTGATCGCGACGTCCGTCTGGATGAAGGGCAGGTAGTCACCGGTGTCACGCTGCTTGGCGCTGACGATGCCGGCCGTCACGCTGTTGTCCAGGCCGAAGGGCGAGCCGATGGCCATCACCCACTCGCCCACCTTGAGGCGGTTGACGTCACCAATGCGCACCGTGGGCAGGCCGGTGGCGTCGATCTTGAGGACCGCCACGTCGGTGCGCTTGTCCGGCGTGCCCACGACGCGGGCCCGGAACTCGCGCTTGTCGGGGAGCGTGACCAGCACCTGCTCGGCACCGTCGACCACGTGAGCGTTGGTCAGCACGAAGCCGTCGGCGGTGATGATGAAGCCCGATCCCACGCCGCGCGGCTGCGGCTCGTCGGGCTGGGGGGAGCGCGGCCCCTGCGGGCGGGGTGCGCCAGGCAGGGGCTGGCCGAAGAAACGGCGGAAGAACTCCTGCATCTCGTCGTCGCCCCCAGGCGCCTGGGGCGCCACGCGGGCGCGCTCGAGGGTGCGGATGTTGACCACCGCGGGGCCCACCTGCTCGACGAGCTCGGTGAAGTCTGGCACGCCGCGCTGCGGCGCGGACTGGGCGATCGCGCCCGGCGCAGCCAGGCCCACGGCGCAGGCCACGGCCAGGGCGCCACACCAGGCGCGTGCGCGCGAAATCCAATCAATGGGAAGCATGTTCACCTCTGGGAATCGGGACATTCTGAAAACCTCTCGGCAACGGTGCATCAGGGGCAACGGCTACCGGAAGATAGGGCCTTATGGGCGGCGCTCAAGAGCCTGGGCAAATGCCCGTAGGGTCCCCGGGGGCACCTCACCCACCGCCGTGAGCCACCACTCGTTCAGCCGCCGGCCCTGCGCCTGGCTGGCGCCGGCGGCCAGGCGCAGGGCCGCGCCATGGCGCTGGCGGTCGTAGGGCTCGATGAACAGGGATACCGAGGCCAGTCCGTCGGAAAACACGCACTGCAGGATGTCACCCGCGCCCGCGCCTCCCGCCCGCCGGTAGCAGCCGGCCAGCTTGAAGCCCGGCACCGGCGCGCGCACGTCCCAGCCCTGCGCGCCGGCCGTGGTGTGGGTGCTCTCGATGCGCTCCACCCGCCAGCCTCCGGGCGGCGACAGCGAGCGCACCACCTGGCCCGGGCGCAGCGGCGCGCCGATCTGCAACTGCGAGAACGCCGCCTCCTCCAGCACCTGCCCCTGGGCATCCAAGGTCTGCAACTTGACCACCAGCCCACTCTTGCGTTCGCTCCAGACGCGATAGCCGTAGCGGTGGCGGTCACGCGGTTCGATCAGCACCCGGTCCGCCTCAAAGCCGGCCACGCGGTCCGTGCCGGCCTCACGGGCGGTGTAGTACCCGGTGATCGACGCCTCGCGCACCGCCGGCAACTCCGGGAATCGGCCCGGCGGGAGCCGCCGCTCCAGGCGCGCCAGCCGCTGCTCGGGCATCAGCGTGAGGAACTCGTCCCCCCGGCGCAGGGTTGATTGCGGCGCGCCGGTCAGCGATTCGATCTTTTCAGCCAGGCGCTGGCCGTCGCTCGCGTGCCAGATGCGGCCACTGGCCATGCCGCCGGCGGGCGATGACACCACGAAGGTGCCGATGAAGTTGTTCTGGAGCACGGGCCGCACGAAGGCCGTCTGCTGCAGGAAGCCGGCGGGCGCCTGCAGGCTGCGCGTGCCGCCCGCCTGGCGGTGCGCCAAGAGCAATTCTTCGAGCCGCGTGTCGCGCAGCATGCGGTCCGCCGATTCGAGCGCCAGCAGGGGTTGAGACGGCTCGCGCCAGGCATCGACCGCCAGCCACCCCGCGCCCGCCGCCACGGCCAGCGATGCGACCGCTGCCACGTGCCGCCACCTGAACCTGCCGTCGTTGGCGGCCGCAGGACGCGCAGGGGGGGCGCCAGCGCCCGAGGCGGGATCGTCAGGTTCCGGCATCCGGGGGGGCGCTGGCTCTGCCGCCAGGCGCTGCGACAGGCGCGCCAGGAAGGCTGCGGGCGCGGTGCCCCCGGCCAGGTCGGGCGCACGCAGGACATCGCCGATGAGGTGGTACATGTGCCAGGTGTCGCGGGCGGCGGGGTCACGAGCCAGCGCGTCCAGGCCCTGTCGCATTGCCTCGCCCTGGAGCTGGCCGTCGGCCAGGGCGGAAATCCACTGCGCGCCGGTGTCTTGGGGCCGCTCGTTCATGGGGTCACTTTCCGCATGCTGCCTGTCCATCCTTCCTTTGCCTCCTGCCCGCGCCTACCAGCGCTTGCCCGTCTGGTTCGCCAGCAGGGGCCTCACCCGCAGAGAGATCGCCTCGCGCGCCCGGAAGATGCGGGAGCGGACGGTGCCGATCGGGCACTCCATGGCCTCGGCGATCTCCTCGTAGCTCAGGCCCTCGATCTCGCGCAGGGTGACGGCCTGTCGCAAGTCCTCAGGCAGCGCCTGCATGGCCTGGCTGACGGCCGACGCGATTTCCTTGGCCGCCAACACGGTTTCAGGTGTTTCCTCGGTCGTTAGTTCGTTCTCGACAGCCGAAGTTTCATCGTCGTCGTCGTTGCGCAGCGCCGTTTCGGAGACCAGGGGGTCACGCCGCATGTCCACCAGCGCCTTCTTGGCCGTGTTCACGGCAATGCGGTACAGCCAGGTGTAGAACTGCGCGTCCCCGCGGAACTGGCCCAGCGCCCGATAGGCGCGGATGAAGGTTTCCTGGGCGATGTCCTGCACCAGGTCGCTGTCACGCACCATCCGCCCCACCAGCCGCTCGATACGGCGCTGGTACTTGACCACCAGCAACTCGAAGGCACGCTGGTCTCCCGCCAGG
>JBEGVR010000234.1:0-16101 GCA_041178265.1 Pseudomonadota bacterium | reverse complement strand
CGCTTCGCTGCCAGCGCCGTGGGTGCTGAGGCGCGGGCAGCCGAAGTGTCTTTGCCCGTGGCGCGCGAACGGGTCGCAGCGGGCTTCGCACCGTCGGCAGGCGCCAGATGCAGGCTCACTGTCTTGCCCAGGGCCGCCGCGGCACTGGCCAGCGTGGTCAAGGTGAGGCTGGCGTCTTCTTCATCCAGCAAGCGATTGAGCGCCGCACGGCTGGTGTGCATGCGCTTGGCCAAGGCGGTCTTGGTCAGGTTCTGGGCCTTCATTTCCTCGGCGATCTGCCAGGCGATGACACGCTTGAGGGCGACGGCGGTGACCCGGTCAAAGATGCCCTCGGCGTGCAGAAACTCGTCGAATGTCGATCCCATGCAGGTACTGTACCAATCTTGGTACGTGACTGCTGGCGGACAACTGAAAGCTACCCCACGCTCCCCGGATCCACGTTCGCCCCGCACACGATCAGCGCCACGCGCTCGTCGGGCCGGGGCTTGCAGGCCCCGGTCTGCAAGGCTGCCAGGCCCAGGGCGGCCGCCGGTTCGACCAGCAGCTTCATCTCTTTCCAGAGCCAGCGCTGCGCGTAGCGGATGGCGTCGTCGGGCAGCACCAGGGCCTCGCGCACATGGCGCTGCGTGACCTCCCAGGCGATATCGCCGATGCGCCGGGCCCCCAGGGAATCGGCGGCGATGCCGCTCACGTCGACATCGACCGGGTGTCCTGCGGCCCGGGCCCGGTACAGGGTGGGCGCCAGTTCGGGCTCCAGGGCGATGACGCGCGAGCGGTCCTCGAACCAGGCCGCAATGCCCGCGATCAAGCCACCCCCGCCCACACTCACCAGCACGCTGTCGGGGCAGGCGCCGGCCTGGGCCTGCATTTCCTGCGCCAGGGTGCCGGCCCCGGCCACCACCTCCAGCTGGTCGTAGGCGTGCGTGAGCAGCGCGCCCGTCTCCTGCTGGCGCGCGAGGCACGCCTGGTAGGCCTCGGCATACACCGCGCCCGTGACGACCACCTGCGCGCCCAGGTCACGCAGCTTGGCCTGCTTGGCCGGGGGCGAGACGGTGGGCACGAAGACCTCGCAGCGCACCCCCAGGGCCCGCGCCGCCGCCGCGGTGGCGATGCCGGCATTGCCGCCCGAGGCGATGATCACGCCGCTGGCGGGCACCGCGTTGGCCAGCAGGCGGTTGTACATGCCGCGCGCCTTGAAGCTGCCGCCCACCTGCAGGTGTTCGAGCTTGAGCCAGACCTCGGCGCAATCAACGCCCAGCGCCGCGCCGGGCAGCCGCCACAGGGGCGTTTCGAGCAGGAAGGGACGGCCCGCGGCGGCCATGCGCCCAGCGGCCTGCAGGATGTCGTGTCGGTTCATGGCGCGTCCAGCTTCAGGCCCTTGGGCAAGGGGAATTTCACGGTCTCTTCGATGCCGTCCATGCGACGCACGGCCACCGCGCCCAGCGTGCGGATACGGGTGATCACGTCCTGCACCAGCACCTCGGGCGCTGAGGCGCCAGCGGTCAGGCCCACGCGGGCCTTGCCCGCCAGCCACTGCACCTGCAGCTCGGACGCGTCGTCGACCATGTAGGCCGGCACACCCAGCTTGCGGGCCAGTTCGGCCAGGCGGTTGCTGTTGGAACTGGTGGGGCTGCCCACCACGATCACCACGTCCACCTGCCGCGACATCACCTTGACCGCGTCCTGGCGGTTTTGCGTGGCGTAGCAGATGTCCTGCTGCTTGGGCCGGCGCACGCTGGGAAAGCGCGCGATGACGGCGTCCATGATCTCGGCGGCGTCGTCCGCGCTCAGGGTGGTCTGGGTGACGACGGCCAGCTTCTCGGTCTGCGCGGGCTGCACGCGGGCCACGCCGGCCACGTCTTCGACCAGGTGGATGCCGCTGTCCAACTGGCCCATGGTGCCTTCCACCTCGGGGTGACCCTTGTGGCCGATCATGAGGAATTCATAGCCCTCGCGCGCAAGCTTGGCCACCTCTACGTGCACCTTGGAGACCAGCGGACAGGTGGCGTCGAAGATGGAGAAGCCGCGTTGCTGCGCCTCTTGCTGCACCGCCTTGCTGACGCCATGGGCGGAGAAGACCAGCGTGGCGCCAGGGGGCACGTCGGCCAGGTCCTCGATGAAGATGGCGCCCTTGGCCTTGAGGTCGTTGACCACAAAGGTGTTGTGCACGATCTCGTGGCGCACGTAGATGGGGGCGCCGAACTTGGTCAGGGCGTGTTCGACGATCTCGATGGCGCGGTCGACGCCAGCGCAAAAGCCGCGCGGCTCGGCCAGCAGAATCTCGGCGGGGGCAGCGGGGGTCATAGCACTCCGATCACATGCACTTCGAAGGTGACGGGCTGGCCCGCCAGGGGATGGTTGAAGTCGAACAGCACCGCATCTTCCTGGGCGGTGGGTCCGGTGGCTCCGGTCGGGCCCGAGCCGACCTGCTGCACGTAGCCGGCATAGCTGCCCAGGCCGTCAGGGGTCGGAAATTGCACCACGTCGCCCACCGCGTACTGCTCGTGGGGGTCGCCCATCTCGTTCAGGAGCTTGCGGGCCACCCACTGGCGCATGTCGGGGTTGCGATCACCGAAGGCCTCGCCCGCCGGGATCTCGAAGGTGGCGCGCTCGCCCTCCTGTAGGCCGACCAGGCGCTGTTCCACCGCCGGGGCCAGTTCGCCCGAGCCCAGGGTGAGGGTGGCGGGCTTGCCCTCGAAGGTGTTGATGATGTCGCCCGCGGGGCCAGCCAGCCGGTAGTGCAGCGTGAGGAAGGATCCGGCGGTGATGCAGGGCGCGTGGGGTGCCATGAAAGGTCTCGGGTGACAGCAGGGTCTGGCTAAACTGATCCCCCCATTGTAGAAACCCACGGCCCATGGCCCTGCTCGATCTCCCTGCCGATGCCCGCCCCCGGGAGAAGCTGCTGGCCCGCGGCGCCAGCGCCCTGTCCGACACCGAACTTCTGGCCCTGATCCTGCGCACCGGGCTGGCCGGCAAGGGGGTGATGACCCTGGCCCAGGAGCTGGTGGACACCTTCGGCGGGCTGGCCGGCCTGCTGCACACGGATGCCCGCGCCCTGGGCCGGGTCAAGGGCCTGGGCGGGCCAGCCAAGCGCTCGCAGCTGGTGGCGGTGCTCGAACTGGCACGCCGCGCCATGGCCGAACAACTGCGCGCCCGCGAGGTGCTGGATTCGGCCGACGCGGTGACGCATTTCCTGCAGTTGCACCTGGCGCACCTCGGGCACGAGGTGTTCGCGGTGCTGTTTCTGGACGCGCAGCACCGCATGATCGCCATGGAGGAAATGTTTCGCGGCACGCTGGCCGAGACCAGCGTGTACCCGCGCGAGGTGGTGGTGCGCGCCCTGCACCACCGGGCCGCCGCCGTGGTGCTGGCCCACAACCACCCCAGTGGCCAGATGCGCCCCTCGCGCGCCGACGAGGCGCTCACGCACGCCCTGCGCGCCGCCCTGGGCCTGGTGGACGTGCGGGTGTTGGACCACGTGATCGTGGGGCCAGGACAGGCCCTGTCGATGGCCCAACGCGGCCTGATGTAGTCTCGCGGGCTACACGCCCGTCCCCATGAAAGCCAAGTCCCTCCAGGATCTCCAAGGCATCCAGCAGCGCCTGGCGCAGGCGCGTGCGCGCCAGGAGGCGCAGGAGGCGGCGCGCCTGGAAGCCGAACGCCGCGCCCAGGCCGAGAAAAACCTCTTCGAGCGGGCCGCGGGCCAGGTGCAGCCCCTGGACGCGCCCGCGCGCGTGCTGCTGGTGCGCGAGCAGCCTCCGCCGGTGCCGGTGCAGCGCAAGCTGGACGAACGGCGCGTGCTGCTGGAGGCCCTGAGCGACGAGTTCGATACCAGCACGCTGCTGGACGTGGACGACGCCATGAGTTTCCGGCGCCCCGGCGTGGGCACTGAAGTGACCCGCAAGCTGCGCAAGGGCGAATGGAGCATCCAGCGCGAGATCGACCTGCACGGCCTGCGCCGCGACGACGCGCGCGAAGCGCTGGCCACCTTCATCCGAGAGGCGCACCGCCACGGCATCCGCTGCCTGCGAGTGGTACATGGCAAGGGGCTGGGGTCGCCAGGCAAGACGCCCGTTCTCAAAGGCAAGGTGCAGGGGTGGCTGGTGCAGAAGAACGAGGTGATGGCCTTCGTGCAGGCCCGCGCCTCGGACGGCGGGGCGGGCGCGCTGGTGGTGCTGCTGCGGCCCTCGGCCTGAGCGCGGGCGTGAATCCGCTGGCTCAAGACCCCAATGCTAAACGCCTCGCCCGAGAAGGCAGGCATTCGAAGCCGGCCAGTTGGGTTGCCGTCGTGCTGTCCAGCCTGGGCCACTCGACGTATGCAGGTAACGGGTCCTGCAGTTCGATGTGGCTGGCGTCTTGCAACCTGTCCGGCTGATCAAGCGCTGCGATCAACGCCTCTTTGACCCGGCGCCGCTCGGGAACCAGCGCGAAGAACAAGACGGCTTCAAGCTCGTCAAGGTCCTTGGACAGTTCCAGCCAACGACGAATGGACTGTTCGCTGAACCTATCGAGTTCGAGGATCCCTGCCGGGGGCCGTGGACATGCCGGCCTCGCGGGAGGCGGTACGCTGCGCTTACGCACCGTTCAATGCGTCGGCTTGGCGTTGCGCTCGGTCATCGCAGTGATGATGAACTTGCGCAGTCTTTCGTATCGACCCAGCCTGATCATGTCTCGCGGCGCCACGTCGCCCAACATTGGATTGCGCAGCTTGAACCAGGTCACGGTCTTCTGGACATCTCCGTCGAAGGCCTGGGCCACCAGATTGATCGTCTGGGCGATCTCCTCAAGGCGCTCTCGAACGCGTTCGGGGATTTGTTCGTCGTAGCGAACCGATTTGGGGGACACCTGCGCAAGGTGTGCCACATCGTCTTTTTTCAGGCCAAGCACATGCGGCACCCGGCGGGCCTCGAAGGAGTCTCCGAGTCCGAATTGCATGTAATCGTTGGGAACGCTGCTGAAAAGGTGTGGCGACATCAATGTGGTCCGCAGTTTTGACTCCTTTTATACACATGAAATAACCACGTCAAAACCACGAAAGACACATATTTCATACGGGCGAGGGCAGGAGCGGGGCTAAGGCTCAGAACACCGCATGCTCGCCCAGGTCTGGCGCGCGCTCCCCCTGCTTGACCAGGCGCTCGTAGAAATCGAACAGCGTCTCGTGTCCGGTGGACGGCGTGGCGTCGGCGTCATACCGTCCGGTGGCGGGGTCGAGCACCAGCATCGACTCAGTGGCGTAGTAGCGGCCGATGCGCGCCAGTTCGGCCTTGGCGGCGAGGGCGGGCGCCACGCGCCCGAGGGTGGCCAGCACCGCGATCACCGCGTCGAGCAGGCCCACGGGCACCTGCTTGAATTTCGGGGCTTGGCCCAGGAGCTTGAACAGGTGTTCTCCCTGCTGCCGGGGCGTGATGGCCGGACCGGGCCCACCGATCGGGAGGATGCGGTTGCGGCGCGCGGGATCGTCCAGGCAGCCGGCGATGAAATCTGCCAGGTCATCGTCGCTGACCGGCTTGCAGGCAGTGAGCGTGCCGTCGCCAAAGACCAGGAACGGCTTGCCCCGGCGCACGCGCTCGACCTGCCCCGAGAGCGATTTGAAAAAGGCCGTGGGCCGCACGATGGACCAGGCCAGGCCGGAGTCCATCAGCTTTTGCTCGAAGGCGAGCTTGGCCTGCTGGAAGGCCAGCAGGGGCTTTTGGACGCAGATCGCAGAGAGCAGCACCATCTGCGTGACGCCGGCGCCGCGCGCAGCCTCGAGCGCCATGACATGGGCGTCGTGGTCGACGGCCCAGGCATCACGCGGCGCGCCGGTGCGCGAGGCCAAGCAGGAGACCAGCACGTCGAAGCGTTCGGCCTGGATGGCGTCATCCGCCCATGAGGTTGCAGACTGCACATCGCCAAACCGCAAGGTGGCGCCCGGAAAGCCGCGCACGGCCGCCTGCATGTCGGCCTGCGGCCGAAGAAAGCACACCACCTCATGCCCCTGGGCCACCAGCGCCCGCGCGGTGGCCCGGCCGATGGTGCCGGTGGCGCCTAAGAGGAGGATGCGGCGGGCCACGCCTCTACGCCCCCGCCCGATTTCGCATCCAATCGGCCGTCTGCATGAACGAGGCCTTCAGCCGCGCGCGCATCTTGGGCTCGATGCCGACCTCGCCCATCGCCTGGTCCATGCACGCCACCCACTGGTCGCGCTCCGGGATGCCGATGGAAAACGGCATGTGCCGCATGCGCAGGCGCGGGTGGCCGAACTGATCGATATACAGCGACGGTCCGCCGAGCCAACCGGACAGGAACATGAACAGTTTCTGGCGCGCGCCCACCAGCTCACTGCCATGCGCGGCGCGCAGGGCCGCATAGCCCGGCTCCAGGTCCATCAGGTCGTAGAAGCGGTCCACCAGGGCCCGCACCACCGGCTCACCGCCGATGAGGTCGTAGGGGTTGGGCAGCTGCGGCGGGTCGTCGGCGTCCATCCCCGGGATTGTCGGTCAAGCCGGTTCGGCACTCGCCTTGGCCGGGCCGTGGCGCTTGCCCGCGCCGGGCGATTCGAGCGGTCGGACGCTGCCCTGGATCTGGATGGCCGCAGTCAGCAGCTCGTTGAACAGGGCCTGCAGTTGCCCCGCCTGCCGATTGACCAGTTGGGTCAGTTCGGCATGAGTCTGCCAAGCCAGTGAGACCGCCCGCTGCGTGTATTCGGCGCTGCCCCGGGCCATGGCGACCGCGTCCGGCATGCCGCCGTGCGCGGCGTCGCTGCCCGAGGCGAGCATGCCCTGGGCGGCCTGGGTCTGCAGCTCGAAGAAGCGGGTGGCCACCTCCACGCCCTTGAGGCCGATTTCCTGGGTGCTTTCGATGACGGCCCGATGGGCCGCCAGCAGGTTGCTGATGGGAGTTCGCATGGTCTGCCTTGTTGCGAAGGTTGGGTCCGCAGGAGCGGGCAAGGGGTGTACCCGACACGGATACCGCACAATCGGCAGCAGAGCGACCCCCGCCCTCCCCCTGCCTACACCCCATGCGCATCCTTGGCATCGACCCCGGCCTGCAGACCACCGGCTTCGGCGTGATCGAGCTCGAGGGCGCCGCGCTGCGCTACTTGGCCAGCGGCACGATCCGCACCCACCACCTGCCACGCGGCGACCTGCCGGCGCGGCTCAAGGCCCTGTTCGACGGCATCTGCGAAGTGCGTGAGCGCTATCAGCCTGAGTCGGCCGCAGTGGAGATCGTGTTCGTCAACGTCAACCCGCAGTCCACCCTGCTGCTGGGGCAGGCCCGCGGCGCCTGCATCACGGCCCTGGTGTCCTGCGGGCTGCCGGTGGCCGAGTACACGGCCCTGCAGATGAAGCGCGCGGTGGCTGGCCATGGGCGCGCCGGCAAGCCCGAGGTGCAGGCCATGGTGCAGCGCCTGCTCAAGCTCCCGGGGCTGCCCGGGTCCGATGCCGCCGACGCCCTCGGGCTGGCGGTCATGCATGCGCATGCCGGGCAGGCCGTGGCGCGCCTGGCGCAGGCCGGCGCCCAGGGGCCACGCAACACGGGCGCCTACAAGGGGGGACGATCGGTTTGAGCGTCTGCCGCTCAGGCGAGCCGCTCGAAGATCAGGACGGCGAAGAAACCGAAGGCGGCCAGCAGCGTCCATTTGAGGATGACCAGACCCCACTGGCGGTAGCGGGTCTGGCCGGTGCCGGCGTAGAAGGCGAAGCACACCCCCGCGGCCAGCAGGAGCAGCAGGATGGCCCAGCGAAAGACCAGCATGGCCTGCCCTTACCAGGCGCGCGCGACCTGCGCGAAGCCGGCCGGCGCCTGCTGCTCGTCCTCGAAGCTCACGACTTCGTAGTGGGCCGGGTTCGAGAGCAGTTCGCGCAGGAGCTTGTTGTTCAGGCCATGTCCCGAGCGGAAGGCGCTGTAGGCCGCCAGCAGCGGGCGGCCCACCAGGTACAGGTCGCCCATGGCGTCCAGGATCTTGTGCTTGACGAGTTCGTCGTCGTAACGCAGGCCGTCGGAGTTGAGCACCCGGTAGTCGTCCATCACCACCGCGTTGTCCATGCCAGCGCCCAGGCCCAGGCCGTTGGCACGCAGCATCTCGACGTCCTTGGTGAAGCCGAAGGTGCGGGCGCGGGCGATGTCACGGCTGTAGGAATCGCGACTGAGGTCGAACTCGTAGTGCTGGCCGGTGGCGTCGACCACGCGATGTGCGAAGTCGATCTCGAATCTGAGCTTGTAGCCGTGATAGGGCGCCAGGCGCGCCCATTTGAGGTTGTCGCCCTCGCCTTCGCGCACTTCGACGGGCTTGAGCACGCGGATGAAACGCCGCGGCGCTTTCTGCATCTCGATGCCAGCGCTTTGCAGCAGAAAAACGAAGGAGGATGAAGACCCGTCAAGGATGGGGACTTCTTCGGCGGTGATGTCGACGTAGAGATTGTCCAGGCCCAGGCCGGCGCAGGCCGACATGAGGTGTTCGACGGTCAGGACCTTGACACCGCCACTGGAGATGGTGGAGGCCATGCGGGTATCGGTGACAGCCTGCGCCGAGACCGGGATGTCCACTGGCTGTGGCAGGTCGACCCGCCGGAACACAATGCCGGTGTCGGGCGGGGCGGGCCGCAGCGTGAGTTCGACCCGCTGGCCGCTGTGCAGGCCGACGCCGACGGCGCGCGTGAGGCTCTTGAGGGTGCGTTGCTGCAGCATGGGACCCCGATTGTACGGACGGGGCCCAGAGGCTGGCTCACGCAGCTGCCGGAGACCCCTCAATCAGCCTGGCGGCGCAGGAAGGCGGGGATCTCGTAGTCCTCCATGCCACCGGACGACAGCGCGTCGACCTTGGCGGCCGCCTGGGTGCGGTTGGTGCGCCACACACTGGGTACGTTCAGGTCGGCGGACGTGCCGATGGCGGGCGTGGCCACCGGCGGCAGGCCAGCGATGTTGGCGGGGGCCGAGGCGACCACGCTGCCCAGGGTGGGGATGCCGGATGTGGGCACGCTGGAGACGTTGATCGGAACGTTGTCGGTGCCGGTGCGGATCACGGCCAGCGGGGGGGCGGTGCGGCGCTGGCCCTGGCGGGACAGGCCGGTGGCCACCACCGTGACGCGCACCTGCTCGCCCAGGTTGTCGTCGTAGGCGGTGCCGTAGATCACGTGGGCGTCAGGCGAGGCGTAGGCGCGGATGGTGTTCATCGCCAGCTTGGACTCGGAAAGCTTGAGGCTGCCCTTGGCGGCGGTGATCAGCACCAGCACGCCGCGCGCGCCGGACAGGTCGATGCCCTCCAGCAGCGGGCAGGCCACGGCCTGTTCGGCGGCGATGCGGGCACGGTCCGGGCCCTCGGCCACCGCGGTCCCCATCATGGCCTTGCCCGGCTCGCCCATGACCGTGCGCACGTCCTCGAAGTCCACGTTCACATGACCGGGAACGTTGATGATCTCGGCGATGCCGCCCACCGCGTTCTTCAAGACGTCGTTGGCGTGGGCGAAGGCCTCGTCCTGGGTGATGTCGTCGCCCAGCACCTCCTGCAGCTTCTCGTTCAGGACCACGATCAAGGAGTCGACGTTGGCCTCGAGTTCGGCCAGGCCGGCATCGGCGTTGGTCATGCGGCGCCCGCCCTCCCAGTCGAAAGGCTTGGTGACCACGCCCACGGTCAGGATGCCCATCTCCTTGGCCACGCGCGCGATCACCGGTGCGGCACCGGTGCCAGTGCCACCGCCCATGCCGGCGGTGATGAACAGCATGTGGGCCCCGGCGATCGCCTCACGGATGTCCTGGACTGCCGCCTCCGCGGCTTCACGGCCCTTGTCAGGCTTGCTGCCGGCGCCCAGGCCACTGTGACCGAGCTGGATCGTCTTGTGCGCGGCCGACCGCTGCAGGGACTGGGCGTCGGTGTTGGCGCAGATGAATTCAACGCCCTGCACCCGGCGCTCGATCATGTGTTCGACGGCGTTGCCGCCGCCACCGCCCACGCCGATCACCTTGATCTGGGTTCCCAGGTTGAATTCTTCGACTTCGATCATTTCGATGGCCATGTCTAACTCCTTGATTCGAAAACTGCAGTTGCCTGTCTGGATGTGTCTGGTTGTTGTTTGGCAGGGGCCTCAGCCGGTGGCCGGCGGCGCGGTCGAACAACTTCGTCCGCGACGGTGCGCCGGTGGGCTTCCCCGCGCCAGCCAGAGCTTGGTTTTTTGCATCAGAAGTTCCTCACGATCAGGTCCTTGAAGCGGCCGAAAGCCGTCTTCATCGAGCCGTTCTTCTGGGCCACCTTCTGCCCGCGCACACGGGCCAGGCGGGCCTCTTCCAGCAGGCCCATGACGGTGGCCGAACGGGGCTGGGCCACCATGTCCGAGAGCGCGCCCACGTACTTGGGAATGCCACGGCGCACGGGCTTGAGGAAGATGTCCTCGCCCAGTTCGACCATGCCGGGCATGACCGCGGTGCCACCGGTGATCACGATGCCCGAGCTGAGCACCTCCTCGTAGCCCGATTCGCGGATCACCTGCTGCACGAGCTGGTAGATCTCGTCGACGCGCGGCTCGATCACGCCGGCCAGCGCCTGGCGCGAGATGGTGCGCGGGCCGCGGTCACCCAGGCCGGGCGTTTCCACCTGGTCCTGCGGGTCGGCCAGCAACTGCTTGGCGTAGCCGCTTTCCACCTTGATGTCCTCGGCGTCCTTGGTGGGCGTGCGCAGCGCCATCGCGATGTCGCTGGTGATCAGGTCGCCGGCGATGGGGATGACGGCGGTGTGGCGGATCGCGCCCCCGGTGAAGATGGCCACATCGGTGGTGCCGGCGCCGATGTCCACGAGGGCCACGCCCAGTTCGCGCTCATCGGCCGTCAGCACGGACAGGCTGGACGCCAGGGGATTGAGCAGCAGCTGTTCGACCTCCAGGCCGCAGCGTCGCACGCACTTGATGATGTTCTCCGCCGCGCTCTGGGCGCCGGTGACGATGTGCACCTTGGCCTCCAGGCGGATGCCGCTCATGCCGATCGGCTCTTTCACGTCCTCGTTGTCGATCATGAACTCCTGGGGCTCGACCAGCAGGAGCCGCTGGTCGGTGGAGATGTTGATCGCGCGGGCGGTGTCGACCACGCGGGCCACGTCGGCGGCCGTGACCTCCTTGTCCTTGATGGCCACCATGCCGCTGGAGTTCATGCCCCGGATGTGGCTGCCGGTGATGCCGGTGTAGACGCGCGTGATCTTGCAGTCGGCCATCAGCTCGGCCTCTTTCAGGGCCTGCTGGATGCTTTGCACCGTGGCGTCGATGTTGACCACCGCGCCGCGCTTGAGGCCATGGGAGGGCGCCACACCCAGGCCTGCGAGCTTGAGTTCACCGCCGGGAAGGACTTCGGCGACCACCGCCATCACCTTGGCGGTGCCGATGTCCAGTCCGATGACCAGGTCCTTGTATTCCTTTGCCATTGCAATCCTCTCTATTTTTTCTTTACGTCGTTACCCAGGGTGCTGACACCGCGCAGTCGGATGGCGTAACCATCCGCGTGGCGCAGGTCGGCCGACACCAGGGCCTCGGGACGGCGCCCGTAGCGGGAGGTGGCCTGGGTGAGCGTCTGCGCAAAGCGCTGCGCCCGCGCGGCGATCTCCTCGGGCGCGCCACGCCCCAGTTCGACCTGCGCACCGGTGTCCAGCAGGGCCCGCCAGCTGCCCCGGGCGGTGAGCGTCAGCTGCTCGATCTCCAGTTCCATGGAGCGGAACATCGGCGCGAGCGCGCGATAGGTCGCCAGCACCTGCGCCGATTGCTCGCGCGGCCCAGACAGGCGTGGCAGGTCCTCCTGGTCCAGGTCGCCGGGATTGGCCTCGAACACCTCGCCAAAGCTGTTCACCAGCAAGGTCTCGCCCTCGGGGCCCCAGAAGGCCACGGCGCGGTGCTCCTGCAGGATCACGCGCAGGCGGCGCGGAAACTCGCGCCGCACCACGGCTTCACGCACCCAGGGCACTTCGCGGAAGGCCTGGCGTACGGCAGCCAGATCCACAGTGAAGAAATTGCCCTGCACGCGCGGCGTCACGTTGGCCCGCAGGGTGGCGGCGCTGTTGTGGGCCACATCGCCCTGCACCGTGATGCCGGTGAGCGAGAAGGCTGGATGCCGCAGGCCCCACCAGCCCAGCGCGGACAGCGTGATGGCACCGAACACACCCAGCATCAGCAGGGCGGTGGCGTTCATGACGCGTACGTCGATGGGCAGGGGCATGGCCGGTTTCATGGGTGGGTCACGCGGGCGGGGTTGTCCAGCGCCGCGCTGGCGAGCAGCTGCAGGCACAGGTCGTCGTAGGCGATGCCGGCGGCACGCGCCGACATGGGCACCAGCGAATGGCCGGTCATGCCGGGCGAGGTGTTGATCTCCAGCAGGTAAGGCTTGCGGGTGGCGGCGTCGATCATCACGTCGACGCGGCCCCAGCCGCGGCATCCCAGGACGCGGTAGGCCTTGAGCACCATCGCCTGGATGGCAGCCTCCTCGCCCGCGGGCAGGCCGCAGGGGACGAGGTACCGGGTGTCGTCGCTGAAGTACTTGTTCTGGTAGTCGTAGTTGCCCTGGGGCGCGACGATGCGGATCACGGGCAGCGCGCGGGCGGCGTCGCCCGTGCCCAGCACCGGGCAGGTGACCTCGTCGCCGGCGATGAACTGCTCGCACAGCACGTCGCTGTCCAGGACGGCGGCGGCCTCGAAGGCGCGGGGCATGTCGGCGGCGTCCAGCACCTTGGTCAGGCCCAGGGACGAGCCTTCGCGCGCGGGCTTGACGATCAGGGGCAGGCCCAGCGTCTGGGATGCCTCGGTGAGCTGTTGCGGCGTCGTGGCGCCCTGGCGCAGGAGCACGTAGCGCGGGGTGGGGATGCCTTCGGCCAGCCACACGCGCTTGGTCATGACCTTGTCGATGGCCAGGGCCGACGGCATCACGCCCGAGCCGGTGTAGGGAATGCCCAGGAGCTCCAGGGCGCCCTGCACCGTGCCGTCTTCGCCGAAGCGGCCATGCAGCGCGATGAAGGCGCGCTCGAAGCCCTCGCGGCGCAGGTCCGACAGGTCACGTGCGGCAGGGTCGAAGGCGTGGGCGTCCACACCCCGGCCCTGCAGGGCCTTGAGCACGCCCCCGCCCGACATCAGCGAGATCTCGCGCTCGGCGGAGCGTCCGCCCATGAGGACGGCCACCTTGCCGAAAGCGGTGGCGGCGGTCATGCCGAAGCTCCCCTATCCACCAACCTGGCGGGTACGCCCCCGATGGAGCCTGCACCCATGCACATCACCACGTCGCCATCACACACCATCTCCATCACGGCACGGGGCAGGTCGGCGATGTCCTCGACGAAGACCGGTTCGACCTGGCCCGCCACGCGCACCGCGCGCACCAGGGCGCGGCCGTCGGCAGCGACGATGGGCGCCTCGCCGGCGGCATAGACCTCGGCCAGGAGGACGGCGTCGGCATGCCCGATGACGCGCACGAAATCTTCAAAGCAGTCGCGGGTGCGGGTGTAGCGGTGCGGCTGGAAGGCCAGCACCAGGCGGCGGCCCGGGAAGGCGCCGCGCGCGGCGGCCAGCGTCGCGGCGATTTCCACCGGATGGTGGCCATAGTCTTCAATCAGATGGAAGGTGCCTCCGCCGTTGGCCGCGCGCACCGGCAGGTCGCCATAGCTCTGGAAACGCCGGCCCACGCCGCGGAATTCGGCCAGGGCCTTTTGTACCGCCGCATCGGGGATATTGAGTTCGACGGCGATGGCGATCGCCGACAGGGCATTGAGCACGTTGTGGTGGCCCGCGAGGTTCAAGGTGACATCGAGGTCGGGCAGCACCACACCGTTGCGGCGCTGCGCGGTAAAGCGCATGCGCGGGCCGTCGGCGCGGATATTGAGCGCACGCACCTGGGCGGCCTCGTCCACGCCGTAGGTGGTGATGGCGCACTGCACGTCGGCCAGGATCTCGCGCACCGCCGGATCGTCCAGGCACAGGATGGCGGTGCCGTAGAACGGCATGCGGTGCAGGAAGTCGACGAAGGCGGCCTTGAGGCGGCCGAAGTCCTGCCCGTAGGTTTCCATGTGGTCGGCGTCGATATTGGTCACCACCGACATCACCGGCATCAGGTTCAGGAAGGAGGCGTCGGATTCGTCGGCCTCGACCACGATGTAGTCGCCTGAACCGAGCTTGGCATTGGCGCCCGCGCTATTGAGGCGCCCGCCGATCACGAAGGTGGGGTCCAGCCCGCCCTCGGCCAGCACGCTGGCCACCAGGCTGGTGGTAGTGGTCTTGCCGTGCGTGCCCGCGATGGCGATGCCCTGTTTCAGGCGCATCAATTCGGCCAGCATCATGGCGCGCGGCACCACCGGGATCAGGCGCTTGCGCGCGGCCAGCACCTCGGGGTTGTCGGCCTGGACAGCGGTGGACGTGACCACCGCGTCGGCGCCGGCGATATTGGCCTCGGCGTGGCCGATGCAGGTACGGATACCCAGGCCCTGCAGGCGGCGCAGCGTGGGGGTGTCAGCCAGGTCGGAACCGGAGATCTCGTAGCCCAGGTTGCGCAGCACCTCGGCGATGCCGGACATGCCGGAGCCGCCCACGCCGACGAAATGAATGTGCTTGATGGCGTGTTTCATGAAGCCAGGGCCTCGCAGGCCGCGACGACCTCGGTCGTCGCTTCGGTTTTTTGCAGGGACTTGGCGGCCTGGGCGCGCACCAGCAGCTGCGCGCGGTCCACGCCCTGCAGCAGGGCCGCCAGTCCTTCGGGGGTGAGTTCGCGTTGCGGCAGCAGCCAGCCGCCGCCAGCGTCGACCACGAAGCGGGCGTTGGTGGTCTGGTGGTCGTCCACCGCATGCGGGAAGGGCACGTAGATGGCCGCGACGCCGACGGCCGCCAGCTCGGTCACGGTGCTGGCGCCGGCGCGGCAGATCACGAGGTCGGCGTTGGCGAAGGCCTGGGCCGTATCGTCGATGAAGGGGGTGAGGTCGGCCCGCACGCCGGCCGCCTCATAGTGGGCGCGCAGCGCGTCGATCTGGCGCGCGCCGCTCTGGTGCGTCACCACCGGTCGCTGCCCGGCGGGGATCAGGGCCAGGGCTCGGGGCACGATCTCGTTGAGCGCCTGTGCGCCCAGGCTGCCCCCAACCACCAGCAGGTGCAAGGGGCCGCTGCGCCCAGCCAGGCGATCTGCGGGCGGCGGTTGACGCAGGAAGCCTTCGCGCAGCGGGTTTCCCACCCAGGCGGCCTTGGACAGCACATTCGGGAACGCGGTGAACACTCGGTCGGCCACCAAGGCCAGTACGCGATTGGCCATGCCCGCGCGCGAGTTCTGTTCGTGCAGCACCAGGGGCTTGCCCAGAAGGACGCTCATCATCCCCGCCGGAAAACTGATGTAGCCGCCCAGGCCGATGACCACGTCGGGCCGCACGCGGCGCACCACCTGCAGGCTTTGCCAGAAGGCCTTGAGCAGGCGCAGGGGCAGCAGGGCCAGCGTCACCGGGCCCTTGCCCCGTACGCCGGAGAAGTGCACGACCTCGAAGGCGAAGCCGCGCGGAGGTACCAGGTGGCTTTCCATGCTGTCGGGGGCGCCGACCCAATGCACCGTCCACGCCCGATCGCGCAGGGCCTCGGCCACCGCCAGGCCCGGGAAGATGTGGCCGCCGGTGCCGCCGGCCATGACGAGGGCGCGGCGGCTCACAGACGCCCTCCCCGCTGCACGACGCGGCTTTCGTAGTCGATGCGCAGCACCACCGCGATGGCCACCAGGTTCACGAGGATGGCGGAACCGCCGTAACTCAGAAGCGGCAGGGTAAGACCCTTGGTGGGCAGCGCACCCAGGTTCACGCCCATGTTGATGAAGGCCTGGAATCCGATCCAGATTCCCACGCCCTGGGCCACCAGGCCCGCGAAGAGGCGGTCCATGGCCACTGCCATGCGGCCGATGTGGATCAGGCGGCGCGTCAGCCAGAAAAACGCCACCGCCAGGGCCAGGATGCCGACGAAGCCGAACTCCTCGCCGATCACGGCGAGCAGGAAGTCGGTGTGCGCCTCGGGCAACCAGTGCAGCTTCTCGACGCTGCCGCCCAGGCCCACGCCGAAGATCTCGCCCCGGCCGATGGCGATCAGCGCGTGCGACAGCTGGTAGCCCTTGCCCAGGGCATGCTTCTCGCTCCAGGGA
>JBEGVR010000233.1:0-3270 GCA_041178265.1 Pseudomonadota bacterium | reverse complement strand
GGTGCGCCATGGCGTGGCCGAGTGCCTGCCCGACGCGCAGGGGCGGGTGATCCTGCCCTCGGTGGTGCGTTACCTCGAGGGCGGCGGGCGCCAGATCGGCCACGAGGCCCATGCGGCGCAGTCCCTGGACCCGCACAACACCATCGCCTCGGTCAAGCGCTTCATGGTCCGGGGCCTGGCCGATATCGCCAACCGCGACAGGCTGCCGTACCGCTTCATCGACCAGCCGGGCATGGTGTCGCTGGACACGCGTGACGGGGTCAAGAGCCCGGTGGAAATCAGCGCCGAGATCCTGGCGACCCTGCGTTACCGCGCCGAGGACAGCTTTGACGATGACCTGTATGGCGCGGTGATCACCGTGCCCGCGTACTTCGACGACGCGCAGCGCCAGGCCACCAAGGACGCCGCGCAGCTGGCCGGCCTGACCGTGCTGCGCCTGATCAATGAACCCACCGCCGCCGCCATTGCCTACGGTCTGGACAACGCCAGCGAGGGCATCTATGCGGTCTACGACCTGGGCGGTGGCACCTTCGACATTTCCATCCTGAGCCTTTCGCGCGGGGTGTTCGAGGTTCTGGCCACCGGCGGCGACTCCGCACTGGGCGGCGACGACTACGACCGGGCGCTGGCCGAGGTGATGTGCGCGCAAGCGGGCGTGCAGATCACCTCGCCCGAGGACAAGGCCGCGATCCAGATGGCGGCGCGCCGTGCGAAAGAGGCTCTTTCCACCCAGATGTCCGCGACGGAGACGGTGACAGCGGGCGGGCGTGAGGTACTGGTGACAGTGACCCGCGAGGCCTTCGAGGCCGCGACTGCGGACCTCACCGCGCGCACTCTGGCGGCGGTACGCAAGGCGCTGCGCGATGCCAAGCTCGATCGCGAGGACGTGCAAGGCGTGGTCATGGTGGGCGGTTCCACCCGCATGCCGCAGGTGCAGCGCGCGGTGGGCGAGTTCTTCGGCCGTGCGCCCCTGAACAACCTGAATCCCGACGAGGTCGTGGCCCTGGGCGCGGCGATCCAGGCCAACCAGCTGGCGGGCAACGACGCCAGCGGCGACCTGTTGTTGCTCGATGTGATTCCCCTGTCATTGGGTATAGAGACCATGGGCGGGCTGGTCGAGCGCATCGTCCATCGCAACGAGACCATCCCCACTGCCAAGGCGCAGGACTTCACCACCTACCAGGACGGCCAGACCGCGCTGGCGCTGCACGTGGTGCAGGGCGAGCGTGACCTGGTGGCCGACTGCCGCAGCCTCGCGCGCTTCGAGTTGCGCGGCATCCCGCCGATGGCGGCGGGTGCGGCGCGCATACGCGTCACCTTCACGGTCGACGCCGACGGGCTCTTGTCCGTCAGCGCGCGCGAGCAGGCCAGCGGCGTCGAAGCACGCATCGACGTCAAGCCGTCCTACGGCCTGACTGACGAACAGGTGGCCAAGATGCTGCAAGAGAGCTTTGCCACGGCCGAACAGGACATCCGTGCGCGCGCGCTGGTGGAGGCGCGGGTGGATGCCGAACGCCTCTTGTTGGCCACACGCAGCGCGCTGGACGCCGATGGCGAGCTGCTGGCCGCCGGCGAGCGCGCGCGCATCGACGCGGCGATGGAACACCTGGCTCAGGCTGTCCGCGAAGCGGCCGAGGCCGCCCCCCTCGAAGCCGCCAGCGAAGCCCTGGCCCAGGCCACCGAGGGCTTTGCCGCCGCCCGCATGAACCACGGTATCCAGAAGGCATTGGCCGGCCGCAACGTGGAGACCCTCTGACATGGCCATCATCAAGATCCTGCCGCACCCCGAATACTGTCCGCAGGGCGCCCAGATCCAGGCCGGCGCGGGCACCTCGATCTGCGAGGCGCTCCTGGAAAACGACATCAAGATCGAACACGCCTGCGACATGAGTTGCGCGTGCACCACCTGCCACGTGGTCGTGCGCGAAGGGCTACAGTCCCTCAACGAGATGGACGAAAACGAGGAGGACCTTCTCGATCGCGCTTGGGGCCTGGAGCCGAACTCGCGCCTGTCGTGCCAGGCTATCGTGGACCACCAGGACCTGGTGGTGGAGATCCCGAGGTACTCCATCAACCACGCCAAGGAAAATCACTAGGTCCTGCCCAGCTTCGGCGGGTCCCTCATCGCATCGTTGTCCCTGCCTACATGAGGCAGCCCGCCTAGAATCGACCCATGCGCCAGATCGTCCTCGACACCGAAACCACCGGCCTGTCCGCCGAGACCGGCGATCGCATCATCGAGATCGGGTGCGTGGAACTGGTGGCCCGCAAGCTCACCAGGAACAACAAGCACTTCTACCTGAACCCCGACCGGGACAGCCACGAGGACGCGATCAAGGTGCATGGCATCACGCGCGAATTCCTCCAGGACAAGCCTCGGTTCGGGGCGGTCGCGGACGAACTTCTTGCTTACCTAGAAGGCGCGGAGCTGATCATCCACAACGCGCCCTTCGACCTGGGTTTCCTGGACAAGGAACTCGAGCTCGCGGGCAAGCCCCCGATCCGCACCGTGATCGGCGGGGTGATCGACACCGTGGTCATGGCCAAGGAGATGTTTCCCGGCAAGCGAAACAGCCTGGACGCCCTGTGCGACCGCCTCGGCGTGGACAACTCCAGCCGCACCCTGCATGGCGCGCTGCTGGACGCGGAGCTGCTGGCCGATGTCTACATCAACCTCACACGTGGCCAGGACGCACTCCTGATCGACGTGGGGCCGGGCGATGGCGTATCCACCTATCAGGGTCTGCAGGTGGACCTGCGCTCCTTCGAGCTGCCGGTGATCCAAGCGACCGAGCAGGAACTGGCCGCCCACGAGGGCGTGCTCAAGGACCTGGACAAGGCCAGCGGCGGCAAGACGGTGTGGCGCCAGGTGGCTGGGGCAGCGGCCTGAGGCGTGCGGGGGAGGTGGGACCTGCCTGTGGCATACTGGCGGGCTTCGGTGCAAGGCCGAAACGGGTGATTAGCTCAGCGGTAGAGCACTGCCTTCACACGGCAGGGGTCGCAGGTTCGAACCCTGCACCGCCCACCAAGGTTTCACATCCGAGCACCGAACGGCCCCTTGGGGCCGTTTTTGTTTGGTGGACCGTCAGGCCGCCAGGCCACGCCACACGGTCTTGCCGCCGCTGGCCTTGTCCAGGTCCTTCAGCCAGGCTTCGTGGGCCTGCAGTTCGGCCTCAGCTGCGGGCAGCACGGGCAGTTCGATTCGGCTGAGATCCAGGCGGGGCACATCGCTGCGCTGGCCCTGGGGGTTGCTGCCGGCTTCAATCACCA
>JBEGVR010000232.1:0-14418 GCA_041178265.1 Pseudomonadota bacterium | reverse complement strand
GCGTATGCGACGGCTTCATCGGCAACCGCATGATCGAGCAGTACAGCCGGCAGGCCGGCTTCCTGCTCGATGAAGGGTGCACGCCGCAGCAGGTGGACAAGGCCATCGAGAAGTTCGGCTTTGCGATGGGGCCCTTCCGAATGGGTGACCTGGCGGGTAACGATATCGGGTGGGCGATCCGCAAGCGCCGGTATGTCGAAAAGCCCGGTATGAAGTACAGCGCCAGCGCCGACCGGCTGTGCGAGCTGGGGCGCTACGGCCAGAAGACCGGCGCCGGCTGGTACGACTACCAGGCGGGCAAGCGCGACGCCATTGCCTCGCCGGTGGTGGACCAGCTGATCGCCGACCACCGCAAGGCGCTGGGGATCACCCCGCGCAAGATTGCCGACGAGGAGATCGTGCAGCGCCTGGTGTTCTCCCTCGTGAACGAGGCCGCGCACATCCTGCAGGAGGGCATCGCCGCCCGTGCCAGCGACATCGACATGGTGTACATCACGGGATACGGTTTTCCGATCTTCCGCGGGGGCCCCATGCAGTACGCCAACGAATTCGGCCTGTTCAACATGGTCCAGGCCATGAAGCGCTTCCAGCGCAACCCCCACGACGATGCCAGGTTCTGGGAGCCCGCGCCCCTGATCCAGCGCCTGGTCGTCGAGAGCAAGACCTTCTCCTGAACCGCGAGGACGACCCGAAATGACCCAAGCCCTGATCGTCTCCACCGCCCGCACCCCGCTTGCCAAGAGCTGGAAGGGCGCCTTCAACATGACCCATGGCGCGACCCTGGGCGGCCACGCGGTCAAGCACGCGCTGCAGCGTGCTGGGGTGCCCGGCGACGCGGTGGAGGACGTCCTCATGGGATGCGCCAACCCCGAGGGCGCCACGGGCGCCAACATCGCGCGCCAGGTGGCGCTGATGGCAGAACTGCCGGTGACGGTCTCCGGGGTCACCATCAACCGCTTCTGTTCGTCCGGGCTGCAGACGATCGCCATGGCCTCGCAACGCATCATCGCGGGCGAGGGCGACGTGTACGTGGCGGGCGGCGTGGAGAGCATATCCTGCGTGCAGCAGGAGATGAACACCCACATGATCCAGGACCCCTCGCTGATGAAGAAAAAGCCCGAGATCTACTGGAACATGCTGCAGACGGCCGAACAGGTGGCCAAGCGCTATGGCATCGGCCGCGACGCGATGGACGCCTACGGCGCCGCCAGCCAGCAGAAAGCCTGCGCCGCACAGGCCGCCGGCAAGTTCAAGGACGAAATCGCGCCGATCACGGTGATGGCCGGCGTCGCCGACCCGGTCATGGGTCTGCGCGCCAAGGAAGTGACCCTGAGCACGGACGAAGGCCTGCGCGAAGGCACGACCCAGGAAGGCATCAGCGGCATCCGCGCCGCGCTGCCCGGTGGCCTGGTCTCGGCGGGCAATGCCAGCCAGTTTTCGGACGGCGCCGGCGCCTGCGTGGTGGTCAGTGAGGACTATGCCACCCGCAACCACCTCAAGCCCCTGGGCCGCTTCCTGGGCTTTGCGGTGGCGGGCTGCGAACCCGACGAGATGGGCATCGGCCCGGTCTTCGCCGTGCCCAAGGTGCTGGCGCGCCTGGGCCTGAAGGTCTCGGACATCGACCTGTGGGAACTCAATGAAGCCTTCGCGGTGCAGGTGCTCTATTGCCGTGACAAGCTGGGCATTCCGGCCGACCGCCTGAACGTCAACGGCGGCGCCATCGCGGTGGGACACCCCTATGGCGTGTCGGGCCAGCGCCTGACCGGCCATGCCCTGATCGAGGGCAAGCGCCGGGGCGCCAAGCGGGTGTGCGTGACCATGTGCGTGGGCGGCGGTATGGGCGCCGCGGGCATCTTCGAGGTGCTCTGAGCCACCATGGCGCTGCGCGAGACACTGGACTTCCTGCTGCACGACTGGCTGCAGGTCGGCACCTTGTCCGCGCGTCCGCGCTTTTCGGACCATAGCCGCGACACTTTCGATGCGGTGCTGGACACCTGCGAGCGCATCGCCCGCGAGAAGTTTGCGCCGTTCAACCGGCTGGTCGATGCCCAGGAGCCGCGCTTGGACGGCGACAAGGTGATCCTGCCGGCGGCCACCAAGGCCGCCTGGGACGCCTATGCCGAATCGGGCATGCTCAGTGCCGCCCAGGATCACGCGATCGGCGGCATGCAACTGCCCTATGTGGTGGAGGCGGCGGCCGGCGTGTTCTTCGCCAAGGCCTCCATCAGCATCGGCGGGGGGCTGCTCACGGTGGGCAATGCCAACCTGCTCATGGCGCATGGCACGTCGCTGCAGCAGCAGGTGTTCGCGGCCAACGAATTCAACGGGCGTTTCTCCGGCACCATGTGCCTGTCCGAGCCGCAGGCCGGATCGTCGCTCTCGGACATCACCACGCGCGCCGTGCCCGATGGCGCGGACTTCGAACAGGATCCGCTGGGGCCTCGCTACCGCCTGCGCGGGAACAAGATGTGGATCTCCGCCGGCGAGCACGAGCTGACCGAGAACATCATCCACCTGGTGCTGGCCAAGATCCCGGCGGCCGACGGGCAGCTGGTGCCGGGCGTCAAGGGCATCTCGCTGTTCATCGTTCCCAAGAAGCTGGTAGACACCCAAGGGCGCCTGACCGGCGAGCGCAACGACGTGGCCCTGGCTGGCCTCAATCACAAGCTCGGGTGGCGCGGCACGACCAACACGCTGCTTAATTTCGGCGAGGGCAAATTCCCGGTGCGGGCGCAGGGCGGCGGGGGCCTGGATGGCGCGGGGGCTGGCGCCATCGCTTACCTCGTGGGCCAACCCGGCGAGGGTCTGCGCTGCATGTTCCACATGATGAACGAGGCCCGCATCGGCATCGGCATGGCGGCCACCGCGCTGGGCCTGGCAGGCTACGAAGCGTCGCTGGAATACGCTCGCAATCGCCCGCAGGGGCGACTACTCGGAGCGAAACCGGGCGGCGGCGCAAGCGCCGCGGGCAAGGACCCCTCGCAGCCGCAGGTGCGAATTATCGAGCACGCCGACGTCAAGCGCATGCTGCTGACGCAGAAGTCGTACAGCGAAGGCGCGCTGGCCCTGATGCTGTATTGCGCCCGGCTGGTGGACGAACAGCACACGGGCGACGCGCAGGCCGCCGACGAAGCCCGCCTGCTGCTGGAGGTGCTCACGCCCGTGGCCAAGAGCTGGCCCAGCGAGTTCTGCCTGGAGGCCAATTCACTGGCGATCCAGGTGCATGGCGGCTATGGCTACACGCGCGACTTCCCGGTCGAACAGTACTGGCGGGACAACCGCCTGAACATGATCCACGAGGGCACCCACGGCATCCAGGCGGCGGACCTGCTCGGGCGCAAGGTCACGATGGAAGGCGGGCGGGGCCTGAAGCTCCTGGCCGGCCGCATCGACGCCACCATCGCGCAGGCCTTGCACCGGCCCGCCCTGGCGGCCCACGCGAACGCACTGGCCCAGGCCCTGCAGCAGGTGGGCGCCACGACCCAGGCCGCCTGGGCCACCGGTGATGCGGGCGATGCCCTGGCCAATGCGGTGCCCTATATGCAGGCCTTCGGCCACCTGGTGCTGGCCTGGATGTGGCTCGATCTGCTGCTCGTGGATCCCGCCCACGAGGGGCGCCGCCGCTCGGCGCAGTTTTTCTTCCACTACGAATTGCCTCGCATCGACGCCTGGCTGCGCGTGGTCGCCAGCCGCGACCGCACCTGCGCGGACATGCCCGAGGACGCGTTCTGACCCGCACCGTTTTGCATCCCCCGATCCACTGAAAGAGGCACCCTCCATGATCCGCACCGTTAACACCCTCTTCAACCTCCAGGGCAAGACCGCCCTGGTCACCGGCGGCTCGCGTGGCCTGGGCCTGCAGATGGCCCATGCACTGGGCGAGGCCGGGGCGCGGGTGATGCTCACCTCGCGCAAGGCCGCCGACCTGGAGGGCGCCGCGGCGCAATTGAAGGCTGCCGGCATCGACGCGCAGTGGATCGCGGCCGACTGCGGCAAGGAAGCGGACATCCGCCGCCTGGCCGACGAGACCCTGGCGCGCCTGGGGCATGTCGACATCCTCGTGAACAACGCGGGCGCCGCCTGGGGCGCGCCCGCCGAGGACCACCCGGTGGAGGCCTGGGACAAGCTGATGAACCTGAACGTGCGGGGCTACTTCATCCTGAGCCAGCACCTGGCCAAGCAATGCATGATCCCGCGCCAGCAGGGGCGCATCATCAACATCGCCTCCATCGCCGGCCTGGGCGGCAACCCGCCGCAGTTGCAGACCCTGGCCTACAACACCTCCAAGGGCGCAGTGATCAACTTCACGCGTGCGCTGGCCTGCGAATGGGGCCGCTACCACATCAACGTCAATGCCATCTGCCCCGGCTTTTTCCCCAGCCGCATGACCCAGGGCGCGCTGGAAAAACTGGGCGAAAAGGAAATGGCGTCCCACGCCCCGCTGCGGCGCCTCGGGGATGACGAGGACCTCAAGGGCATCACCGTGCTGTTCGCGTCGGACGCCGGCAAGCACATCACCGGCCAGTGGCTGGCCGTGGACGGCGGCGTGAGCGTCGTCACCGGCGGCTGAAATTTCAGGAACTCCCATGCCCAAGAATCGCCAGATCCTCCTGGACAGCCGCCCCCAGGGCGAAGCCTCCATCGCCAACTTCAAGCTGGTGACCGCCGACACGCCGCCCCTGCAGGACGGTCAGGTGCTGGTGCGCCATCATTTCCTGAGCCTGGACCCCTACATGCGCGGGCGCATGAACGAGGGCAAGAGTTACGCGCAGCCTCAGCCCCTGGGCGAGGTCATGATCGGTGGCACCGTGGGCGAGGTGGCTGAGAGCCGCCACCCGCGCTTGGCCCCTGGCGACCAGGTGGTCGGCATGGGCGGCTGGCAGGAGTACAGCGTGGTCGACGCCAATACGCCTGGGGCGCTGCGCAAGGTCGACACCACCCACGTGCCGCTGTCGCATTACCTGGGCGCGGTGGGCATGCCCGGTGTCACCGCCTGGTATGGCCTGTGCAAGATCATCGACCCGCAACCGGGCCAGACCGTGGTGGTCAGCGCCGCCAGCGGCGCGGTGGGCAGCGCGGTGGGAGCCCTGGCCAAGGCGCGGGGGGCGCGGGCCGTGGGCATCGCCGGCGGTGCCGACAAGTGCCGCTACGTCACCGACGAACTGGGCTTCGACGGCTGTATCGACTACAAGGCCCACCCGGACGCCGCCTCCCTGGGCAAGGCGCTCAAGGCCGCCTGCCCGCAAGGCATCGACGGCTACTTCGAGAACGTGGGCGGGCGCATCCTGGACGCGGTGATGCTGCGCATGAACGCCTTCGGCCGCATCGCCATCTGCGGAATGATCGCGGGCTACGACGGCCAGCCGATTCCGATGACGCACCCGCAGTTGATCCTGGTGAGTCGCCTGCGGGTGGAGGGGTTCATCGTGAGCGAGCACATGGAGGTCTGGCCGCAGGCGCTGCAGGAACTGGGACAACTCGTGGGCAGCGGCACGCTGCGCCCGCGCGAGAGCATCGCCCAGGGCCTGGAGTCGGCGCCGCAGGCCTTCCTGGGCCTGCTCAAGGGACAGAACTTCGGCAAGCAGCTGGTGAAGCTGGCCTGACCCGGTCCGCACGCGGACGCACCCGGAGGACACCGCCATGAGCCTGGACCTGATCCTGCATCACTACCCGGTCTCGCCGTTCTCCGAAAAGATCCGGCTGGTGATGGGGCACAAGAAGCTGGCCTGGAAATCGGTGCATGTGCCCGCAGTGCTGCCCAAGCCCGACGTGGTGGCCCTGACCGGCGGCTACCGCCGCACCCCCTTCCTGCAGGTGGGCGCCGATATCTATTGCGACAGCGCCCTGATCTGCGACGTGCTGGAGCATGTGCAGCCCGAGCCCACGCTGTATCCGCCGCACCTGCGGGGCGTCTCGCGCATCTTCGCGCAATGGGCCGACAGCACCTTGTTCTGGGCGGCGATGGCCTACGGCCTGCAGCCGCGCGGCGCAGCCCATATGTTCCGGAATGCGCCGGCGGAACAGGCCCAGGCCTTCGCCGCCGACCGCAAGGCCATGCGCACCAACATGACCGCGCTGCGGCCGGCGGATGCCACCTCCGCCCTGCGCTCCTACCTGCGACGCATCGCCAGCATGGTCGAGGAGCATGACTTCCTGTTCGGGGCCGAACCCTGCGTCGCCGATTTCTCGGCTGCCCACCCCCTGTGGTTCCTGCGCACCCAGGTGCCGGTGATGGCCGACATCCTGGCGGCCACGCCGGCGGTGGTGGAATGGCTGGACCGCCTGGCCGCCTGCGGCCCTGGGCGCGCGGACCGTTTCAGTGCCGCAGATGCGATCACGGTGGCGGCGCGCAGCGAGCCCGAGCTGCCGGGCCGCAACCTGCTGGTGGACAGCGCCTTCCAGGACGACCATGGCATCCCCCTGGGCAGCCCGGTCACGGTCACGCCGGAATCCTTCGGCACCGAGGCCACGGTGGGCGAACTGCGGGCGGCCACCCGCACGCACTACACGCTGCGCCGCACCGATCCGCGCGCGGGCACGGTGCATGTTCACTTTCCACGTATCGGCTACGTGTTGCGGGTGGCCACCGCCTCGGCCTGAGCCCCCCGCGCCGGCTCGCCCACCGGGGGGGTGGCCCGCGCCGTCCCGGTACCCTGCGTTCGCAGGTCCGTCAGCGCGTCGATGCGCGCGTCCAGCCGTGCCTCCATCTCACCCAGGTGCATCGCCATGGCCCGGTGCATCTGTTCGAGCAGGCCACGCAGCTCGCGCTGGCTGCGCGCCTGGGCCTGCTCGAGTTCGGCGGCCGAGGTCTTGTCATGCTGGCGCGTCTCCTGCAGGTGCGTCTCCAGCGTCTTGCGCAGGTCGATGAAGCGCGAAGCCTCGGCACGTTCGGCCAGTTCACGCTGGGCCTCCAGCGCCCTGGCCTGTTCGCGCTCATGGCGCACATGGCGCGAGTGGTTGACCGCGCTGCTGGCCAGGAACACGATGGCCGCCAGTGCCAGCACCCCCAGCAGGATCAGGCCCAGTGGGGCGGTGAGCGTGGTCCACCCCAGGTTCAGGGGTGTGGCGCGGGTGAATTCCGACCAATTGAGGTAAGCAAACACCACGACCAGGGCAGTGGCCAGGGCGAGAAACAGGGTGCGTGAGCGCATTGCGGAACTCCTCGAGGGGGCAGGAAGCGGCGATTCTTCGAACCCGGCGGCGCCAAAGCCTGTCGGCGAAGGGCCCGTTCGGGTGTCCCGCAAGACCCGCGGGTGCCCCGGACCGCGCGCTGTGCTGTGGCACACTCGCGCGTCCCGAAAACGTGTTGAGTTTCCCCAGGCATGCAAAGCATCGTTGCGCAGATCGCCACCGAGATCCAGGTTCAAGCCCACCAGGTCCAGGCGGCCATCAGCCTGCTCGATACCGGGGCCACGGTGCCTTTCATCGCCCGCTACCGCAAGGAAGCCACTGGCGGCCTGGACGACATCCAATTGCGCGAGCTGGAATACCGACTGGGTTACCTGCGCGAGTTGCGGGAGCGGCGCGAGACCATCTTCAAAAGCATCGACGAGCAGGGCAAGCTCACGCCCGAACTGCGCGCCGCCATCGAGGCTGCGCCCACCAAGCAGGAACTCGAAGACCTGTACCTGCCTTACAAACCCAAGCGCCGCACCAAGGGCCAGATCGCCCGCGAGGCGGGCCTGGAGCCGCTGGCGGACCGCCTCTACGCCGACCCCACGCTGGACCCGCAGGCCGAGGCCCAGCCCTTCGTGAAAACCGAAAAGGGCGAGGGCGGCGAGGACTTCACCACCGTCGCCGCCGTGCTCGATGGCGTGCGCGACATCCTCTCCGAGCGCTGGGCCGAAGATCCCGCGCTGGTGCAGTCGCTGCGCCAGTGGCTGTGGGCCGAAGGCCTGTTCAAGTCCAGGCTGGCCTCGGGCAAGGACGAACACCATCCGGACGTAGCCAAGTTCCGCGACTACTTTGATTACGACGAGCCGATCGGCCGCGTGCCCTCGCACCGCGCGTTGGCAGTGTTCCGTGGCCGACAGCTGGAGATCCTGGACGCCCGCATGGTGCTGCCGGTGGAGCCCGAACCGGGCCAGCCCTCGGTGGCCGAGGGCCGCATCGCCGTTCACCTGGGCTGGAGCCATGCCAAGCGCCCGGCCGACGACCTGATACGCAAATGCGTGGCCTGGACCTGGCGCGTCAAGCTCTCGCTGTCCACCGAGCGCGACCTCTTCACGCGCCTGCGCGAGGATGCAGAGAAGGTTGCCATCAAGGTCTTTGCCGACAACCTGCGTGACCTGCTGCTGGCTGCGCCCGCGGGTCCGCGCGTGGTGATGGGCCTGGACCCGGGCATCCGCACCGGCGTGAAGGTGGCGGTGGTCGACGCCACCGGCAAGCTGGTCGACACCGCCACGGTGTACCCGCACGAGCCGCGCCGCGACTGGGAGGGCGCGCTGCACACCCTGGCCACCCTGTGCGAGAAGCACGGCGTGAACCTCATCGCCATCGGCAACGGCACGGCAAGCCGAGAGACCGACAAGCTCGCCGCCGACCTGATCAAGCGCCTGTCCACGCTGACCGGCCCCGTGGCCGACCGTTTTGCCGGCCTGCAGAAGGTGGTGGTGTCCGAGGCGGGCGCCTCGGTGTATTCCGCCTCCGAGTTCGCCTCGCAGGAAATGCCCGATGTGGACGTGAGCCTGCGCGGCGCGGCCAGCATCGCGCGGCGGCTGCAGGATCCGCTGGCCGAACTGGTCAAGATCGACCCCAAGTCGATCGGGGTGGGCCAGTACCAGCACGACGTGAACCAGGGCGAGCTGGCCCGAACGCTGGACGCGGTGGTCGAGGATTGCGTGAACGGCGTGGGCGTGGACCTGAACACCGCCAGCGCGCCCCTGCTGGCGCGCGTGTCAGGCCTTTCGGGCACGGTGGCCAAGTCGGTGGTGCGCTGGCGCGAGGCGCATGGCGCCTTCCGCAGCCGCCAGCAGCTGATGGACGTGAGCGGCCTGGGCGCCAAGACCTTCGAGCAGGCCGCCGGCTTCCTGCGCATACGTGGGGGCGACAACCCCCTGGATATGACCGGTGTGCACCCCGAGACCTATCCGGTGGTGGAAAAAATGCTGGCCGCCGTGGGCCGGCCGGTGCAGGACGTGATGGGTCGGGGCGAACTGCTCAAGACCCTGCGGCCCGAGCTCTTTGCCAACGACACGGTAGGCGTGATCACCGTCCGCGACATCCTGTCCGAGCTGGAAAAGCCCGGGCGCGACCCGCGGCCCGACTTCAAGGTGGCACGGTTCAATGAGGGCGTGCAAGACATCGCCGACCTGCGCGAAGGGATGGAGCTCGAAGGCACGGTGAGCAACGTGGCTGCCTTCGGCGCCTTCGTCGACCTGGGCGTGCACCAGGACGGCCTGGTGCATGTGAGCCAGCTGGCGCACAAATTCGTGAATGACGCGCGTGAGGTGGTCAAGACCGGCGATATCGTCAAGGTCCGCGTGCTCGAGGTCGACCCGGCCCGCAAGCGCATCAGCCTCACCATGAAGCTGGGCGAAGCGCCCGCCCGCGGCGCGCGTGAGGCGCGAGGCGCTGACAACCGCTTCGAGCCGCGCGCGCCCGGCCGTGGCTGGAAGCCGGCCCCCGCTCCGGCGGCACCCACCGCCATGGCCGGCGCCTTTGCCAAGCTGCAGGGCCAGCGCAAATAGGCATGGCCGCCCCGCCTGCCCTGCGCCTGTACGCCGGTCCGCGCGCGCGGGCCCACATCGCGCTGCACGGGTTGTCACCGCAGGACATCAGCGTGGTGCCGGGCGCGGCAGGCGGGCCCAAGGGCCTGGTGCTGGGACCGCTGGACCAGTTCATCTTCGGCCACTGGCTGACCGCAAGCACGCAGCCCGTGCACCTGGTGGGCGCCTCCATCGGCGCCTGGCGCCTGGCCACCGCCTGCCTGGCGGATACCGTCGCGGCGTTTGAGCGGCTCTCGCACGATTACATCCACCAGCGTTATGACGTCCCGCCAGGCCGGCGCACGCCGACGGCGGACCATGTGTCCGAGCGCTTCGGCGAAGGCCTGCGCAGCTTCTATGGCGGACGGGTGCAGGAGGTGCTGGGGCATGCGCGTTACCGCCTGCATGTGGTGGTCGCGCGCGGGCGCCATGTGCTGCGACGCGAACATCCCGTCGGCACGCCCCTGGGCTACCTGGGTGCCTTCCTGTCCAACGCGGTCCATCGCAAGGCCCTGGGAGCCTGGCTGGAGCGTGTGGTGTTCTCGGCGGGGGAGGGCGCGCTGCCCTTTTCCACGCAGGACTACCCCACCCGCCGCGTCGCCCTGACCATCGACAACTTCTTCCAGGCGGTCCAGGCCAGTTGCTCCATCCCCTTTGCGCTGCGTGCGGTCACCGGCATCCCCGGGGCCTTGCCCGGCGCGCATTGGGATGGCGGCCTGACCGACTACCACCTGCACCTGGATTACCGCGCCGCGGCCGCTGCGCCCAGCGGGCAGGGCGCTGGCCTCGTGCTGTACCCGCATTTTCAGAAAGCCGTGGTTCCGGGCTGGCTGGACAAGGGCCTGCGCTGGCGCCACCGGTCCACGTCTTTCCTGGACGGCATGCTGGTGCTGGCCCCGGACCCGGCCTGGGTAGCCAGGCTGCCGAACGGCAAGCTACCTGATCGCACGGACTTCACCCGCTACGGCGCGGACGTGGCCGCCCGCGCACGTACCTGGACGGCCGCCGTGGCCGCCAGCCGCCAGCTGGCCGACGAATTCGCCCGCTGGCTGGAGCAGCCGGATCCGGGCCGGGTCGAGGCGTTGTGACGACCGGGCTGGCATCCGCAGGCATGGACGCGGGCGTGGGCACGGACCGGGTCCTGGGCTGGGACATCCTGCGCGGCTTGTGCGCGCTCTCGGTGATGGTCTACCACTTCCTGTACTGGCAGGACCTGGCCACGGTGTCTACTCTGGGCACCTACGGCGTCTACCTGTTCTTCATCCTGTCGGGTGCGAGCCTGGCCTATGTGTATGACGCGCAGGCGATCGGCAGCCCGCGCGGGTTCGCCGCGTTCCTGGCGGTGCGGTGGCTGCGCCTGGCGCCCCTGTATGTGGCAGTGTGCGCGCTGTTCCTGCTGATGCTGGCCGCGCGCAATGGCCAGTGGGTGCCGGGCGGCTTCGGGCTGCTGGTATTCAACGCCACGTTCCTGTTTGGCGGCTTCACACCGGCCTGGTCGGCGCTGGCCATCGGCGGCTGGTCGCTGGGCATCGAATTCATGTTCTACCTGGCCATGCCGCTGATCGCTCGCGTGCTGCCCCTGGCGTCCTGGCGGCTGCCGGTCCTGGCGCTGCTGGTTGTCGTGCAATGGACATGGATCGACTGGACGGTGGGCGCGCTGGGCCTGTCCGCTTCTGGCCCCGTCTACCACCAGTTACCGGCCTTCGCGGCCTACTTTTTTGCGGGCTGCCTGATTGGGCGGGCCCGCCGCCATGGCGGTCAGGTCCTGGACCTGCGCTGGGGCCTCCTGGCCTGGAGCGGGATGGCGGCGCTGCTGATCGCATGCGCACCCGCGGTCTCGGGCGCAGAGCTGGTGGGTTGGCGCGGCGTGCTGCTGCCCCTGGCGGGCGTGACCCTGGTGTGGGTCAGCGGGCAGGTCATGGTGCCCGCGCGCGCCCGGGGGATGGCCCAGTGGCTTGGCGACATCACCTACGGCACCTACCTGCTGCACCCGATGCTTTTCTTCACCTTCGCCTGGTTCGTCCTGCCGCTGTGGACACCAGGGCCGGTGGAGGCCTTGCCAACGGGCTTGCGGATCGTCATCCTGGCCACAGGCGTCGTCCTGTCATGCCTTCTGGCCGCGGCCAGCGAACGCCACCTCGAGCGCCCGCTGCGCGCCACCGGCCGGCGGCTGCTGGCGCGGTGGCTGCCGCCCCGCCGGCCTCAAAGCGACTCGGCCAGCATCGCTTCGTAATCGGCAGCCGAGGCCGCGCGCGGGTTGGTCTTGTGGCAGTGGTCGTCCAGCGCGCCCTGGACCACGCGGGCGAACATCTCAGAGCTCACACCCATCTCGCCCAAGCCCCCGGGCAGGCCCAGGCGGGCGCTCATGTCGCGGATCGCGTCCGGTATGTCGCCAGCCCGGTCCAGGCGCATGGCCTGCGCCATGCGCTCGAGGCGGCGTTCGCGCTGCACCGGTTCGCAAGCCGCGTTGAATCGCACCACCGCCGGGAGGAACATGGCATTGAGCGTGCCATGGTGCAGGCGCGGATCGACCCCGCCCAGGCTGTGACTGAGCGAATGCACGCAGCCCAGGCCCTTCTGGAATGCCATGGCGCCCTGCATGGAGGCGCTCATGAGGTGAAAGCGCGCCTCGCGGTCGCTGCCGTCGCGGGTGGCGCGCTCGATGTAGGTCCAGCCCCGCGCGAGGCCGTCCAGGGCGATGCCGTCGGCTGGCGGGTTGAAGGCCGCGGACATGAAGGTCTCCATGCAGTGCGCGATGGCGTCCATGCCCGTGGCGGCGGTCAGGCGCGCGGGCAGGCCCAGGGTCAACTCCGGGTCGCAGATCGCGGCGCGCGGGATCAGGTGGGGCGAGTGGAACCCCAGCTTGCGACCGTCGTCCGTAATGAGCAGCGCCCCGCGCGCCACCTCGCTGCCCGTGCCGCTGGTGGTGGGTACCGCGATCAGGGGCGCGGCGCGCTCGGAGATGCGCGGGGAGCCACCCTCGATGGTGGCGTAGTGGGCAAGCGGTCCCTCGTGCGTGGCCATCAGGGCCACGCCCTTGGCGCAGTCGATGGCCGAGCCACCCCCGACGGCGACCAGGCCATCGCAGCGTTGTGCCTGGTAGATCACCCGGGCGGCGCGCACCGCGGCCTCGGTGGGATTGGAGGGTGTGGCATCGAAAACCGCGCAAGGCAGGGGCGCCAGGGCGTCCAGCGCCTTTTGCAGCACGCCCGCGTCGCGCACGCCGGGGTCGGTCACGACCAGCGGGCGCGTGATGCCCACGCGCGCGCACTCCTGGCGCAGCAGCTGGATGGCCCCGAAATCGAACTGGACCTGGGTGACGTAGTGGATGAAGGCCATGGTGGAGTCTCCGGAAAACGACCGGGTACGATGCCACAGTTTTGTCCGCCGACATGCCACATCCGCGACTGCCACCCGCCATGACTGAAAAGCGCTCCGATTTCCGTTTCTTCCACCGCCTGCGCGTGCGCTGGGCCGAAGTGGACATGCAGAAGATCGTCTTCAACGGCCACTACCTGATGTACCTGGACACCGCGGTGGCCGACTACTGGCGCATGCTGGGCCTGCCCTACGAAGAGGCGATGCACCACCTGGGCGGCGACCTGTACGTGAAGAAGGCCACCGTCGAATACTTCGCCTCGGCCCGCATGGACGACCGCCTGGACGTGGCCCTGCGCTGCGGCCGCATCGGCAACAGCTCCATGCTGTTTGAAGGCTCCATCTTCCGGGGCGACCAGCGCCTGATCGGCGGCGAATTGCTCTACGTGTTCGCCGACCCCACCACCCAGACCTCGCGCCCGGTGCCGCCCGTGCTGCGCCAGATCCTCACCGGCTTCGAGGCCCACGAGCCCATGCTGCGCGCGCGTACCGGGTCCTGGAGCGACCTGGGCCGCGACGCGGGTGTGATCCGCACACGGGTCTTCGTTCGGGAGCAGCGCATCCCGGCCGAACTCGAATGGGACGCCGCCGATGCCAGCGCCCTGCACGCTGTCGTCTACAACCGCCTGGACCAGGCGGTGGCCACCGGGCGCCTGCTGCAGCCCCAGCCAGGCCAGGCCCAGATCGGACGGGTGGCGGTGCACGAGGTGCTGCGCGGCGGCGGTGCGGGCCAACTCGTGATGCAGGCCCTCATGGACGCTGCCCGCCTGCGGGGCGACACCGAGGTCATGCTGCACGCGCAGCGCAGCGCCGAGAATTTCTACGCGCGTCTGGGTTTCGTTCCGCGCGGAGAGCCCTTCGAGGAAGTGGGCATCGCCCACATCGAAATGGTGGCGTCGCTCACACGCTGAGGGCCAACCGAGGACGCGCCGCACGAAACGCCGTGCAGGCCCGCATTAGATGTCGGCCAGGAGCGGGTAGGGCAGGGCCTGTAGCGACAGCACGGGGCCGTCCGCCGTGCCCGCCGTGAGGGTGCCGCCCTCCATCGCGCTGGTCTGCAGCGACACGATCGCGTCCCACCCGCCTCCCGGCGCTACCGCGGCCTGGGCCACCAGCCCGCAGGGCTGCGAGGCATCCTGCGCGTTGAAGATCTCGGTGCCCGCCTGCAAGGGCGCTGGCGCATGGGCCAGGGTGGCACGCCGCTTGAGCGTTCCGCGGAACTGGCTGCGGGCCACCACCTCCTGGCCGGGGTAGCAGCCTTTCTTGAAGTTCACGCCGCCCACCGATTCGTAATTGAGCATCTGCGGCACGAAGGCCTCGAACACCGGCGCGC